>CAZQEN010000066.1:0-26317 GCA_964591605.1 uncultured Planctomycetales bacterium
GGCGGCCAAAGGCACCTTCCTGCTCGGCGTGAAGGCCGTCATCGCGGAGAGCTTCGAGCGCATCCACCGCAGCAACCTGGTCGGCATGGGCGTGCTGCCGCTCCAGTTCAAGGACGGTCAGAGCCGCGACTCCCTGCATCTCACCGGCCACGAAGTCTTCGAGATCGAAGGCCTCGGGGACACTTTGAAACCCCTGCAGGACCTCACCGTGATCGCCCGCCGCGACGACGGGCAGGTCACGAAGTTCCCCGTCACCTGCCGCATCGATACGCCCGTTGAGATCGATTACTACCGCAACGGCGGAATCCTCCAAACGGTTCTGCGCAAGATGCTCACTCCCCCTCCTCCATCCGGTCCATGACCACGTCGGCGGCTTCCCAGAGCAGCTTTGCATAGGGATGGGCGATGAGCCCGAACACGGTGGTCAGAACGGCCATGCCGGCGATGGCTCTATCCATCGGCCAGCCCGCGATCAGGTGCAGGGCGGCGAAGGAAACGAAGCCGAACAGGGTCACGATCAGCGAACCGATCTGCATGACCCCGGTTGTCGAGCCGGGATGACGATGAAAGAGTCGCCCGCAGACGCCGCAGGTGCGGCGCATGCGCCACCAGCCGTCAAACGCATCGCCCTGCCCGCACGCGGGACAACGTCGTCGCAGGACGGCACGCAATGCCGACCGGACCTGCTGACCCCAGTTTTGCGGCATGAATGACTCCGGTGCCCGATGCCTGAGCGTACCCGGAGAGTGCGGCGGTGTCAGCCCCCGGGCGCGGTGGCCGGAAGCGTGGCCGGAGCGGTGGCGGCCGGCGTCGTGGCCGGCGGGGCAACGGCGGCGGGGGCGGTTTCAACCGGCGTGGCGGGCAGGGTGGCCGCCGGACGCGTCGCGATGATCTCGATCGGGCGCAGCCGCTGATCCAGTGCACCCAGCCGCTCGGCCGCGAGATCCGCATAGGCGTTGGGCTTGGTTTCGACCAGTTCCTGGTAATACTGGCGGACCTTATCGACGCTGCCCGCGCCGAGCACAACCAGCGATTCTTCAATGCCCGCCAGGCTCATGCGTGCTTCCGCCGCGACGGTTGACAGGTCCTTGAATCTGGCCAGCAGACCGATGTACGTGGCGGAGGCATCCTTGAGCAACTGGATCTTGCGGTCCTTGTCCTCCGGGCGCGTCAGACTCAGGGCAAGCCGGTTCTCCATGCTGCCCTTGAGCGGCAGGACGAACGGTCCGAGATTGGCGTCGTCGCCCCATCCGGCCGCGAGTTGACGAACGCGGTCCAGGGCGTCCGGTTCGGCGGTCACGTCCTTCTCGCGCAGCTCATAGTACATGTTCCAGGCGGTCTGCTGCTTGTTGTGGCGGCGCTGCTGGATCAGCAGGGCGATGACCAGAATGGCCACGACCGCCAGGACACCCGCCAGGATGTAGGTGCTGTTGCGTTCGAGCGACTGATACGTCTGCTGCAACCACAGTTGAAGTTCGTTGGTTTTGAGCTCTTTGCGTCGCGTCTGCTTCATGGTACTGGTCGCCGGGGCGGCTCCGAAGGATTGCGGCTGAACGGGTTGAGGATCACCTGGATGGTCGTGTGATTCATCCAGTTGCCCTCGATCTCGACCGTGCAGGCCTCGTTGCGCCGCTCAAACCGCAGGGTCCGGCGGCCTTTGACGTTCTGATCGCTGACGCGGCTCCAGCCGGTCAGCGGCATCTGTTCACGATAAAAGTCGCGTACCTCCGCCGGGTCGGCGAAGCCGCGATACATATGTCGGGCGGTGCGCTGGCCCCCGGATTCGTAATCCTCGGTCATCCGGTTCACCATGTCGAAGCCCTTGGGCACGGGCACCCCTTCGAGGAACGGGGCCGGACGGGGCGCCAGCCGCGACACGCCTCCCCTGCCGCCGCCTCCGCTGCAGCCGGCCGTCGCCGCCGCGAGCACCAGGATCATCGCCCACTGTGCCGATGCAGAGAATCGACGCATACGAGACTCCTTTCTCGCCGGGCCGGGGCGGCTCCCTGCCTGCCCACCGCAAGGTCAGCCCTGGGTGCACGCCGCATCTTAACATCGGCATACCCGGCCCCGGGCGATGACCCTCCGACGGTGGGCATCTCGGGCACCGCTCTCAGCGGAAGTGAAGCCCGCCTGCCATGACAACCGACGGGCCGGCCGTACCGAAGATCCCGCGTCTCACCCGCCGGGATGCGGCCCGGCAGGACGTGGAAGATTAGCAGGAACCGCCGGGGGCCACAAGAAAGCCCCCCTTTCGGCTCGAGGCCCATCCGTGGCCCGGCGCATCCGGGCGATGCACGCCATTGAGCAGCGGGGTCAGGGGGAGGATAAGGATGCGGGCGGGGAGCTGCGAGCCGGCTGGGCCGGCACGTCCGGGCCGCTCTCGAGCAACACGTCGACCGGCTGGCTGGCGGGTGTGGCCAAGCGGACGTAGAGGACGATCATGCCCTGCTCACCGCTCGGGGAGCTGGCCAGGGATGCGGCAGGTTGGGACGCCGGCTGGGAGGTGACGGCGGCTCGGTCGAATGTGGCGGCGCCGATCCCACCTCCACCAAAGCCGCCATACGTGAGCCGATTTCCCGTGGCCGGCTGACTGTCGGCATAGTCATGGTCGGCCACCGCTGCCACGCTTTCGGTCACGGTGTACCGGTCAGCCGGGGCCGTCTGCATCGCGACGCCGCCATGCGGACCCGGCGCGGCGCTCGCGGGAGCAAGACCGAACGCCTGCGCGGGGGGGGCGGGGGTTGCGGGTGGCGGGAGCGTCTCGAAATGGGATGCGGCCGCAGGCGCGGGGGGCGCGGGGGCTGCGGACCGGGCCACGGTGGCCGCAACGGTCTCGTGAGGCTGCGTGGCCGCACCCCGGCCGAACTCATCCTGAGCGGCCTGCGTGCGGACCGGGGCATCTTCCGCCGGGTATGCAGCGAAATACTTCTCCAAGGAATGTCCATAGCCCATATACCAGGAACGCGCTTCGCCCGCCTGCCCGGCCGCGTCGGACACCTTGTCTCCCAGGGCCACCCGCCGGCTTTCCTCCGCGGGCAGCACGCGAACCTTCGCGGCGGGCCACTGCGAGCGGACCTCGTCGAGGGTGCGGGCGAGCGTGTCGTCGGCCAGAACGCGCGTCAGGATAACCGCCCTGGCGTCCGGCACCTGCCGGACCCTCGCGACCTTCGCGCCCAGCATCGTATCGTCGTCACGGTGGAGCTGCGTGATCGCCTCGGGCCGGCCCGCCGCCATGAGGTCCAGGTCCTCCACGGCAGCGGGCGCACCGCCGGCCTTCGCCCTGGCCGGCAGTTTTCCGTTCAAGACCAGCGCGTCACCGGCCTCGACAAACGCGAACCGCTCCTTGAGCAGTTGAGCGGCCTGCTGCTGGGAGGCGGCTGTGGGGGTGTTCAACTCGACCAGGGCAACCACGGGAGCGCCGTGCCGGGGTGCCGCGGGCTGGCTTGATCGGCCTTCGTGCGAATCAGCCTGCTCCTGCCCAAGTTGTGCCAGTCGGCGTTCCTCGACCGTCCCCTCCAGGCGGCCGTCGGCTTGCCGCTCACGTCCTGGGGCCGGTACGGCAACTCCTTTCATGTGCTCGACCGCGGGTTCCCGCTCCGCTGAGCCGGTACGACGGTCATTGCTGGCAAAGATCTTGAGTTCCGCCGGCGGCAGCGGAGCTGAGGGCGGTTTCGAATTCGGCGCTGCGGCGGGGGTCTCGGCGAAACCCCGCTGCGCCACTTCCCGGCCCCGCTCCTGCGCCTCAGCCAGACGGGGCTTGGCCGGACTGTCCTCATGGGGGGCGGCCTGGTCTTTGCTGGCGAGCGTGATGACAGGGTTGTCGCGCTGAGACATCGGCCTGATGAGATAAACCGTCACGAACGCCAGCCCGATCACCGCGGCCGCCGCCACCCAGCGCAGGCCGAAGGTCCTCTCCCGCGGGACAGGTGACGGGGCGCCCTGCAGATCGCCGAGCAGCGCCTCGCGTTCCAGCCGCGTGCGGATCCCCTCCAGCAGCCGGTCGGAGGCCCGCGCCCGCGGCAACTCGCCGAGCACCCGCGAGGTTGCGCGCAGCTCCGCCAGCACCGTGCGGGCCCCGGCGTCCTCGGCGAGGAACGCCTCCACCTCACGGCGCTGGGCGGCGGTCAGCTCGTCGTCCAGGTAGGCCGAGAGCTGCTCGAGCAACTGTTCACGCTTCCGCGGGTCCATGGTCTTTGGTTCTTAGTTATGAGTTCTGGGTTCTGAGTATGCCCTTCGGCATCGCTTCCCGTTACCCGGCGCCAGCATGCCGATCAGACTCAGGATTCCGGCTTTCCTGTGTCCCACCGGGTACCGACGACTCAGGACTCAGAACCAACAACTTCCTTCAATCGGCTCCGCATTTCCATCCGTGCGCGGTGGATCCGCGACTTCACCGTCCCCACCGCCACTTCGAGGACCTCGGCGATCTGCTGGTAATCCAGCCCCTCGATATCCCGCAGGACCAGCACCGAGCGATGATCGTCGTCGAGCCGTTCGAGCTCGGCCAGCACGCGGTCCTGCACCTCCCGCGCCGAGAGCCGGGCGGCCGGATCGAGCTCCTGCTCCGACCGGCGGGTCGGCCAGCCATCCTGCGCGGCGAGGGCCATGTCTTCTCCATCGGCCCGGTACAGCGAGAGCCGCGGCGAACGACTCTGCCTGCGGCGGTGCGAGATCGACAGGTTCACCGCGATCCGGAACAGCCAGGTGTAGAAACCGGACCGCTGCTGGAACTTGCCGATGTGCCGCGTCGCCTGCAGGAACGCCTCCTGGGCCAGTTCCTGGGCGTCGTCCAGATTGCCGCAGAGCCGCCAGCAGGTGTTGACGATCCGGTCCTGATAACGGCTCACCAGCCGGCTGAGGGCCGACATGTCTCCCGCCCGGGCCTGCTCGATCAGGGCGGCCTCATCCGGCGTTCGAGACCCTGCCGGTACCATCGCTGGCTTTGACATGTTAGACGCTCGCTGCGCCGGACGGTTCCACCGGGGCGGGCAGGACGGCTCCGCCGCCGATCGCCCTCAGCATCTTCACGCGGACCACGGGAGGGGTCAACCGCTGGCAGGGCCCGTGCCGGTCCGTCACACGCCACGGGCGGGACCTCACATTGGTCCCGGAAGATCCCCCCTGCCGGGGCCATTCAAGATCCGTATCGGCAGATCCCGCCCGCCGGGTGGGACCGGCCATGCGGGGGAGACCTGCCTGCCGAGGTTCCCACCCATACGCCCGGGACACCGGGAGACCGGCGGGGCTGGCGACCTGCCCAGACAAAGCGTCAGAACTTGACCGGTCGGGACCTCGGCAACGTTCGCCTCGCCGTGACCGCTTCGAAAGGACGGTCGGCGAAGCGTAGTGCCACTTCATGTTACGTCCGCCGGAGGGCGAGGTTGCGAGGGAAATCGGGAGAGCGTGGAGACGGCAGGTTCAGGAAGGGGCGACATCAAAGCGAGGAGGCGCCGCGAACAGGCGATCTTCGGCGCCTCCTGCATTGAAACTGCTTATCAAGACCGCACGCCGGGGTCACTCGTACCACCAGTCATCCCAGAAATCTTCCTCTTCGTCGTAGTATTCATCTTCGTCGTAGTAGCCGTCGTCGTAGTAGCCGTCGTCGTAGTACCCATCATCGTAGTAGCCGTCGTCGTAATAGCCGTCATCATAGTAGCCATCGTAGTAACCGTCTTCGTAGTACCAGTCGTCGTAGTACCAGCCGTCATCATAGTAGAAGTCGTCGTAGTAATACCCAGATTCTTCGTACCAGAAATCAGAACAGTCGTAGGCGCCGCAGGTCCCATATCCATCCCCATAGCCGCCGAACACGACGCCGTTCTCGGCCTCGACCGCGGGGCAGCCCATTCCGGGCACGAGCAGAAGCATGGCGAGGCAAACGAGCATGAAACGCATGGGGCTTCCTCCGTCTGTGGCCAACCCGCCGCAGCGAGCCGTGGAGGAGGGCATAAAACCGGGCCCTCGCGGCCACCACACCAGACACCCCGAACCCCGGCAGGTTAGCGACCGGCTGAGCGGTCGAGCGGTATGGCCTCCCAAGCCAGCCTCAAAGAGCCCCATCTGTTTCAATGTCCGCGTGACAACTGGAGTGGCAAAGGATGGTCGATCTTCAGCGGGCGCCGCACTGCGGCACCACAGGGTCAAGTCCGGTCCGGCCTTCGACGCCGTGGCAGCGAACGATCGGCCGCCCATGACTCGTCAAGAGATGGCAACGTCCGATAGACTGACAGCCATGGGATCGGTTCTCATCGGCAGCGTGAGCTCCAGTGCGGCGGCGCTTCGCGGAATGCGGCGCGGCGGGCTGCCGCTGACCGGCGTGTGCGGTTTGGCGCGTGAGCATGCGGCCGGGGTGAGCGACTACGTGGACCTCGAGCCGCTGGCCCGCGAGGCGGGTGTCCCGTTTGTCGGTTTTCGCAAAGTAACCGACCC
Organism: uncultured Planctomycetales bacterium; assembly: GCA_964591605.1. Taxonomy (GTDB): domain Bacteria; phylum Planctomycetota; class Phycisphaerae; order UBA1845; family PWPN01; genus CAYLLT01. The sequence goes on from CAZQEN010000066.1 coordinate 6,433, forward strand.
GGCGGTCGTGGAATTCCTGCGCGATCATCCGGCCGACTGGCTCTTTATCGTGGGCCTGTCGCAGCTCCTGCCGGCATCACTGCGGGCGATGCCGCGGCTCGGGGCGGTGGGCTTCCACCCGACGCTGCTGCCCGAGGGTCGCGGGCGGGCCCCGGTGGCCTGGACGATCCTGCTGGACCGCCCCGCCGCCGCGAACCTGTTCTATCTGACTGACGAACCCGACGCCGGCGACCTCATCGAACAACGCCCAGTACCTGTCCTGCCGGATGACTACGCCTGCGACCTGATCGCTCGAACGAATCAGGTTTTGGAAGACATGATGGCTGACCTGGCGCCCGCCTTCGCCGCCGGCCGGGTGCCCCACCGGCCCCAGGACTCTGCCCGGGCCACGTATTACCCCCGCCGCCGGCCCGAGGATGGCCTGATCGATTGGGCACAGCCGGTGGACGCGGTTTATCGGCTGATCCGGGCGGTCAGCCGGCCGTACCCCGGGGCGTTTACGTACTACCAGCAGCGCCGGCTCGTGATCTGGCGGGCCCGGCCGTGTCCGCCGCAGCCGGCAGGCACCAGCGGAATGGCAGACGAAAAGCGGTCTGGCCTGTCGTTTCCAAGTCAAGAGCCCGACATGCCGCCGGGGCTGATTGTGGAGTTGCGGGATGGGCTTCCGGTCGTCCAGACGGCAAGCGGACGCCTGCAAGTGACCGATATGGAATGGAGCGACGGCGTCGCGGTGCCGTTGCAGGCCGGAGAGAGGCTCGGCTGAGAGCGATTCTCGCCGGCAATGCCCCGCCCAGGAGCACGCATGTGTCAACCGACGTTCTGGTGATCGCACCGCATCCGGATGACGAAGTGCTGGGCTGCGGCGGAACCATTCGGCGCCTCGCACGCGAGGGTCGGCGCGTGGCCGTCGCTATCGTCACCAAGGGTACCCCTCTTTATCCTTCTTCACAGGTGCGAAAGGTCCGCCGCGAGGCCGCCCGGGCCGCGGAAATCCTGGGCGTCAGCGAGCTCATCTTCCTGGACCTGCCCGTCACCACCCTGCACCGGATTCCCGAGCACAAGTTGAACAAAACGTTCTGCGAGCTCCTTGAACGCACGGCGCCGCTGACGGCGATGCTGCCCTTTCCGGGCGACCGACACGAGGACCACCGGCAGGTGTTCGATGCGGCCATGGTCGCCCTGCGGCCCGACGGGCGCCGCCACGTCGTGCGGCGCGTCCTCTGCTACGAGACCGTGTCAGAAACCCACTGGTCCGCGCCGGGCATAGAACCGGTGTTTGAGCCACACCACTTTGTGGACATCTCGGTCACCCTTCCCGCAAAGATCGAGGCCATGCGGGCGTACGCCTCGCAGTTGAAAGACGGAATTCCGGCACGATCGCTGGCCGCCATAGAAGCGCTGGCCCGGTTCCGGGGCAGCGTTGTGGGTTTTGCCGCCGCCGAGGTCTTCCAGTTGGTTCGTGAGCTCTGGCCGGCCCCATCCGGGGCTCGCCGGCCGGCAAAGAAGAAACACCTGCGATCCTGAGCCAACTGGCCCCTAACCCGAAAGACCGGCCGGGTGTCTGGTGAGTCAGGGGATATCTGTACGGCAGCGGGAGTGTGGGCCAACGACGAGTCTGGCTTGCGGCGGAGGAGCCGGCGGGCGATAATAAAGCGGCCGCGTACACTCCAAACGCCGTACGAAACGGGAGGCGCACGATGTCAGCTTGCGGATGGCTTATCCGGCTGTCTTGCGTTCCGCTTGCGCTCACTTCGCTCGCCCTGGGCGGGGCACCCCAAAGCCAGCCCGCTGCTACCGTTAAAGAGGCCAAGTCTGCTGCGGCCACGCGACCGGCCAGCATCGGCTCCATCCCCGAGGCGATGCGGCATCTGGCCACGATTCCGCGCCCCAAGACGGCCCGGGAAGCCTCCGCCGCCTCCTCTCAGAACCGAACACGAACCAAAGATCTGCCCTACTCGAAAGTGCTGCCCAGCGCCGAGCCGGGTTCACCGCCGGTGGTCGATCGCCGCGAGCGGGCGATGCGGCTGGCCAGCTCCGAACGATCCTCTCGAACGCCCAGTGTCGAGGAGATGCGCCGGGCCTTCCCGGACACCGAATTCCCCGCGGGCATGGGAACGAGCGACGCGCCTGCCGTGCCCCCCGGCACGGGCGCATGGGCCCCGTACGGCTATGAGTCTGAGCCGACGGGTCCCCGGGTTTCTGGAACCCGTCGCGATTTCGCGAATTACCGGTACTTTGGCGGGCAGCCCAGCCGGTACGGCTACGGCTATCACGGTTACGGCGCCGGGGATGCCACCGGCGACGCCTACCGGTACGGATACATGGAGGGCTATAACTACGGATACTTCTATGACGAGTCGAACGCCCGCACCGACATCGTCCTGAAGCACTACTCGGGCCACCTGGCCAAGGCGCTCGAGTTGTTTAATCGCGGCCAGTACCACGAGGCGGCCGACTCATTTCAGCTCGCCGCCGACACGCACCAGGGCGACCCGGCTGCCCGGCTGTACACCGCCCACGCCCTCTTCGCCGTCGGGCGGTATCGCGACGCGATCCCCTTCCTGCGGCGGGCTTACGAACTGCAGCCGCGGTTCGTGTTCCTCGGCTTCGACATTCGCGACGACTACGGCCGGCGGGCCGACTTTGATACCCACCTGGCCGCCCTGTGCGAAGCCCAGCGGCAGGCGCCCGCGAATCTGGACCGCATGGTCCTGCTCGGCTACGTCCTGTACTTCAGCCACCAGCGAGACAAGGCCTACGACCTCCTGAAGGAGGCCAACCGGCTGCGGCCGGGCGATCCGTTCATCACCGCCCTGCTCGACAACAGCCGCCCGCCGGACGTCATGCTCGAAACCATCTCGAACCGCTGATGCCCCGTCTCTCATGGCCCAGTCCAGATGGCAGCGGCGTGGCCGCCATCGTCTCTGAAACCAGGTTCCGCGGGCTCGGCGGCAGCGACCGCAGCCTGATCCAGATTCACCCGGAGTGACTTCATGACGAATCTGTCCGTGATCCCGCGCGTCGCGTCGAAGCCGTCCGCTTCACGCCGCCGTCGGATGGCACCGTGCATCATCACCTTTCTGGCCGGTGCGGCGGCTTCGCCGGCGGCCGAAGTCACGACCGTGCGGTTCCGCCTGATCGACACGGCCACGAACGAACCGACCCCTGCCATGGTCTGCATCACGGGCCGCACGTCCGGCGACGTGAGACTGCCTCCCGACGGGCAGGTCAGCACCCGGCCATCACAGACCGATCAGTTTGTGCGCGGCATCCGCTTCGAGGCCGACCGCAACTGGATCGGACCGGTCCGCAAGACCATGGGCAAGGGCAACAACAACGACCGCTCGTACGTCTACGAGCTGATGCCCTCGATCCCGTACTGGCGCGAGCCGGTGATGTATCAGACCTCGGGCGACTTTACAATCGATCTGCCCGCCGGTTCCTGGCGCATCGCGGTGCAGCACGGGCTGGAATATGTCCCGGTGGTCGAGGAATTCACGCTCGACGGCCGGGAGAAGGCCCTCACCCGCACGATCGAGTTGAAACGGTGGGTCCACCTGCCACAGCGCGGGTGGTGGTCGGGCGACGTGCACGTGCATCACCCGATCCTCGAAGACGCCCACCGCGAGTTCCTGCTTCATTACGCGGTGGCCGAAGATCTGCACGTCGTGAACGTGCTGGAGATGGGGGACCACCAGACGACGTTCTTCCGGCAGATGGGCTTCGGCAAGGCATACCGCTCGCGGAAAGGCGACTACTGCCTGGCCGCCGGTCAGGAGGAGCCCCGCAGCACGTTCGGGCACATCATCGGGCTCAACATCCAGAGCCTGGTGCGTGACGTGGGCAACTACGATTTCTACGACCTCACGTTCCGCCGGCTGCATCAGCAGGATGAAGCCCTGGTGGGTTTTGCCCACTTCGCATGGAAGGGCTGCAACCTTCCGCGCGGGTTCCCCTGGTACGTGACGACCGGCGAGCTGGACTTCATCGAGCTGCTGCAGTTCAGCCTGCTCAACGCGATGGACTACTACGACTACCTCAACCTGGGCTTCCGGCTGACCGCGGCGGCCGGCAGTGACGTGCCGTGGGGCTCGACCATCGGGGAAGTGCGAACGTTTGTACAGACCGGTCCGAAGCTGGACATCGACGAGTGGTTCCGCGGCCTGAAAGCCGGCCGCACCTTCGTGAGCAACGGGCCGGCGCTGGAATTCACCGTAAACGGCCAGTGGCCCGGTTCGGAGCTGGCTCTGCCCGCCGGCAGTCGGGTCACCATCTCCGCCAGGGTTCAAGGCCACCCCCGCGTCGGCTTGCCCACGCATCTGACGATCGTCGGGAACGAAGGCGTCATCAAGGAGGTCGCCAACGAGAAGAAGGAGCCGCAGATGACGCTGGAACTGGAGCGGACGATCGAAAAGAGCCAGTGGCTCGTGGCCAGCACGGTGTGTGATAACGGGGCGGTCGCCCACTGCACGCCGGTCTACGTGGTGGTTGACGGCCGGCCTACCTGGTGCAGCCAGCGCGGCCCGGCCGTAATCGACAGGCAACTTGCCGCCATCGACAAGATCGACCAGGAGTTCAAAGACGGTACCGATGCCCGCAGCCGTGGCATCCGCGAGCGCCTGAACAGGGCGCGGGAGTATTACGCGCAGCTTCGCCGGAAAATGCAGCCCTGATCCGGCTGTCCTTCTGAATATCCAGCCGCCCGGTGTTTCGGCGCTTCTCCTGCCGTGCATCGGCGCGCCATGCCAGAATATCACCGATGCTACTTCAGGATGGCGCGCAATCCGGGTGAAGCGTGCTATGATCAGTCACAGGGACCGGGCCCGTGGGCGTGTCAACTGGAGGGCTGCGTCGTGCGCCTGCTTCCTCAGCTCCGAAGGTGCTTTGGGGATCCTTTTAGCTCTTTTCTTGTGGTGACTTGGCTGGGAGCACCGGCTTTCGGTGCGCCGCTCGCCAGCTACGAGCCCGCCGAGGCCGGGGCCGGCCTGACGGTGTCGCGGGGACCCAACGACCCGGGCCTGGTCGTGAGCTGGCCGGTGGCCGGCGGCATGGGCGGCGCGCCGGCGGCGACGGAGGGCTCGCACGTCCTGAAAATGCAGTGGACAGGCGAGGCCGACCGCAAGGTCGAGGTGCGACACGACTGGAGCCAATCGACCTTCGACCTGCCGGGCTGGCTGGGAGGCGTGACGGACATTCAGGTCGATGTGTACATCGCCACGGATTCAGCGCTGCCGCAGATCGCCGGCATCTGGGACGACGTTTTCGGCTGGACCGCCGGCAGCCCTGTCCCATCCGCCAAGAACGCGTGGTTCACGATGACCATGAATGTGCGGCATCTCAAGCTGACCGGGCTGAATCACATTTTTGCCCTGCTGTTCGAGAATCTGGCCGGCAACGACGGGGTGATTTACCTCGACAACCTCCGACTGGCGCCCACCCGGCGCATCAGGTTTGCCGGCCGTGACTGGATCGTCAAGAGCGGCCACCAGATGGGCCCCGGGCCCAACGACTTTTCCGACAGTTGCCAGAATGTCTTCGTGGACGCCAACGGACGGCTGCATCTGAGGATCGTGCAGCATGAGAGCGGGTGGCTGACCAGCGAGGTCGTTCTGGCGGATTCGCTCGGCCACGGCCGCTGCTCGTTCACGGTCGAGAGCAGGGCCGATGCGCTCGATCCCAACGAAGTCCTGGGTCTGTTCACGTGGGACGAGAACGCGCCGGCTGACCACTACCGCGAGTTCGACGTCGAACTCTCGCGCTGGGGCGATCCGGGCAACGCGAACGCCCAGTTTGTCGTGCAGCCGTGGGATACGCCGGGCAATCTGCACCGTTTCAACATCGACTATCCGGGGGGAACCGCGCCGACGACGCACGTCATGCACTGGACGGCGTCCGGTATTGCGTTTTCGAGCCACTACGGCACTTCCTGCTCTGCGCCCGCGGCGGGGTCGGTGATCGAGACGTGGACGTACGCCGGCTCCGACAACCCGTCGCCGGGCAACGAACAGGTGCGGCTCAATCTGTGGCTGCGCGATGGACTCCCGCCGGTGAGCGGCGCCGGCTCCGAGGTCATCATCTCGGATTTCCGCTTCCACCCGGACGGACCCGCGGATTCGGACAGCGACGGGGTCTTCGATGATTGCGATGTGTGCCCCGGCACGATCGCGGGAGTGATGGTCGACGCGGCGGGCTGCCCGGCACTGATTCCGGGCGATTTCGATCGCGACGGCGACGTGGACGTGAGCGACTTTGAAGTCTTCACGTCGTGCGGATCCCGCTCGATGGTCCCCCACAGCGGGACGGCCGTTTGTCGCAGCGCCGATTTCGATAACGATCAGGATGTGGACCCAACGGATTTCGGATTATTTCAAAGGTGCGTGACCGGTCCGGGAATCCCGGCCAGCCCGACATGCGCACCGGTCGCCCCTTTCTGCATCTTCGTTGACACACTGCCCGCTTTGCGCACGGCGATTCGCACCGCCCCGCCGGGTGCGCGCATCTGCCTGGGCGCGGGCACGTACGAAGTGACGGAGTCCATCGATATCGCCCGCGACGACATCACCATCGAGGGCGTCGGAAACGCAACGTTCTTTGCCCTTGCTCCGGGAACGCACTGTCCGGTGTTCGTTCTGGGCGAACCGGTTCCCTATGCGCCGTCCATCCGGCGGCGCGGAATCGTGCTGCGCAACCTGCGCGTCCGCGGCTATCGATTCCCCCATCCGCAACCCGAAGATGAGCTGTGCGATGTGCCGTGCCGGGAGCATCTGCGGAACAACGGGATCACCGTCCGGGAGGCCGAGGACTGCCTCATCGAGAACGTGACCGTGGAGAACTCGGCCAGCGGCGGCATCGTACTGGAGCGGAGCTGCCGGCGGATCCACATCCGTCAGGTCGAGTCATTCGGTCACGAATATGATGCCATCGCCTTCGGCGGAGATGTTCAGGATTCGACGATCGAGAAGTGCACCCTGCGCAACAACCGGGCCGCCGGGGTCTCGCTGGATTTGACTCCCCGCGGCAACCGGATCCTCGGCTGCGAGATTCGCGACAACGAGGACGTGGGCATCTTCATGCGCGACAGCGACCGCAACTGCTTCACCGATTGCCTGATCGCCAACAATGGCTCGCACGGTGTCTACATTGCCGATGGAGAGGCCGCCGGTGCGGACGCGGTCGAGAACGCCTTCGTGAACAATCAGTATGTGGGAAATGATGGACACGGGATCTGGCAGGACGGGGACGACAGCGTCAACAACTGCGAGACGGGGGGGACGTTCTCGGGTAATAGCAGAGAGCCGATCCACAACTCGTACCCGCTGACTGCACCCGTCATCACCTGCGTGATCGGGCACGCCTGCAATGACTGATAGACGTTCAGGCAGAGTCTGCCCGTCGCAGGCCGGCCCGCTTCGCGAAGATGCCGACCGTCTCGATCTCCTGTACCGTCGGGCGCCGATTGATCTCGGCGAATCGAATCGAAGACAAGGAGTCATTCGCCTTCTCACGCCCGCCGACACGATACTCCGGTCGGTATTGCGCCATGATGTTCACGAAGGTGTCGCGGGAGATGCACTCGGCGAGCCACCGGAGCATCGCCTCGCTTTCTTGCAGCAGGCCGGGCATGACCAGATGCCGGACGAGCAGCCCCCGGCACGCCAGTCCATCCGGTGTGAAGCGAAGATCGCCGACCTGGCGGTGCATCTCGGCGATCGCGTCCCGGGCGCGCTCGGCATAATCCGCCGCGCCCAGATACCGGCGGCAACTCTCGCGCGTCCAGAGCTTGAAGTCGGGCATGTAGATGTCGACGATGCCCTCCAACTGCCGGATGGATTCCACCGAGTCGTATCCGCTGGTGTTGTAGACAATCGGCAGGCGCAGGCCGCGCTCCACGGCGGCGGCAATCGCCTCGATCATCTGAGGCACCACGTGCTCGGGGGTGACCAAATTGATGTTATGACAGCCCTGCGCCTGGAGCTCCAGCATCAGGTCGGCGATCGCCGAAGCCGGGCAGAGCTCCCCCGCGTCGGCTTGACTGATGTCCCAGTTCTGACAGAACACGCAGCGCAGATTGCACCGGCCCAGGAAGATCGTGCCGCTGCCGCGCGTGCCGCGAAGGCAGTCCTCCTCGCCGAAGTGGGGAAACGCCGAGGTGACGCGTGCATGGCGGGCGATGTGGCAGACGCCCGCCTCGCCGGCCAGCCGGTTCACGTCGCACTGACGCGGACACACGCGACAGCAGGCGAGCGACTGCAGCGCGGACCGCGCGCGCTCCGCCAGCGGAGGCTGACCCGGTTTCAGGTAGGCCGGCACAAAGTCGCTGGCCACGGCCTCCCGAGTCAACCACCGGCTTTCGCGCTCCTGCCGACGCATCACGCAGCCCCCTCGATGACCGGCGGACGCCAAAGTTGAACTCGCACCAGCGACAGCACGCTCTCGGGCCGCAGCTCCCAGAGGTAAGACGTATCGATCACATTGGCGTTGTTGCAGAGGTGGCAATTCACCTCCATGAGCCTCCGGCGGCGGATCCCGGGGCGGGCGAGCAGTTCGCCGAGCGGGACCTCGCGGACGTTGGCGACGGGGCAGAAGCGATCGAGACAGTCCACGAGGTCGCCGTTGGGGCGAAGCTGAAGGCAAAGCTTGCGGGCATGGCAGCGGTACGGCCGTTTCCCGTTCGTGAACGTCCGCAGATAGTTGTCGCTGTTGGAGATGGGGTAGCCGCGGGCCTTGAGGGCGACGAGATGCCGGAAGAGGGCGGAGAGTTTCGGCTCATCGACCGCAAGCGGCTGTTTGATGGCGGCCGTCTCGGCGCGGCCGGGCAAGCCGACCTCGATAGGATGGAAATAGATCGGTACGGACATGGCCCGGGCCCACTCCGCGAGCTGCGGGACCACTTCTTCGTTGAGACGGCTGATGACGGAGTTGATCGCGACACGCGGACCGCGCGGCCGGCGCTGGAGCCGCCGGATCGTCTCGCCGATCGCCGCGAACAGGCCGGGCATGCCCCGCAGGTCGTCGTGCCGGGGCGAGGGATGATCCAGCGAGAGAATCACAGTATCCAGCCACGGCGTGAGCTCATCGAGCCGCTCGATCAGGCGATATCCGCTGGTGATCAGGACCGTCCAGAGGCCGGCCGCCCTCGATGCCCGGAGAATGTCCGGCAGATCCTCGCGAACCAGGGGCTCGCCGCCCCAGATGGAATTAATGCGGATGCCGGCGCGGGCTGCATCCTGGTAGAAGTGGGAGATCTCCGCCGCGGTCATTTCGTCGGCCACCAAGCCGCGCCACAGGCAGGTCTCGCAGCGGCAGGGACAGCGGCAGGTGACCAGGTGCGAGAGCAGCACCGGCCGGCCCCGCACGCGGGCGTCGAGCAGCCCGCGCACCAGTCGGGCCGTGGAAACAAAACGAGAGAGTGATGGCATGAGCGCGTTCGCCTGCATGGCAGCCACTCCGGCGGGCCGCATTCATTGTAATCCAGAAGGGCTTCTCAGTTCGCGCAGTTCGGGTCGCCGACGCCGCCGGGTCCGGTCATGCAGTTGAGGAAGATCAACAGGTCAGCCTGGGTGATGTCGCCGTCGCCATCCCGGTTGAGGTTGGCGTCGAGGCAGTTGGGGTCGAGCACGGGACCGCTGGCCGGGTCCAGGCACTCCTGCATGTGGCCGAAGTCCACCTGGTCCACATCGCGGTCGTGATCGAAATCGCCCGGGACGCCGGGCGTGACGGTCCCGCAGCCGGTGATCGCCAGCCCATCGAACGCGGCGGCCTTGGCCGTCGAGCCCGAGACGTACGTCTGGCAGTCGAGGAAGAGCGTCATCGACGAGGCGACGGCGGTGACGGTGCCGCTGAAGGAGACCCAGGTGCTGCTGGTGGTCGTGGCCGCGGGCGTTAGGTCGATGGCGCTGCCGTAGGCGGTGCCGCCGTCGGGCGCGCAGCGGACGGTGGCCCGGCCGCTGGCCGAATTGGTCCGCATCCAGCCCGAGATGGTGTACTCGGCGCCGCTGGTGCAGCCGGAGATGACCTGATACACGCCGGCACCGCCGGAGGCGACGTAGGAAGTCTGAATCTGCTGGTACTGTGCGCCTTCGGCGGGTGAGTTGGTCTGGATCGAGTAGACGACAGTTGACGGCACTTCGGGCCGCGTATAACCGGTCCAGTTGTCGGCGATGCCGCTGGTGCTGCCGCCCTCGAAACCGGCGTTCAGGAGGATCGGATTGGCGCACACGGCGACGGTGAGCGAGGCCTCGTTGGAGGTGGCCGAGCCGTAGTTATTCGTCACGACGCAGCGGTAGCCGGCGACGTCGTTGCCATCGGCGTTGCTGATCGTGAGCGTCGGCGTGGTCACGCCGCTGTAGTGGCCGGCGTTGGTGAGATCCGACTGGTTTTTCTGCCACAGATACGACAGCGGCGCGCCGCCGGTGGCGGCGACGGTGAATGTGGCCGTGCCGTCGGCGGTGACCGTGCGGTTGGAGGGATGCTGCGTGATGGCCGGGGGCTGCGGGCCGGTCTGGAGCAGACTCTCGGCCACCCAGCCGGCGGTCCCGCCGAAATCGCATTTCCACCAGTAGAAACCCTTGGCGTAGACGCCCTTGATCGCGTGATCGAGGACGGTGCCGGTGGTTCCGGGGGCGAGGGTGGTCATGATGCCATAGTTGGTGCCGGGGCCGAGTCGGAAGTTGGCCGTGCTGGCAACGGTGACGTCCTGGCCGGCGGTGAGCTGCGTGGATTGGAGTCTGGGCAGCACGTTGACCATCAGGACGCCGTTGCAGACGGGTCGCTCGCTGCCGTCGGAGGGGACGTTGACCACCGAGCCGTTGACCACCATGGTGGAGGAGCCGCCGCCGTCGAGGTTGACGCCGTCGGTCGCGCCGAGGACGGTTTTGGACCAGTTGCCCAGCGTCTCGCAGGACATGCCCACGCTCTGGGCCGATCGGCCGTCGCAGATCACGAAGAAGACGTAGGTGGCATTCCAGCAGATAGCGGTGCGCGGGTTGAGGTTGACGTACCCCAGGTAGCCAGGGTGCGCGACCGCGTCGGGCACGCGGACCACGTTGTTTTCGAGGAAGTGGTAGTTGGTGTTGATGGAGGAGAAGACATTGGACCAGTTCACACCGGTGGGCGTCTGGCAGGCGAAGTTGCCCTGCACGTCGGGCTCGTTGGTCTCGATGAGCTCCTGGTAGATGCGGACCTCGGCGCCGACGACGGAGTTGTTCCGAAGCGTCGTTCCGTCACTGCCGGCTGCCGAGAGGATGAGGTGATCGAAGGGCAACCAGTTGGAGCCGCTGCTCTGTTTAACGCTGCGGATGATGCCGCTGGAATAGGCCGCTCCTGAAGTCGTCAGGTTCGGGCGGCTCATTTCGACGAGCACTTCGGTCCGCGTGCCGGTGGGCGTACGGTTGTCGTACTGCGGCGTGAAGATGACCAGATCGCTCGTCCCGGGCGTGCGGTTGATGCCGTCGATGGCCTGAGTCGCGCCGTTGGACATGAAGCGGACGTAGACGTTCGCCGCGGTGTGATCGACGCACTCGCCGTGGAACGCGGTGCGGTCGTTTTTCCAGGCGAAGCCGCTGAACGCGCCTCGATCGTTGAACCAGTGGGCGTACCAGCCGGACTGGATCTGACCGCCCTCGATGACGCCCGTGCTGGGCGTGTAGAAGCCGCCGTTGATGGCAACGACGACATCGTTGCGTGCTCCCCAGCTTCCGCCCCACCATGTGATGGCATCGTCCTGGCGGGCGGCCTGACTGCGGACGATCTCCGTCGCGCCAGCCATGCGGTCGAGGGCGATGCTGGTATCGATGGTGGCATTGGTATTGCTGCGGGTCATGCGGGCGACAAAGAGGCGATTGGGGCCGGCGGCGGTGAAGGCCTGATAATCGATGCCGTCGCCGACGCTGGTCCACTGGCCGAACGCAGGCGGCGTGCAGAGGATCGCCAAGGTCGCCATCAGACTGAAGCCGGTTGGTTTCAAACACTTGCTCCTTGTCCGTAGTCCGTTGTCCGTGGTCAGTAGTCGGGTCAGTGGTCCATTGGTTCGTTGTCGATCATGGACAACTGCTGCCAGCGACCATTCACCGCTGACAAACTCACAAATGAACCCAACCATTAACAACGAACCACTGACTGAACACTCAGCCGGCGCAGCCGGGGTCGCCGATGCCGTTCGGGCCGGTCATGCAGTTCAGGAACAGCAGCAGGTCGGCCTGGTCGATGTCGCCGTCGATGTCGTGGTTGAGATTCGCATCGGCGCAGTCAGGATCGAGCAGCGGGCCGCTGGACGGATCCAGGCATTCCTGCAGATGCGCGAAATCGCTCTGGTCCACGTCCTGGTCACCGTCGAAGTCGCCGGGAATCGCGACGCCGGCGGTCACCACTTCGTAGTCGTACGTGCCGTTGGGGATGTCCTGCCCGTTGTAGCCCTGCAAATGCAGATACCACGAGCCGGACACGGTTGGCGAGGTGGTGATGGTTCCGGCGGACCACTGCGGCTCCTGGTTCGTCCACTCGTGGGTCTGGCTCTGATCCCAGGCATAACGGTAGTACTGTATCCGCTCCGGACCGAACCCGCCGACGGCCGTCCAGATGATGTTTTCATTGACATTCGGGGAGCTGGCGCTCGGCGAGACGCTGCCGACGTCCGGCGGGACCGACAGCGTCCAGGCCGTCTGTCCGGGCGAGGCGTCTGACTCGCCGCAGTCGTTGATGGCGTAGATCCGGCGCGTGTAGGGGGTGTTGGCCGCGAGGCCGGTCGACTCGAGCCATTCGGCGGTGTCCGCCGTGAGCAGGCCGGACTTATCCGTGCCGCCCGTATCCCGCACGCGATAACCGGTTTCGATGGCCAGGTCCGTCCACCGCCAGCGGATGCTGGTCGGGCTGACGGCCTGGGGCGTCGCGTCGGCGGGTGCGCCGGGGGCGAGTTCGATGTCGTCGAGCCAGATGTACGCTGTCTGATTCAGCCGCGTGGAACGCCCGCGGAGATAGACCGTGATGTAGTTGCTCTGGGCGGTGACGGTCCAGGTGTCCTGGCTCCAGTATTCCCAGGGTTTGGAGGCCCACATGATGCTGGCACTGTTGGGGTCCAGCCCCCCGGTGGGGTCGATGCCGAAGAAGCCCTCGGCGTTGTTGGGCTGCTCGGGGGAGTGGACCTTGATCCAGGCCTTGACGGTGTAGGGCTGGCCGGGCGTGGCGAAGAACCGCTGATACACGCCGCCATCGTTGTTCTTGTTGGGCGAGTAGATCTCCTGCGAGTGCGAACCTCCGTGCCTTTCGATGGTTTCATCGGAGAGGGTCACATCGCCCACGCGGACGAATTTGGTCCAGCCGTTGGCGATGCCGCCGGTGAAGCCGGCTTCAAAGCCCAGGTTGGTCAGGCAGTTGGGGTTGCAGGCCAGCACGGTGAGTGCAGCGGCGCTGGAGTTCACGCTGCCGTACGCGTTACTGACGACGCAGCGGTAGCTGGCGGCGTCGTTGTTATCGACGTTCGAGACGGTGAGCGTGGGGGTGGCGCTGCCCGAATAGTGTCCGCCGTCGGCCAGGTTCGCCCACGACGCACCGGGGTTCTTCTGCCATTGATAGGTGATCGTGCCTGAGCCCGTGGCCGCCACGCTGAAGGACGTGGTGCCCGCGGCGCAGACACTGCTGGGCTGAGGCTGGAGCGTGAGGGTGGGCGGGAGGTTCTGTGCGGTGCAGTACTCGGGGGCGAATCGGCACACACCGGACCGCACCTTGTCGTCGTAGCGCTGCTGAATCGTCGCGCGCAGCGAGGGGTCGGTGGTGATGACGATCATGCGCGTCAGATTCAAGGTACCCAGGGAAACCTGCAACTGACTGCCGTTCTGCTGCGTGGTGACGTCGCTGAGACCGGCCGGCGAGATCTCGAACGCCGAAGGCGCGGGAGACTGCATCCACGCGGGCAGCGTCGCGGTCACGGTCGCGTTGGCCACAGGCGTGTAATGGCAGCCGGCAAAGTCGTTGTAGTAGTTGTCGTTCACGGCCAGCAGAATGATCGTGTCGGTGCCGGAGGCCAGGGCCCTGGCCCAGACGTTGGCGCCCGGGGTGAGCGTCATGTCCACCGGGTGGCTGGTGACGATCAGCGGCGCGATGGTCTTGATCTCGTTGCCATAGAGGCCGATTTCCTTCCAGAGGTTGCGGGCGGCCTGCGTCGACTGGTCACCCAGGCCGTGGGCCGGCCAGCCGCTCCAGTTGAACCACCAGTAGCACAGCCCCTTGGCGCCGGCGGCCAGCGCGTAATAGACCTCGATCCGCTTGGACTCCGGCGTCGGATACGGCCAGATCTGACCCACGTATTCCGGGTCGCAGGCGCTCTCGTTGGGGCACTTCCACGAGCACGAGTACAGGATCACGTTGGACGGGTTCGGCTCGGCTGCCCGGGCCACGGCCTTGGAGACGGCGTAGATGTACGTGGCCTTCAGGTAGAGCGGGATCCTGTGCTGATCGCGCCAGTAGACGTCCTGCAGGCGGCGCTGGTAGTAGGGATCGACCTGCAGGATGTCGACGGACTGTCCGTGGGCATAGTAGTTTTCGGGCCTGAACGTGCCGTTCAGGTTGACGGAGGTCGGCGTGAACGGGCGCAGCACGCGCAGCGCCTCGCCATCCTCGATCGTGCGCATGGCCAGGATGCCCATGGGGCTCTTGCCGCAGGGCAGTTTTGTACCGGTGCCGCAGAAGGTGCGTTCCATGTTCGCTTCTTCGGCATCGACCTCGTCATTCAGGAAGAACATGTCGGGGCCGAGGTTGCGGGAATCAAACTTGGTCTTGTCGCCGGTAGTGTAGCCGTATTCGCGGGCGGTGCAGTCGGCCGCGCCGGCCGCCGTGCTGATGTAGGCCGAGACATTGCCCACGCTCACCTGGCAGTTGTTGATGCCGTGGTCCGAGGATTCGGCGATCCAGTCTTCGATCGTGTAATTGGGGTTGGATTCGACGTCGAACGTGTTGTAGGTGCTGTGGATGAACTTGTTGACCCAGGTGCGCAGGGCGCCCGTGGCGGTCTTGCCGTCGGGGTAGAGCCCCTGATAGATATGGTAGGACATGTTTCCCAGCGGCGCGGGGAAGGTCAGGACGCTGGCGGCGAAGTTGGTGGTCGCATCGCCGACGGTCGTGGCATTCGCGGTCACGTCCACGCCGTCCATCAGGATGGTGGTGGGAGCGGCGCCGCTGCTGCCGACCGGGGGGCGACGCCAGTGCAGGTAGACTCTGGTGCGATCCGCTGAGAATCCGACGCTGGCGAGCTGAGGCGCATTGGCATCGACGGTGATCGACGGGTTCAGCGTGCCGCCGGACGTCACGATGGTCATGGGGACGGGGTTGGTCACCGGGACCGTCCGCAGGCGCAGGATGACCTGGGCGACGCCGCCGGGGGCGATGGTCGTGGACGGGTCCACCTTGTACCAGACGGGCTCTCCCGCGTTGAGGATGTCCTGCGGCGGGTTGTCCCAGTAGAAGTAGATGCTGCGGGCGTTGTGGACGGTGGTGTTCAGCTTGAGCACCGTCGCCAGATCGTAGCCGGTCAGTTGGACGCTGCTGATGCTGACGGACGAGGCGCCGGTGTTCTTGAGATAGACATGGACGTTACAGCCGGGGCCGCGACTGATGTTGCACGAGTTTGGATAGTCCTTGTCGTTCCAGATGCAGTTAAACTCCGGGAACCAGTCATCGGGCTGGTACTGGACGCCCAGCAACGTCACCGCGCCGCTCGCGGCTGCGCACATCGCGCCACTCAGGGTCGCGGCCAGCAGACCATGCAAGCGGTGTCGCATCCATTGTCTCGTGGTGATCATGACTCACTCTCGCAGCTTCCCGGACACGCGACGCCGGTCACGCGCCATCATTGATTCGCACAGTTCGGATTGCCGACGCCGCCCGGCCTGGTCATGCAGTTCAGGAACAGCAGCAGGTCCGCCTGGTTGATGTCCCCGTCCACGTCCTGGTTCAGGTTCGCATCGGCGCACGCCGGATTCAGCAGCGGTCCGCTGGCCGGGTCCAGGCATTCCTGCATGTGGCCGAAGTCCACCTGGTCCACGTCCTGATCGCCGTCGAAATCACCTGGAATCGACAATGTCCCCACGGTCAGCGCGGCGGCGTTGGAGATGGCGACCCCGCAGCCAGCCGTCACCACGCAACGATAGTTGCCCGCGTCGTTGCCGTCGGCGCTTGAGACGGTCAGACTCGCGGTGTTCGCGCCGCTGTAATGCCCGCCGTTCGACAGATCGCCGCCGTTCTTCTGCCACTGATAGCCCAGCGTGCCGTCGCCGCTGGCGGTGACGCTGAAAACGGCCGTCCCGCCCGCTGAGACGCTCTGGGGCGAAGGATGCTGCGTGATCGTCGTCGCGGCCTTCAGGGACAGGCTGGCGCTGTTGGAGTTCGTGCTCCCTGAGCTGTCGGTGACCACGCAGCGATATGGGGCCACGTCGTTGGCATCGGCATTTGAGACGGTCAGCGTCGGCGTGGTCACGCCCGAATAGTGTCCGCCGTTGCCCAGGTTCGAATTGTTCTTCTGCCACTGGTACGTCAGCGTGCCGGTGCCGGTGGCGGCAACCGTGAACTGGGCCGTCGCCGCGGGGCAGACGTTCTGCGGGCTCGGCTGCTGCGTGATGGTCGGGCCGGCGGGGGGGCCGCCGGGCGTGCCGCCGGCGGCGAGGCCGAGGCTGGTCTCACGTGTGTAGGTACTGCTGTAGCGGGCTTTCGTCTGGAAGCTGTAGAGGGTTCCAGTGGTCAGACCACTGACGGTCTTGTTGCCCCAGGCGGCGTCTGTCTGCCAGACCGGAGTCGTGCCGACCGATCCGTTGGCCTGCACCCAGTGCGTGCCGAGTGTGTATGCGCCCCCGCCGATGGTGAGGGCGAACTCGGCGCCGGCGTTGGACGCGTTACAGCCGGGATCGACGTTGACGTTCAGAGCGGTGCTGCCGGCCACGGTGACGACGGGCGCGGCGGAAACGAACGCGTAATACACGACGACATCGTCGAACGACGACCAGTACTGGCCGGTGCTGCCTCGCAGGACGTCCAGAAAAACGGTCGCCCCGTTGGCGACGGCGACGGTGCCGGACGCGGTCAGCGATGTCCACACCTGACGGACCGAGACGCTCGACCAGCTTGAGGGGGGCGTCGTGAGGCCGTCGAATCGGGCGCCCAGGCGCGCCGTTTCATAGGTGTTATTCGAGTTCTGATAGGCCCAGGCCACAAACGTGACCGCGTCGCCGATGTTGCAGGGGATTGTCTGGCGGACGCCGGCATAGGCGCCGGCCCCACTGCTGGGCGGCTGGATCTTCTGAGCATTGGGGGCACTGCGGAACGTAACCGTGTCCTTGCTGAACGAGGCGGTCCCGGAGCTGTAGCTCGTCCAGTCGGGGGCCACCGACCAGCCGCTGGTGCTGGCGTCGAAGTTGCCGTTGACGAGCGTGATGTAAGGGGTGCACGTGTTGAGGGACAGCGCCGCCTCGTTTGAGGCGGCGCTTCCGCATCCAGCACTGACGACGCAGCGGTAGCTGGCGACATCGCCGGCATCGACAGTCGAAACGGCCAGCGTGCCCGTCGTGACGCCGGAGTAGTGGCCGCCGTTATTGAGGTTGACCTGATTCTTCTGCCACTGATAACTCATGATCCCGTCGCCGGCCGCCGCGATGCTGAAGAGGGCCGTTCCCCCCGCTTCGACCGACTGGCTGGAGGGGTGCTGCGTGATGGTCGTCGCCGCTTTGAGCATGAGCGGCGCCGCGTTCGAGTAGGCCGTACCCGTGTTGTCGGTCACGGCGCAGCGATAGTCGGCTTCATCGCCGGCATCTGCTCCGGTAATGGTCAACGTGCTCGTGGTGACGCCGGAGTAATGGCCGCCGTTATTGAGGTTCACACCATCCTTTTGCCAGCGATACGCGAGGCTGCCCTGGCCGGTGGCGGCGACGCTGAACTGTGCGGTCGAGCCGGAGCAGACATTCTGGGCCGCCGGGTGTTGCGTGAAGCTGACCGTACCGAGTGAGAGGGCGGCCTGATTCGACGGCGCCGAGCCGTACGGATTGGTGACGATGCAGCGATAGTTGGCCACGTCGTTGCCGTCGATCGAAGAGACGGTCAGGAAGGGCGTGGTGACGCCGGAGTAATGGCCGCCGTTGGAAAGACTCGAACTGTTTTTCTGCCACTGGTAGCTGAGCGGGCTCCCACCGGCGGCAATGATCCGGAAGGTGACGGAGGACCCGGCCACGGCGCTCTGCGGCGCTGGATGCTGGACGAAGCTCGGCGGGCTGGTGTTCTGCTGGCATACCGAGGGTGCGAAATTGCAGATTCCCGGCCAGACCTGCTGGTCGTAGCGCTGCTGGAGCGTCATTCGGAGTTGCGGATCCGTCGTGATGAAGACGATTTTGGCGACGTTGAGCGTGCCGAGCGAGAGAGTCAGGTCGCTGCCGCTCTGCGACGTGCTCACGCTGCTGATGCCGGTGCGGGAGACCTCGAACGCGGTGGGCGATTGCGTCATCCACGCGGGCAGTCCGACGACCACCGAGGCGTTGGGCACCGGCGTGCCGTGGAAGTCCTGGTCGCTGTAATAATCGTCGGTGACCACGAACAGGATGAGCGTGTCAGTGCCGCGGGCCAGGCCTCGGACCCACACGTTCGTGCTCGGAGTGGCATTCAGATCCACCGGATGGCTCGTGACCAGCCAGGGCTGCAGGAGCTTGATTTCCGCCCCGATGAGCCCGATCTCCTGCCAGAGGGCCGGGTCCTGTGCCTGCAGGTTATTGTCGTCGGCCAGTCCGTTGGACGCGCTGGGGTTCTTCTTGAACCACCAGTAGCCCAGGCCCTTGGCGCCGGCGGCCATCGCATAATACGCCTCGATGCGCTTGGTCTGCGGATCGGCCCAGGGCCAGGGGTCCTGCGGGCCGCCGCCGTTGATCTGGCACGAGTAGAGCAGTTGCCGCGAGGGGTTCGGCTCCGCCGCCCGCGACCCGGCCAGCGCCGTGGCATAAATGACGGTCGCCTTCTGGTACAGCGGCAGCGTGTGGGGCAGATCGGTGTAGGCGTGACGCACCTTGGGCTGGTAATAGTGGTCGATGCACAGGCAGTCGGAGAGCTGGCCGTAGGCAAAGTAGCTGTAGGGCTTCCAGGTGCCGTCCAGATTGATGGTTGTGGGCCGGTTCTTGAGGGCGCGGAGGTCTTCGGCGACGTCGATGAAGTGCATGCCCATCGTGCCGGCCTGGTTTGAGCTGCACGGGAGCTTGTAGCCGGTGCCGCAGAAGTTGTTCACGAGATTGGCTTCTTCGATGTCGGGCTCGTCATCGATGAACCACATCCGCGGGTTGTTGCTCCAGGTGCCCCAGAGGTTGTCTTCCTTGATGAAGCCGTAATTTCTGCTGTCCGCATAGGCTCTCCCGGCGCTGGTCCCGAGATACTGCATGAGGCCGCCGGACGCGCTGTTCATCTCGAGGGTGTTGATGCCGCGGTCCAGGCAGGTATCCATCCAGGCCTGGGCCATGGCCGTGTTGCCTTCCGGAACGGGGAAAGCGGCCCACGAGCAGTAGACAAACGGGTTCACCCAGGCGCGGATGCCGCCGCGGGAGATGACTCCGTCGGAGTAAACGCCTTCGAAGACGTGATACGACATCTCCGAGAGCGGAGCGGGCAGCGAGATGACAGAAACGGCGTGATTGGCGGCGGGGTCGCTCACAGTGGCCGTCATGGCCGTGACGTCGACACCGTCCATTTTGACCATGGTCGGCGCGCCTCCCGGCCGGCGCCAGTAGAGATACACTTTCCTGAGGTCCGCGGAAAAACTGATGTTGGCGAGTTGAGGAGCGTTGGCGTCGGTGGTGATGGTGGTGCTGACGACGTTATCGGAGGTATCGACGCTGATCGCGATGGCCGGGAGAACGGGGACTTTCCGCAGACG
>CAZQEN010000067.1:0-25736 GCA_964591605.1 uncultured Planctomycetales bacterium
TCTCACAGACACCGCCGATTCATTAAGCTCTTTTCGTCCATAGGTTTACGTCATCATCAGAATCTAAACGCTGTGTCTCCGTCAAGATTCTGCCCGGGTGTGACGGAATTCAGCCACTCCTCGATAAGCAATCGGTCTTGGATTGACAGATTTTGGTTGAAATCCATCATAGTTTTCTCGATAATGCGCATGAACACCCCTGTGGGAGTGATCATGACGGCCGAGGAGCGACGCCAGCAGCTATCCGACTTCGTGGCGCGACGCGGCTTTGCGGACCTGTCGGTGATGGTGGCGGAACTGGGCGTGTCCGAGTCGACCGTGCGGAGAGATCTGTCAGCGCTGGAGGCCGAGGGTGTTCTGCGGCGGACCCACGGCGGGGCGGTCTTCGTGAGCGATCGGTTCAGCGTGCTGAACTACAGCGCCCGCGAGGAAACCGCGGCGGCCGAGAAGCAGGCCATCGGGCAGAGCGCCGCCTCGATGGTGCGCGACGGTGAGACGATCCTTCTGGATGGAGGGACCACGACGTTCCAGGTCGCGAGGCAACTGATGGCCCGCTCCCTCCAGGTGGTGACCAACTCGCTGCCCATCGCGAACCTGCTGGGCAATGCGACGAACGTGGAGCTGATCTTCATCGGCGGGTACATCTATCCGCGGACCGGCGTGGCGCTCGGCCCGGTCGCGCAGCAGGCGCTGGCCTCGATTCACGTCAACAAGGCGTTCATGGGTGCGGCCGGCATCGTGGAAGACGGCATCTACAACGCCAACGTGCTGATGGTCGAGGTCGAGCAGCAGATGATCCGGTCGGCGGACGAGGTGATCATCCTGGCGGATCGGAGCAAATTCGGCCGTCGGGCGCTGGCCAGGCTCTGCGGCTGGGACGCGATCGACCGCGTCATCAGCGATGACCGGCTCGACCCGAAGTGGCAGCAGGTCGTGCGGGAGGCGGGCGCGGAGATCATCGTGGCAGGGAGTGTGGAAGCAGTGAGCGGTTAGTTGTTTGTTGTTGGCTGTTTGTTGTGCATTCCGCGGTGCCTGGACGCCGGGTTGGCCAGACAAACAACGGGCAACAGACAACGGACAGAGGTGACGTTGTGAGTACGATGACACGAGGTCTGGATCGATCGGCGGTCGAGCGCGTCGTGCGCGAGGTGGTCCGGGCAAGGCTGGGAATCGGGGGCAACGGTGCGGCCACCGCGGCCCGGCCCCACCTGATCGCCAACATCTCCGCCCGGCACATGCACATCACGCAGGAGAACCTCGAGATCCTCTTTGGCCCCGGCTCGAAACTGACGGTCAACAAGATGCTCTATCAGGAAGGGCAGTTCGCCAGCGAGCAGACGGTCACCATCATCGGCCCGCGCCACCGCACCATCACGAACCTCCGCATCCTCGGCCCGTGCCGCACGCTCAACCAGATCGAGCTGTCCTTCACCGACGGGATCGCGATGGGCATCGATCTGCCGGTGCGGATGAGCGGCGACGTGAAGAGCACGCCCGGCTGCATCGTGATGGGCCCCAAGGGGCACATCGTCCTCGACGAGGGCGTGATCCGGGCGAAACGGCACGTGCACATGAGCCCGGCCGATGCCCAGTACTACGGCGTCAAGCAGGGCGACCCGATGGTTCTGGACATCCAGAGCAGTTGCCCGATTCAGCTCCGCGACGTGATCGCCCGCGTGGACCCGGCGTTCAAGCTCGAGGTCCACATCGACACGGACGAAGGCAATGCGTGCGATCTGCCCAACGCGACGCACGTGGAACTTTATAAGCAGAGGTGAGGCGTGGCACGGCCTTCCAGGCCGTGAAGAGTCGCACGGCCTTCGACGCCATGCGACAGATCACGGGCAGGATGCCCGTGCCACAGAATGAAATCACCGGCGAGACGCGCCTCGACTGAGCTCGTCGAAGTCCGGTGCCACACATTGGAAGGAGTGACAGATGCCAGCGCTTGAAGCACTGGGAATGATCGAAACCAAGGGTCTTGTGCCGCTGATCGAGGCGTGCGACGCGATGCTCAAGGCGGCCAACGTCCGGCTGATCGGCTTCGAGAAGGTCGGCCGTGGCTATGCGACCGGCTTCATCCGCGGCGACGTGGCCGCGGTCAAGGCCGCCACCGACGCCGGCGCCGCCGCCGCCGCCAAGGTCGGTGAGATCATCAGCGTGCACGTGATCGCCCGTCCGCACGACGACCTGGGCGGCATGCTGCCGAAGGCGAAAGAGGCGGCGAAGAAGTAACGGTCATTGCGGATTGCGAATTGCGGATTGCGAATTGATTTCACGCGTCCGCCGTTCCTCTCAATCCGCAATTCGCAATCCAAAATCCGCAATCGGAGATGGAGTTGACGCAATGAGCGATGCAGTAGGCATGGTTGAGACGATGGGCTTCACGGGCCTGGTCGAGGCGACCGACGCGATGTGCAAGGCCGCCAACGTGGAGCTGGTCAAGAGCATTCAGATCGGCGGCGGTCTCGTGACGACGATCGTCCGCGGCGACGTCGGCAGCGTGAAGGCGGCCGTCGACGCCGGCGCCGAGGCGGCCAACCGCGTGGGCGAGCTGGTCAGCGCGCACGTGATCGCACGGCCGCACGAAGGACTGACCGGCGTGTTCCTGTGAGAATGCGAATAGCAGTTAGCCCTTAGCAGTTAGCTATTGGCTGACGGTTCGCGTTGAGAGCTGAACGCCAAAAGCTGACGGCTAAAAGCTAAGAGCTAACCGCTGGAAGCTGGCCATGATCATCCTTGTCGCCAACATCGGCAGCACCTCCTTCAAGTTCCGCCTGTTCGACATGAACGGCGAGAAGGAGCTCGCGCGCGGCGGCGCGGAGCGGATCGGCAAGGATGACGCCGCCGTGAAGGTGGAGGCCCAGAGCTGGACGGGGCGGCTGGCGGATCATGGCGAGGCCATCGACCGCTGCCTGAAGATGCTGCCCGGCCCGAACGTGAAGCTCGATGCGATCGGGTTCAAGGCCGTCCACGGCGGGCCGATTTCGGGTGCGGTGAAGGTCACCGACAACGTGATCGCCACGATGACCGAGTTTTTCGACATCGCCCCCGCGCACAATCCGCCTTACGTCGCCGCGATGAAGGCGTTTCGTGAGCGGCTGCCGGCCGTGCCGCAGGTTGCGGCGTTCGAGACCGCGTTTCATCAGACGATTTCGCCAGCTCGAACCACCTATGCGATTCCCTGGGAATGGTCGCAGGCCGGCGTGCGTCGCTATGGCTTTCACGGAGCGAGTCATCGCTACATCGCCGTCCGATCGGCCGAGCTCATGGACCGCCGCGACATCCGCGTCATCTCGATTCACCTGGGCGGCAGCAGTTCGGTCTGTGCGATCGAGAACGGCGAGAGCCGCGCCAACAGCTTCGCCACCACGCCGCAGTCGGGCCTGCCACACAACAACCGCGTCGGCAACTTCGACCCCTATGCGCTGCTCAAGGTGCTGCCGACATTCGACCTGACGTTCGAGCAGGCGCTGGCCAGGATGGCGAAAGAGGGCGGACTGCTGGGCATCAGCGGCGTCAGCAACGACATGCGCGAGATCGAGGCGGCCGCAGCAAGCGGAAAGCCGCGGGCGAAACTGGCGTTCGACGCCTTCGTGCAGGCCGTCCGGGACGACGTGGGGGCGTACCTGGCCCTGCTCAACGGCGCCGATCTGATCGTCTTCACCGGTGGCATCGGCGAGAACAGTACGGCCTTCCGGACGGCCGTCTGCGAACGCATGGACTACGCCGGCATCCAACTGGACGCGAAGAGGAATGCCGAAACCCACGCGAAGGAGGCGGTCATCTCCGCCGACGATTCACGGATCCGGATCATGGTGATCCCGACGAATGAGGAGTTGATTGTCGCGAGACAGACACAAGAGGTACTGAGTCGAAGGTGATTTGTCAGTGGTCCGTGGTCAGTTGCTGGGTGCTGTTGTCCATGGGTCCGTAGTCGGCGACGGCCGGACGGCTACTGACCAGTGGACCACTGACCGACAACGGACAACGGACCGCTGACAACGGACACAGGAGTTCACAATGGCCCAACAGGCACTGGGATTGATCGAGACACGCGGCATGGTGGCACTCGTGGAGGCGACGGACGCGGCACTCAAGGCGGCGAATGTGGCCTACCGCGGCTGGAAACAGGTGGGTTCGGCGCTGGTCACCGTGATGTTCGAAGGGGATGTCGCGGCGGTGAAGGCCGCGGTGGACGCGGGTGCTGCCGCCGCCGCCAAGATCGGTGAGGTCGTCAGCGTCGACGTGATCGCCCGCCCGCACGGTGACGTCGCCAAGATCCTCCCGAACGGGTGACAAACAGCCGTGGGCTTTCGCCCGCGCGGACAAAGAGCCGCGGGCTTCCAGCCCGCGCGGTCGTGCGGCGTATGAGAGCGCCGCCCTTCTCAGTGCCGCGGCGTTCAGACGGAGCGAAGCGTCCGCCCCGTTCGGAAAACCGCGCGGGCTAAAAGCCACGCGGCTCTTTGGGGTGCTTTGGAGCGAGTCATGTTCATCGGCAGAGTCACCGGCACCGTGGTCGCGACGCAGAAGGTGAAGAGCGTCGTCGGCAAGAAGCTGCTCCTCGTTCAGTCGATGACCGTCGAGGGCGATCCGCCAGGCGCGCTTAAGCCCAGCGGCCGACTGGCCGTCGCGGTCGATACCGTCGGTGCGGGCGAGGGCGAGCTCGTGCTGGTCACGCAGGGCAGCTCGGCGCGTCTGACGGACATGACTTCAGACGTTCCCACGGACGCCGTGATCATCGGGATCATCGACGCCATCCAGGTGGGCGAGAAGGAAATCTACAAGCAACGCGGCTGAGAACGTGAGCCGTGAGACGTGATGGCCCCCAGCGAGGCAGGCAATGAGCACAATCAATGACACACTGATCCGTGACGTGGTGAGCGAAGTGCTGATGCGGCTGAAGGCGGCGCCGGCGCGCGGCGCATCGCCTGCGGCCGCGAGCGACGGAAAATCGACCGCGCGTTCCGCACCGCTCGCACAGCACGCCACGGGCGACGGCATCTTCCAGGACGTCGACGGAGCGGTGGCCGCCGCGAAAAAGGCCCAGGAGCAGCTCGCCGCGGCGACTCTGGAGAAACGCCGCGCGGCCGTGCAGTGCGTCCGCGACATCTGCATCCAGCAGGCCGACGACCTGGGCCGCATCGAGCTCGACGAGACGCAGATCGGGCGGCTGGATCACAAAATCGAGAAGCTGCACGTCGCCGGGCGCACGGTCGGGCTTGAGATGATCACCACCGAGGCGGTGAGCGGCGACCACGGCCTGTGCGTCACGGAACACGCCCCGTGGGGGGTCCTGGGCGTCATCACGCCGGTCACGCACTCCATTCCGACGCTGGCCTCCAACGCGGTCATGATGATCTCCGCGGGCAACAGCCTGGTGGTCAACCCCCATCCGTCGGGGGCGCGGTGTGCGACGATCGCCGCTCAGCGGTTCAACCGCGCGATCCGCGAGAAGACCGGCCTTGAGAACCTGATCTGCCTGATCGAAAAACCGACGCTGGAGTCGGCCGAGCAGATCTTCAAGCATCCGGACGTCGCGATGCTCGTGGTGACGGGCGGGCCGGGCGTGGCCAAGGCCGCGATGTCCAGCAACAAGAAGGCCATCGTCGCCGGCCCGGGCAATCCGCCCGTGGTCGTCGATGACACAGCGGACATCGAGAAGGCCGCCGCCGGGATCATCTTCGGCGCCGCCTATGACAACAACCTGCTCTGCATCGGCGAGAAAGAGGTCTTCGTCGTTAATACCGTCGCCGACAAGCTGCTCGAAGCGATGGGCCGCCACGGCGGATTCCGCCTGAACGCCCAGCAGATCGATGCCCTGACGCGGGTGGCCCTGCACAAGGACGAGCGCAGCGGCCACTGGCTGCCCGACAAGAAGTTCGTCGGCAAGAGCCCGTCCGTTCTGGCCGAGGTCATCAATGTGACCATCCCTCGCGGCACGCAGATGCTCTACGGCGAGGTCGGCGACGACAGCCCGTGGCTGCCGTGCGAGCAGATGATGACGTTCCTGCCGGTGAACCGCTGCCGCGACATCGACGAGGCGGTTCGCAAGGCCGTGCACTTCGAGCACGGCTTCGGGCACACGGCCATCATCTGGAGCCAGAGCGTCGACCATATGACGAAGATGGGCAAGGCCGTCAATACGACGCTGTTCGTGAAAAACGGCGCCTGCATGGCCGGCCTGGGCCTGGGCGGCGAAGGCTTCGGCAGCTTCAGCATCGCCACGCCGACCGGCGAAGGCGTGACGAGTCCGTTGACGTTCACGCGCGTGAGGCGGTGTGTGATGGTGGATAATCTGCGGATTCTGTGAGACGCCTTTGGAGTGCGGCGGCCGCGACGCCGCTTTGGATCGGAGACCGCAAGAAGCCAAAGCGGTGTCACAGCCACCGCACTCCAAAATGTGCGTTCACCCGGACGTTGCAGCGAGGCGATCGGATGGTTCTGGGTAGAGTCGTCGGCAAAGCGGTTTCGACGGCCAAGCATCGCTCGCTCGGCGGCGCGAGGCTGCTCGTGGTCGAGCCGATCGCCGCGATGTCGCTTGACCCGGTTCTGGCGCTGGATGAACTCGGCGCGCGGGCCGGCGATGTGGTCGTGATGAGCAATGACGGCAAATTCGCCCGCGAGATGGTGAAGGATGGGCAATCGCCCGCGCGGTGGTGGGTGATGGGGATCATCGACGAGCCCGGCCTGATCGCGGAACAGCGAAAAGAAGTCCACAGATGACACAGATGCACACAGATGCTGCTGGTGTGAGAATCCTCTCTCGCCCCCACCTCAGCGGGAATCCTTTCCCGCGGGATGAGAATCCCGCTGGAAGAGGTGCGAGGTGGAAATCTTGTGCCAGCATATCCAGCGGGCCGGCATGGCGGTTCGATACGTGGATCGCAGCCGTTTGTGTCGCCCCGTTGGGGCTCGGGAGGTTGGATCGTCCTGATACCCAGGGCGGCGCTCGCGGTGCTCGCTCTGCCCTGGGCTGGCTTGTGACTGGGCCTTCGGCCCGCGAGCTTAGCTCCGAGGCGGACCTCTCGCATGAGGGCCAAAGGTCCGTCCGCAAGCCAGCCCAGGCCATCGGCCTGGGTTCTGGGGCCATCACATGCCCTCAGCCCCAACGGGGCGAGACATCACCTATAGATCAAGGAGCGCGTAAGCCCCTGGAAGGCATTGTGACGAACGGAGCCCCGGAGGGGCGACAGAATGTCCGGTGAATCGCTGGAAGACGCGAATTGAGTCGATCCGTTGTGACAGCCCTGATGCTCGACGATCTGCGCCGCGAAGGCCGTGAAATCCGCCTCGCGAAGGACGCGCTGATCACGCCGGCCGCCCGCGACTGGCTCAAGGCCTGCAAGATGCCGGTCACGTGGGAGGACGGCGCGAAAGCCGGCCCGCGCAGCCTGGCCGTCGTGATGGATGCGTCGCTTGCCGAGCTGCGGGCCGTGCGCAGCATGCTCGACCGTGATGGCGGCCTCGTCGAAGTGATTGAGCCGGCCGGCGGCCGCAGCGGGATTGCCGCCGCGACGCGGCGGCTCTGCGGAAAAGTCTTTCGCCGAGAGGTCGCCAAAGGCGTCGTGTTCGCGCAGGACGGCTGCGTGCCCGTGTGCGTCGCGAACAAACACAACGGCGTCCGCGCCGCGCTGGGCACGTCGATCCCGGCCGTCGAGGAGGCCTGCCGCCAGCTCGGCGTGAACGTGCTGGTGATCGAGTACACCGGCCAGTCGACGTTCCAGGTGCGGCAGATGATCGACCGGCTGCTCAAGGGTGCGACCGCCCCGCAGCCGGAGCTGTCGGCGAGCATCGAGGCCATCGAAGCAGGAGGCGGCCGTGCGGATTGGTGAGGTCATCGGCAAGCTGACGCTCAGCAAGTGCGACCCGAAGATGATCGGCGGGCGCTTCCTGATCATTCAGCCGCACAATCCGCGATCGCTGCGCGAGTCGATCCTGCACCAGATTGACCGGCAGGATGCCGGTCCCACATTGGGTGGCGGCGAAGTCGAAGTGGTGTACGACGGCGTCGGCGCCAGAGCCGGGGATCGCGTCGGCTTCAGCGAAGGCCGCGAAGCCGCGATGCCCTTCCACCCGGACAAGGTGGCCGTGGATGCGTACCTGGCGTGCATTCTCGACACCGTGACATACGAAGATGAGACGTGAGACGTGAGATGTGAGAAGTGAACAACGGACAACGGACCACTGACCACTGACAAATACCATGATCAACGAATTCAAAATCAAACAGGAAATGTGCGAAGTCGGCCGCAAGCTCTACGCCAAAGGCTTCGCGGCGGCGAATGACGGCAACATCTCGTATCGCATCGCCGAAAACGAGGTGCTCTGCACACCCACGCTGGTCTGCAAGGGGTTTCTCAAGCCGGATCACATCTGCAAGGTTGATCTGACCGGCAAGCAGCTCGCGGGTACGCACAAGCGCACGAGCGAGGTGCTGCTGCATCTCGAGATCTACAAGATGGACCCGACGGTCAAGAGCGTCGTGCATTGCCATCCGCCGCACGCGACCGCCTTCGCCGTGGCCGGCGAGCCGATCCCAACCTGCATCCTGCCCGAGGTCGAGGTTTTTCTCGGCCCGATCCCGCTGACCGTGTACGAAACGCCCGGCGGCCAGGCGTTCGCCGAGACCATCAAGCCGCACGTCAAGAACTCGCGCGTGGCCGTGCTCAAAAACCACGGAACGGTTTCGTGGGGCGAAAGCGTTGACCGCGCGTTCTGGTGGACCGAGATCCTCGACTCGTACTGCCGGATTCTCATGCTCGCCAAGCAGATCGGCCGCGTCGACCGGCTGAGCGTCGAGAAGGTCGGCGAGCTGCTCGACCTGAAAGAGAAGTTCGGCATGGGCGTCGATCCGCGGCGGCTCGAGAACGCGGACATGTGCGTCAACACCGAGTTCGGCCGCGGCTTCGGCGCGGGCCACGCGTGCAGTTGCGGCGGCAACGGCAAACCGGCGTCAGCGGGTGCGTTCGCCTCGGGCATGGCCGCCACCGCGCCGGCCGGGCCGGCGGCGCCGCAGCCGTCGGAGGACGAAATCGAGCGCGTCGTCCAGGAGATCACCGACCGCATCATGGCGGCGCTGTGATTGAGAGTGACCGAGGCGAAGCCTTTGGAGTGCGGTGGCCCTGACACCGCTTTGGCTTGACGCGGAGCGTCTTTGGCGGCGGTAGGGCACGCACTCAGCAGAGGGTGACAGGATTGAGTACGCGAGATGGCCTCGCTGAAAGCCAAAGCGGCGTCGCAGCCGCCGCACTCCAAAGGGGCTGCTCTATGAGCAGAGCTTTCTGACAAAGTGAGAGCACGTATGCAACGGCTTTCGATGTCCTTGAGCATGGTCATGACGGCCCTGCTGTCGGCCGGCTGTTCGCAGACGCGCCATGACTGGGCCATCACGGACGCGAGTGTCGCGCTTCCGCCGATGAACCTCGCATCGCATCCGCTCGACCGCGCCGGCGCGCCGCCCGAACCGCTGGCCCTCGGCAGCGGCGGCGGCCAGCTCGTGCTCATCCATTGCCTGACCAGCGCCGACGCCTACTACGAATATCGACGCTGGGGCCGCTCGTTCGTGATCGTCCTCGACGCCGCCGCGAAGGGCCGCATCGAGATCACGCCCGACAACGGCCGCTTCATCGAACACGCCGACTGGGCCCCCGCCCGCGCGCCGTACCAGGGCCTGGAGGGCGGCGTCACGATTATTTCGACGTCATCGAGCGCCGTCGTCGCCGACTGTGCCGTGCGCAACATCATCCGCCGCACCGGCGACCCGGTGTATTCGCTGCGCGGACTCTGCACATTCCGTGTTTCGGGCGTTGACACAGCCGAACTGGAGCGATGCGGTGTCCTGGCGGGAACGGCGCGATGATCTGAGAGGGAAGATGGAGCAAAAGGAGTCTCGGTAGCAGAGAACATGCAATGTGGGCGGTGGGGTTGGGTCGCTGGCGCTGGTGCCGGGTTCGCCACGAACGTCTGGATCTGCGGGCGCTAGGCCCGGCATTTATGCCGGGTTAACGGGCGTCAAAAGTCGCCCGATCCCGGTTCACCGGGGTTCTCGCGACGCTTCAGCACCGCGTCGGGTGCTCAAGCGGGATGAAAAGCCTGCTTGAAGCGGGCTCAGGTCATAACAACGGCGTGAAACCCGGCCTGAAGGCCGGGCCTAGCGCAAAGAACCGGCCGGGTCTGGCACCGCACGGACACAGGGAACGCAAGAGCAATGAAGATCTCAATAATCGGCGGCGGCGGACGGGTGGGCGCGTGTGCGGCCGGGGCGCTGCAGTGCGGCGGCGTCGTGGACGAGATCGCGCTGCTCGACGCCAACGCGCAGGCGGCCGAGGGCGAGGCGCTCGATCTGCTGCATGGCGCGGCGCTGGTGGCGGACCAGCGCATCTACGCGGCCGACTACCCGCAGATCGCCGATTCCGACATCGTCGTCATCACCGCCGGCCTGCGCCGCAAGCCTGACGAGAGCCGCCTCGACCTGATCAACCGCAACGTCAAGCTGTTCCTCGACATCCTGGGCCAGCTCAAGACGCACAAACTCCGCGATGACGCGATCATCCTGGTGGTCTCGAACCCGGTGGACATCCTGACGCGCCTGGCCGTCGAGCGTACCGGCCGCTGCCCCGACCGCGTCATCGGCCTGGGCACGCTGCTGGATACCGCCCGCTTCTGCTCGCTCATCGCCGCCGAGCTCAAGGTGCCCCCCACGCAGATCAAGGCCATGATCCTCGGCGAGCACGGCGACACGATGGTGCCGATCTGGTCGTCCGCGACGGTGGGGGGCCTGCCGCTGGACAAATGGCGCGGCATGAACCCCGGCAAACAGAATGAACTGTTCAAGCGCACGCAGGGCAGCGGCGCGGAGGTGATCTCGAAAAAAGGCGGCGCCGGCTGGGCCGTCGGCCTGAGCATCCGCGAGGTGATCCACAGCATCGCGCTCAACCAGCGCCGCGTGCTCCCGATCAGCTCCGCCCAGAAGGGCGCCTACGGCATTCAGCGCACGTGCCTGTCGGTGCCGACGATCCTGGGCCGCAGCGGCGTCGTCACGCGGGTCGAGGTGGAACTGTGGCCCAAGGAAATGACCGCGATCCGCTCGTCGGCCGCTGCACTGGATGACACGTATCGCAGAATTGCGTGAAAACGAGATAACCACGAAGACACGAAGGCACGAAGAGGACAAGTTGATGCGGGTTCTGTGAAGACGGATCACCTTCTTTTTTTCATGTTTTCGTGCCTTCGTGGTAGAAATGGAAGCAAGAGATGGCTCAGAAGTCACTCGACATCAAACTCGCGAAGATCAAGGCGGACCCGAACTGCCGCGAATTCATCATCGCGGACGCCAAGGACGCCGACATGGCCTGGGGCATCGCCGCCCCCGGCAAATCGCCGGAGCATTACTCACAGGAGGGGCGTTTCCGCACGCTCCCGGAGTTCCGCCAGTGCATCCGCGACGTCGTGAACCAGGGCCTCATCGACATCATGCTCATGTCGGCCCACATGAACGACATTCTGACCATTCAGGAGCGGCTCTTCGAGAACTCGCACATCACGCCCGCCGCCCGCGCCAACGACACCACCGACATCCACGTCATGCGCGGCGGCATCTACCCGATGCAGCCTTCGCAGCCCTTCCGCACGGCCACCATCGAGCAGATCCAGTGCGGCAAGATCGAGTGCGAGCCGGCCGAGCGCACCCTCGGCGCGAACCTGGGCCTCTACAGCGTCACGTTCAACAACGACACCGCCCTCGACCATCTGACGCTCACGCAATACCGCGAGTTCCGCATCGAGGCCGAGCGAAAAGGCTTCCGACACTTCCTGGAGGTGTTCGACCCCAACGCCCCGGCCAACCCCATCCCGTCCGAGAAGCTCGGAGGCTTCATCAACGACATGATCGTCCGCTGCCTGGGCGGCGTGCCCGAATCCGGACGGCCGCTCTTCCTCAAGATGGTCTACCACGGCCCGAAATGGACCGAGGAACTCGTCCGCTACGACCCCCAGCTCATCGTCGGCATCCTCGGCGGCGGGGCGGGCACCACCTACGATGCGTTCAAGCTCATTGCCGAGGCGCAGAAGTACGGGGCGAAGGTCGCGCTTTTCGGCCGCAAGATCAACAACGCCGAGAATCAGCTCGCCTTCATCGAGATGCTCCGCCGCATCGTCGACGGCCAGATCTCGCCCGAAGAGGCGGTGAAGGCCTATCACGGCGTCCTCCAGGGCCTGGGCATCGCGCCGCAGCGATCGCTCGAGGACGATATGAAGCTGCTGACGCCCATCATGAGCTACGGCGGCACGACGGCGGTGCAGGTGCCCGGTTCAGATGGCAATCCATCGGGCAGGCCTGCTGCCGGCGGCAAGCTGCCGTCGGGGCCAGAGCACCCCTCAGGCAACGGCTCGCCCGTGTTCGATAAAATGTCAAAGGAAGAGCGCCTGAAGTACTTCCGCTCGCGACTCGGGCAATACTGATTCTATGCCAGTCATCACCACCATCGTTCTGCTGGGCATCTCCAACATCTTCATGACCATCGCCTGGTACGGGCACCTGAAGCACAAAAGCGCTTCGTTGCCGCTGGTGATTCTGGTGAGCTGGCTGATCGCATCCGTCGAATACTGCTTTCAGGTGCCCGCAAACCGCATCGGCTCGAACGCGCAGCACAGCGGGGCGCAGCTCAAGACCATTCAGGAGATCATCACCCTGGTGGTGTTCAGCGTTTTCTCCGTGATGTACCTGCAGGAGCCGTTCCGCTGGAATTACCTGGTCGGCTTTCTCTTCATCGTCCTCGCCGCGTTCTTCATCTTCAAAAAGTGGTGACCCTTTTGGGAGTGCGGCGGCTGCGACGCCGCACTCCACAATGTCTGGCGGCTCGGCTATGCTGATGGGCCGGGGCTGGTCTGCAGGAGGCACACGTCCATGCCGACATTCGACTACGACCAGATGCAGTTCCACTATCGCGACACCGGCGAGGGGCTGCCGTTCATCTTTCAGCATGGGCTGACGGGCGATGTCGAGCAGCCGTTTGGCCTTTTCTCGCCGCCGCCGGGCGTGCGTCTGATCGCCATGGACTGCCGCGGCCACGGTCTCACGGAGCCGCTGGGCGATCCGGACAAAATCAGCCTCGCCCGCTTCGCCGACGATCTGGCCGCGCTCATGAGCCACCTGCAGATCAAACAGGCGGTCGTCGGCGGCATCTCCATGGGCTCGGCGGTGGCGATCAACTTCGCCCTGCGGTATCCGCAGCGCGTCGTGGGCCTGGTGCTGTCACGTCCGGCCTGGCTCGAAGGCCCCGTGCCCGAGAACGTTGCACTCTACGCGGAGATCTCCGGTCTGATCCGCCAGTATGGCCCACAGATCGGCCGCGAGATCTTTCACCGCTCCCCGAACTACGAGCGCCTTTCCCGGGAGGCGCCGGCCGTCGCCGCGTCGCTCTCGCACGCCTTCGAGCTGCCCCGGATCGAGCAGCGCATCAACATCCTCGAGCGTTTGCCGGAGGACCGCCCGTATCGCAAGCTCTCGCAGCTCGCCGCGATCCGCGTGCCGGTGCTCGTGATGGCCAACAAGCAGGATCCGGTGCATCCGTTCGAATTCGGCGAGGCCCTGGCCGAGGCGATCGGCGGGGCGGAGTTCCGCGAGCTCACGCCCAAGTCGGTCAGCCGCGAGCAGCACGCCGCCGACGTCCAGCGGCACATCGAGAAGTTCCTGACCAAGCACTTTCTGGCCGCCCAGAGACCGGCAGACGATCAGGAACCCGACGAGGAGGACGATCCGGATCATCCGCAGGACCCCGACGAGCCGCCGTGGACGCTGACGTTTTGAGGCTCTCAGAGCGGATGGTGTGGCACCGGCGTCTCGCCGGTGGCTGCGAGGGCGTCTCGCCCGAGCAGCCTGGCCGTAGCCCGGTTGTCATGAGGGTCTCGCGTCGCCGGGCACAGAGGCCCGGCGCTACAAGCCGCAAGGTCTTCGCCGCCACCCGGCCACCGCAGGGGGCGGCCGCTACAGGACCATCAGACAGATGCTCAGGTGTTCTACTTCCCTCTGGTCCGCCGATCTGGCGAATCTCGCCGCCGAGATCTGCCGCGTCGAACCTTACTCGGAGATGTTCCACATCGACGTGGCCGACGGCCACTATGTCGACACCCTTCTGTTCTTTCCCGACCTCGTGAAGGCGTGCCGTCCGCACACAAAGAAACCGTTTGAGGTCCACCTGATCGTGACCCATCCGCTGCGCTGGATCGACGCGTTTGCCGACGCCGGCGCGAATTCGATCATCGTCTACCTCGACACGAGCGACGACCCGCGGGCGGTTGCCGACGCCGTCCTGGCACGCGGCCTCAAGCTGGGCATCTCGCTGAAACTCCCCCAGCCGATCGACCTGCTGGAGCCCTATTGGAACGATCTCTCGATGGTCTGCATCGTCGGCACCGACATCGGCGTCAAGGGCGTGATGGAGCTCGACCCGCGCTGCCCGGCGAAGATCACGCAGGCCCGCAGGATCATCGACGAGCGTGGCCTGGCGTGCGAAATCGAGGCCGACGGCGGCATCCGCCGCCACACCGTGCCCCTCATCGCCGCCGCCGGCGCCGACTACATCGTCCCCGGCTCGCTCATGTTCAAGGAGGACCCGCCCGAGATGTGGAACTGGCTGGCCACACTGTAGAAAGGATCGCCACCGGTGTGGCACCGGCGTCCCGCCGGTGGGTGTGGCACGGGCGTCTCGCCCGTGTACAGACGTGATGAAAGCCGTCCGTTCAGTCTGAATCGCCAGAGGAGAGACTGTGCGTGTTGTCTACTTTGCATCCGGTGCCTTTGCCATCCCCAGCCTCCGCTGGCTGCAAAACAGCCCGCATGAGATCGCCCTCGTTGTCACGCAGCCTGACCGGCCGGCCGGGCGCGGCAAGAAGGACACGCCCACCCCGATCGCCGCACATGCTGAAGGGCACGGGCTCCCGCTCGAACGCTGCGGCGACGTGAACACACCCCAGTACGTGCAACGCCTCCTCACCCTCCGCGCCGATCTGGGCATCGCCGTCGCGTTCGGCCAGAAGATCCTCGCCCCCGCCCGCGCCGCGTTTGCGGCCGGATGCATCAACCTGCACGCTTCGCTTCTTCCTCGCTGGCGCGGGGCCGCCCCGATCAACGCCGCCATCCTCGCGGGCGATGCTCAGACCGGCGTGACCGCGTTTCGCCTCGTCGATCGGATGGACGCCGGGCCGATTCTCGTGCAGCGCTTCACCGCCATTGGCCTCACCGAGACGGCCGGTGAACTGCACGACCGCCTGGCCGGCATCGCCTGCGACGCCCTGGACGCGGCGTTGAAGCTCCTCGAAGCCGATCCGCACGCTTCGGGCCAGCCGCAGGACGAATCGAAGGCCACGCGCGCCGGCAAACTGACCAAGGCCGACGGCCTGCTGTCGTTCGCGGAGTCGGCCGAGCAGATCGCCCGCCGCTGCCGGGCCCTGTGGCCCTGGCCCGGCGCCCGCTGCCGTTATCAGCGGGCCGACGGGCACACCGAGGACATCACCATCGCCGGCGCCACCGCACTGCCCGTCGACACCGAGAGCCCTCCCGGCACGATCACGCCCGTCCTCACCGTCGTCGCCGCCGCCGGCACGATCGAGATCCACAGCCTCCAGCCCGCCGGCAAACGCCTCATGAGCTGGCAGGAGTTCACCAACGGCCGCCGCGTCCAGCCCGGCGACTGCCTCGTCTCCATTCCGCCGTCGTGATCAAGCCGCGGGCGCATTGTCGCCTTTGCGAACCAGCGAGGACCTGCTCTTGCGCCACCGGCGCAGCCGATTGTCCGCACACACTCAGCGTCGGCGGTATCACTCCCTGCAGCGCGATTCATGCATTCAAGGGCATGCTGAAACCTCCACCGTCTGAGCATCGTCGGCTCCAATGGTGAGGCCGGTTCGTGGCAGGTCGTTCAAGAGTTCAAAAAGGCCCGCCCGGAGGTGTTCTTCTACGGCCCGTGAATGTGGGCAGCGGGCCGGCGCCGCGCAACGGACGACAACGCCGAGCCGACTCCGGTGCACCACCCGTTCCGCAAGCCCTGAGACAGGCGGTTGGCACTCGCCGTGCAGCAGATTCAGCGGCCCCGGTTCCCCGCGGACCATGGTCGAACGCTTCAAAGGGGGCCGGCCGCCTGAGATACTGTCTGTAAAGTCCGCGCGGAGAGGAATTTGGCGCTCGAGGAGCCTGTGGGCCGGGCCCCGGAGTGCTTCCCGCCGGCAGAGTCCGTTTTCGGGCGCAAACGTGCGTGAGTCGGGCGGCAAAAACCGCTTTGATAATGCCTTTTCGACAAATCCCCTTGCAGTCGCGGCCCCGGATGATAAACTGGACGTTTAAGGTTCTCCGTTTCGGTCGAATCCGGATGCGGGGCGGGGGACTCGGAGGAAGGGAGGCTTCAGGCGCACACGATGCGTCGCGGCGTCGTGATCGCGCTGTTTCCAGCCAGTAGACACACCATGCCGGTGCGGCTACCGCGAGGTGGATGGTCCATGCTTGAGACTTCATTCTGTCAAGAGATTCCTAATCGCCAAGAAATGGAGGCGGCTCGATGAGAACCAACCGACTGACGCTCATGGCGGGGCTCCTGGGACTGACCGCAACGAGCTTCGGCCAGAACCTGCTGCTCAACCCCAGTTTTGATCTGCCGACGACCACCAACGACTGTGCGTACAACAAGGGCGCGCCGTCTGACTGGGTTACCGACCTGGGGGCGCTGAATCGAAACAGCGATATCTTCGTCCCGCCCTGTCCGCGAGACGGCGACGGCATCCACGCCAGTTGGGCGGCCTCGGGTGGATTCAGTGCAAAACGTGCCTACCAGGTTGTCACGCTCGCGCAGCCCGCCGACGGCACCCAGACGTATAAGTTCAGCGGATTCATGGTTCTCGGCAGCACGGACTCGTCCCTGGGGATCGTAGCGTCGTTCGCGATCATCGCCGGCAGCAACCCCAACGCCACGCCCCTGCAGACGGTGTCCGTGACGCAGAAAAACGGGCAGATGAGCAACTGGACGCCGTTCACCGTGACCGCCGTTCCCCCCAATGGCACCACCCAGCTCCTTGCCAGGTTCCAGTATGTGGCCAATAACGCCGGATTCAACGCCATGCACATCGACGCCTGCAACCTGAGTCTGGAGACGCAGTGCCCCAACCAGCCGACGGTGACCGGGATCTCGCCGACTCGCGCGCCTCGCGGAAGTACAAACCTGCCCGTGGTGCTGACCGGAACGAACTTCGCCGGTTCGCCCACCGTCCAGCTCACAGGTCCCCAGACGATCAACGCCGCCTCCGTGGTGGTTGACAGCCCGACACAGGTGACAGCGACGTTCAACATCCCCGCTGATGCGGTCCATGAGCAATACGACGTGGTCTACAGCCAGACGGACTGCGAAGTGGTGACTGACCCGGGCGCCTTCCTGGTGTATCTGCCGACCTTTACCAACGGCAGTTTTGAGCTGCCCGCGGTGGCCGCCTGCGACACGCCCTCGAACACGTTCCCCACGGATTGGCGGGCGGGCGAGTCGGCCGAGTGGGGCTTTGAGGGCCGCCTGAAACTCAACGGCTTTCTGCCCGGCGACATCCTGACCATCAAGCCATCCTGCCCTCCGCCCGATGGCAGCCAGTACGGCACCATTGCCTCCACGACATCGACCGGCGGCGCCAATGCGGTCGCCTACCAGACCGTGTCCGCGACCAACGGCGGCCAGTACACCTGGAGCGGCTTCTTCGCCGGCACCGGTAACAACACCGTGACGCTCAGAATGCGCGACGGCGGGCCGGGTGGAACCATTCTCGCCACCAAAGACATCCGTACCGGCGCCGGCTCGTACGACTGGAACTTCGCATTCCTCTCCGGTCAGGCGGCCAGCGACGCGGTGACCCTCGAGTGCGCCGTGGCGAGGACTGGCACCGGCCCCAACGCCACTCATGCCGACGCTCTGGCTTTTGAGCAGTGTTCGGGGGCGATTCCCACCATATCCAGCATCACGCCATCGTTCGGGACCAACACGGGCAACCTCGAGATCACGAATCTGGCCGGAACCGGCTTCTCGGGAACGCCCACCGTCCTGCTCGTCAAGCCGGGTACGGCCATCACCGCAACCAACGTTCAGGTCGTCACCCCCAGTCAGATCACCTGCATGTTCGACCTGACCGGGGCGAGCTCCGGCCGCTATGACGTGATCGTCAAGCAGGGCGGATGCATCGCCTCCCAGCCGGGCGTCTCCGTGCTCGTCGCCGCCGCCGCCTTTGTGAACGGCAGCTTCGAAGAGCCGACGGCCACGCTGGACTGCGGTCCTCCTCCGGTCATCGTCGGAGGAATCCCGACCGGATGGAACAGCGATGCCGGTCTGCTGCGCGATGGCAATGCCCCTCTCCCGCCGGTCTGCCCCAGTCCCGCAGACGGTGGACACTACGGCTTTATGAGCAGCGGCAGCGGCGGCACGCTCCGCGCCTGGCAGACCGTCGTAGTCCTGCCCGGGGGCCGCTATACCTTCAGCGGTCAGTTCGCCGGACTGGGTGATTGCATCATCCGCCTGCTTGACGGCGATGAAAACGGCCTGCCACTGGCCTCCACAACGGTCTTCACCAGCACGGATGGCGGCGCCTGGCTGCCCGGTTCGGTGTCGGCCACTGCGACCTCGAACGTCATGACCGTTGTCTGGGAGATCGCGAACGCCGCGCCGGGTGGCATGGCGGACGGGCTCACCTTCGCTTCCGACTGCAACCCCATCTGGGCGGACGCAGATGGTGATACGGACGTTGACCTGGACGATTTCGGTGTGTTCCAGCGATGTGTCAGCGGTTCCGGCGGTCCCATTCCGAGTTCACCGGAGTACTGCGTGTGCTTCAACCGCAACGGCGACAACGCCATTGACATCGTGGACTTCGTCCAGTTCCAGAACTGCTCGAGCGGTTCCGGCGTTCCCGCCGTGAGCTGCCCGTAAGCGTCCTGGCCCGTTCCGTCCAGACGCCGTCTGCAGGTGGGGCGGGAAACGGCCCCGCGCCATGAGGCGCCCGATTCCCAAGTTCCCCTGGGTCACCTGATCCGGCAGAGACTGCCCCCGCGGTCTCTGCCGGTTTTCCCGCGCTCCAACCCCCGGTGTTCGCTCTGAGCCGCCGTGCCGCCACGCGCACCGGCGGACTGCTCCATCATGCCCGGTCCGCCAGAGAAATCTGCCGCTTCGTTCCCGTCTGCGGGATTTGGCGCTGGGCAGGAGCAAATCACGCCGTTTCGGGGGGAAGCCAGGTGTACACGGGCCCATTGCCGCTATCCAAAATCGCTTTTTCCGGGCTCATTCACTGGCATCGATCGTGCTTGAACGCCGTACAGAGCCTGCCTCGGGCTATGGCAGCAACCGTACAGCTCAAGTTCTTCCGGTCGGGCGGTATACCGGTTCGACCGGCGAACGCCCGAGGCCAACGACAGGTGGTTCATGCTCGATGCATCGCCGAATCCGCCCTGCGGAAACCCTCATCGTCGCCACTCCTGCACCCGCTCTCTGCCTGAATCCGCTGAGCAGGCGGCCGGACCGCCGCGCGGCCTTCCCGCCCGCGCTTCGGCCTGGCTGGGCCGTTTGATCCTCCGAAACCGTCTGACCGTGGCCCTGCTGTCACTGGCCTGGCTCGTCTGGCGGAGCGGCACCCAACCCCGGCGGCTCGCATACCCCTGTCAACAGGCGGCTCTGGGTAATCTGGGTATTTTCTCGTTCCTGCTGGCTCCGACGGCCGTCGTACATGCCCACGGCCAGCACCGCCGCCGCCATCGCCGCCGTGGGGCAGTCCTGGCCGGGGTCTCCTTTCTGCTGGCGGCCGGCGGGATCGCCATCTACCTGAAGACCGACTCCGGTGCCGGCTCGCCGCCCCAGCTCCAGAGCAACACCCAGGGAACGGGTGTGCCGGCCACGGTCGGGATCGCCAAAGATGCTGACGGCACGTACACCGACGCCGAGCTCGAGCGTCTGGTTCGCCGGGCCGTCAACCTGGCCGGGGGCCTGGCCCCGGTCATGGTCGACAAGCGCGGCGGGGGCGCAGCGCCCTATAACACGCCGGACGGCGACGTCGACGTCATCATCCTCCCCAACATGTCCGGCCTTCAGCCCGGCCTGAACACCGACCCGAGGGTCACGCGAACGGTGGTCAAGCTTGCCTGGGAGGCAGGGGCCAGCGCCGTCAAACTCGGCGGGGCCGCCACCGGGGACAACTGGGCCGCCTTCCACGATCAGGGCTACGACACCAACAGTGACCACCTTCTCGACCAGGATACGCGGGTGGCGCTGATCGATCTGAACGACACCGGCACCACCGGGGCCTGCCCGGCCGAAACGCATTACGACAACGTCACGCTCGTTTCGCTGCCCACCAGCGGCGTCGGGGCGGCCGTCGGCCGCTCGAGCTACTACGTGCACAACGAGCTGCTCAAGACCGACGTGATGATCGTCGTGCCCTCCTTCAAGAACCACAATCTGGGTACGGTGACCCTCGGCATGAAGATGCGCATCGGCACCGCGCCGCAGGACATCTATTACGCTCCCTGGCTCACCTGCAACGATGATCCCTTCCTGCGCTGGGAAATGCACAACTACCCCGGCAGCGGCTACGCCACGAAGTTCCCCTGGAACATCGGAACCCCACCGGCCAGCGAACCTGAGGCGGTACAGCGCAGCCTCGTGGACCTCAATCTGGTGCGCCCGCACGATTTCGTCGTCATCGATGCCCTGGTCGGCTGTGAGGCCGGGCCGCTCAACTACGACGAGCCCAGCTCGCGGATCAAGTCGATCATGGCCGCCCGCGACACCCTGGCCATCGACGCGATCGGCGCCCTGGCCATGGGCTACAATGCCGACCAGATTCCCTGCCTGACCATGGCCAACGACACGCAGAAACTCGGCGTCAAGGACCGCCGGGAGATCGCCGTGCTGGGCAACCACGTCAGCGAAGTGCGGGTCGACTTCCGACTCGACCACCCCACCGGCTACGCGACGCCGTATCGCGCCGAAATCGTTGCGCCGACGCTCGGCGGGATCTCGCTCGTGGAGGGTCAGCGCATCCCCAGGAACGCGCCCTATACGGTGGCCTGGACGGGCGTGAGCGATAACGTGCACGTCATCAAGGCGGAATTGACGGCCAGGCCGCTCCCGTCCAGCCTGCTGGCTAACGGTGGTTTCGAGGAGGGATCTACTGGCTGGAACATCTATCACTCGACCTGGGGCGGCAACTCCGGCAGCATCGACTTCAACAGCAGCGAAGCCGGGCGGGTCGGCAACAGCGCTCTGCATCTGTATCTCAATGCCGGACAGACTGACAGCTTCG
This sequence comes from uncultured Planctomycetales bacterium, assembly GCA_964591605.1. GTDB lineage: Bacteria > Planctomycetota > Phycisphaerae > UBA1845 > PWPN01 > CAYLLT01. The sequence goes on from CAZQEN010000067.1 coordinate 21,316, forward strand.
CCGTCTATCAGGAGGTGCCGGTCACTCCCGGCAAGGCCTATCGTCTCAACGGCTACTGGAAAGCCAGGTACTACGGCCAGAACTCCTGGTACGAGGTCATGCTCATCGACGGGGCGTGGGACCCCGTCCAGGCCGACACCGGAGGCTCGGTCGTGCTGAACAATCACATGTTCGCCTACGACACGAACGCCTCGGCCAGATGTCCCGGCGGGAATCCCATCACCGCCGACTTCCCCTGGACCTGGACGCACAATCAGTACGGCCAGAACGTCGACAACTGCTGGAACGATCGCGACGGCGTGCGCGTCGCCACCGGCAACACCATGACCGTCGTGCTCAAGGCTGGCTCCTGCTGCGGGACCAACCGGGCCGATGTCTGGTTCGACGAGGTCTCTCTCTCCGAGGTGCTCGAAGAGGAGTCGCTGAAGGCCAGGGTTCTCGATCCTCCGGACTCATTCAACATGACGTGGGACGTCACCAGCATGCCCATCGGCTGGTACCAGGTCCGGGCCAGCGTCTATGACGCGATGATGAACGAAGCGAGCATCACGAGAACCATCGAGATCATCGACGCCGATCGCCCGGTCTTCGGCGTGGATCCGACGTCGTTCTCCAGAACCGTCTGGGCGGGCGGCACGTGCGGCGACGGCATCCTGAACGTGGTCAACGTTGGAGTCGGCACGCTGGACTACACCATCACGCCCAGTGAAAACTGGTTGTCGGTCGATCCTCCGACCGGTCAGTCGACGGGCTATCCGCCCAATTCGCACACCGTCAGCTTCAACTGCCAGCAGCTCGATCCGGGAGACAATCTGGCCAGGCTCACGTTGACCGCTCCGGATGCCTATACCGTGGAAGTCCCCGTCACCGTGCACGTGGACACCGTGCGCGCCGACCTCGACGTTGACGGCGACGTCGATCAGTCTGACTTCTCCATTATGCAGCTCTGTTTCAGCGGGCCGGGCGTGATCTTCGCTCCGGGTTGCGAGATCGCCAACCTCGATGACGACGTGGATGTCGATGCCGCTGACTTCAACATCCTGCACGGCTGCTACTCCGGATCTGAACTCGCTCCGTCGCCCACCTGCATGCCGAACTGACCGCGCCGCGCGGGAACTCGACGCGCCGTCCTCGCACACAGGGGGCGTGACGGTTCGGACGGGGCCTTTATCAGAACCCCGAGCGTCAGCGAGTGGGCCTGATCCTCGAACGGATGGACGCAAGGCCTCCCGACGTACGTCGGGACTCCGGGTTCTGATGGTTGACGCCTCCTGCGCCGCCGATCATGTCACGGGCCCTCGCACATACGCCGCTCCCCCGCCGGCGCCCCGCCGGCGCCGTCCGCAACCGTACCGCCCGCCCGGCTCCGTGCCCCTGGAGCGGAGCACTGCTCCTGCTTCTGTAGTATCATGGTCCGGGGCGCTCGCAGGGCCGGCATGGGACGGCCAGCGCAATCATCCTGACCGTGCCGAACCATGCAGTTTCTCGTCTTCGTCGCATTCGCCGTCGTCCTCAGCGTGCCGGAGGGGGGACCGCCCTGGAAGCGCCTCACGTCGCCCGGCCTTAGCGTGGCGATCGCGATCGGGCAGATCGTCCTGGTTGCTCTTGTCTGCCGAATCTACACCGGCCGCGTCCGGTCCCGGCTCGAACGCGATCCGGCCTGGCTGCCCGGCGCGCAGCGGCGGCTTACCCGCGGCAATACCGCACATCGCACGCTCCTGTTCCTGGGACTGGTGACCTCGATTTACGGAACCGACTGGGTCCCGCTGGTGCGCAAGTGGGTCCACCCCTGGCCGTTCTGGGGGCTTGACGAGATCATCGTCCTGCTCCCGTTTTTCGCCTCGATCCTGGTCGGCTGGATCATGCTCTACCCGGCGGATCGTGCCGTGCGGCAGGTGGCCCTGGAACTTCGGCTCTGGTCCGCGGCGCCCGTGCGCCCGGTCTGGACCCTCCGCCAGTTCCTGAGCTTCAACCTCCGCCAGCACGTGTTCATCATCGTCCTGCCCATGGTGCCCATTGTGGTGGCCAACGATTTCGCCGTCCGCTACAGCAACACCCTGCGCCGGGCGACCGGCATCGCCTGGGCCGACCAGGCCGTCCTGGTCATCGTGTCGGGCTTCGTCTTCTTCTTCGCACCGCTGATCCTGCGCTACGTCTGGCACACGCGGGTCCTGCCGGCCGGCGAGCTCCGGAGCCGCCTCGAGGAGTTGTGCCGGCGCATCGGGCTGACCTACCGCAACATCCTCATCTGGGAGAGCGACGGCATGGTCGTCAACGCCGCGGTGATGGGACTGCTGCGGCCCGTCCGTTACATCCTGCTCTCCGACGGCCTGCTCGAAATGATGGACGACCAGAAAATCGAGGCCGTCTTCGGACACGAGGCGGGCCACGTCAAGAAGCGGCACATCGAGTTCTACCTGCTCTTCGCCATCTGCAGCATGCTTCTGGTTGGAGGAGTCTTCGAGATCGTCCAGTATGCCGCCCGCCGCTGGCCCGAGTTCTGGCCGCACCGCGCGCTTCTGCAGGACTACATGCAGGTCACCGCCATGGGCCTCATCGTCGTCGTCTGGGCGCTGGGCTTCGGCGTCGTCTCGCGCCGGTTTGAATGGCAGGCGGACCTCTTCGGTTGCCGCAGCGTGACGCCGCCCTCAGACCAGTGCGATCAGCCCTGCATCCTGCACGGCACGGCCGCCGTTTCGCCCGCCGCCGCGCCAGGCCCCTGGCTGACCCCCGCTGCATCGCCCCAGAGCACGCCTCCTATAAACCGCGGACCCTCGCCCGAGCCCGTCTGCGCCACCGCCGCCGGCATGTTCGCCGATGCCCTCCATCGCATCGCCGTGCTCAACGGCATCCCCATCGAGGCCCGGAGCTGGAGGCATTCGAGCATCGGCAACCGCATGAGGCTCCTGCAGACGTACGCCCGCGATCCTCTGGCCAGCAGTCAGCTCGAGAAGGCGGTCGCGATCATCAAAGTCGTGCTGCTGCTCGGCACCATCGCCGGCCTCGCCATCGGTCTGTGGCTCTACTGGCCGACGGGACGCTGATCGGAGCACCCCTCTTCGGGCGCCCCGGTCGATGTTCCGCTGCGACGCGGTTCATGCGTGGTTGTCGGCGGGCCAATCCCCCCGTGATTTCACCCGGCCGCCCGACTTGAAGTAAGCTGAAACCCATGAAAACCGACAAGTATCGCATCAAACCGGGTCAGAAACTCTCCCTGCGCGACTTCGACACCAACGACGACGGCGGACTCGACAAGCAGGATGGCGAGCGGTGGTTCGGCGAGCTGTCGCAGCGCCTGTCCGATCTGCAGGAGCTGCTCTACGCAGAGGGTAAACACTCTCTTCTCATCGTCCTGCAGGCCATGGACGCCGCCGGCAAGGACAGCACCATCCGCGAGGTCTTCGGCGCGTTCAACCCGCAGGGCTGCCAGGTCCACAGCTTCAAGGCTCCGACCGAGACCGAGCTGCGCCACGATTTCCTCTGGCGCATCCACCCGCGCGCCCCCGAACTGGGCTATGTCAGCATTTTCAACCGGTCGCACTACGAGGATGTGTTGATCGTCCGCGTCAAGAGTCTCGTGTCCCGCGATCGCTGGCAGCGGCGCTACGAGCACATCAACTCCTTCGAGCGGATGCTTCACGAGGAAGGAGTCACCATTATGAAGTTCTATCTGCACATTTCCCGCGACTACCAGAAGGAGCGGCTGGAACGGCGGATCGAGAAGCCCGACAAGCAGTGGAAGTTCAATCCGGCCGACCTCGTGGAACGCGAAAAGTGGGACGCGTATCAGGAGGCATACGAGGAGGCCCTGAGCCGATGCTCGACCGACCAGGCCCCCTGGTACGTCATCCCCGCGGAGCGCCGCTGGTTCCGCAACCTGCTCATCGCCCGCATCGTCGCTGATGCGCTCGAATCGCTCGACATGCGGTACCCGCCCCTGACCTACGATCCGTCCACGATCGTGATTCGCTGAGCCGCGCCCCGGCCGTTCAGGCGCACAACTTGAACAGCGTTTGCACCAGGTTCGACCCCAGGGCCCGCACCTGTGCCTGGAGCTGCGCATCCCGGATCTGGCCGGCGCTGTCGAACGCCTCGTGCGCCCGGGGAATCGCGACCTGATCGGGCAGTACAAGCACGCGGATGTTGCTGAGCACCCACCGGAGCTCAAACAGCCCGCGCAGGCCGCCCAGGCCGCCGGGCGAAGCGCTCATGATGGCCGCCACCTTGCCGGCAAAGCACGCCAGCGGCGGCTCACCCGGCTGCTGGCGGGTCAGCCAGTCGATCGCGTTCTTGAGCACCGCCGAAAACGAGCTGTTGTATTCCGGCGAGGCGATGAGCAGGCCCTGATGGCTGAGCATGAGGGTGCGCAGCTTCCGCGTGGCCTCGGGCAGCCCTTCGGCCGATTCGAGATCGGCGTTGTA
>CAZQEN010000068.1:0-25661 GCA_964591605.1 uncultured Planctomycetales bacterium
ATTTGCCCGCCGGACGGGCCCGGCGCCGACGTGCTCAGCCGAGCCAGGGGAACAGCGGGCGGCCCACCCGCATCGTGTACAGATAATTGGCGGCAATCATGCACCCCAGAGCAACCACCACCAGGCCGCTCAGGGCCGGAATGAACTGGAACATGACCCGGCGCCCCGTCCCCGACAGCTCCTCCTCATGCTCCGCGTCCGAAAGCAGCCGCGTCGCGAACCGCCGGCTCGCCAGCGCCGCAAAGCCGATCACCATCAGCGTCAGCGCCAGCCCCAGGCTGAACACGCCGACGGCATACAGGGCCCACGCGACGACGTTCGCCCCGATCCCCAGCAGCAGAATGATCATCGCCGTCGGGCACGGAACGATTCCTCCCGTGATCCCCAGCAGCAGCAGCATGCGCGTGCTGATGGGCTCGGCCGATGGCCCGCCCCGGGCCCCGACCGTCACGTGCTCGTGCGAATGGGCGTGCCCCGCCGCATGCTCGTGGGTGTGGTCATGGCCATGCCCGTCCGCGTGTCCGTGCCCCTCTTGGGGGCTCTGCGAATGGTCATGCGCGTGCGGCCCATGCGCATGACCGTGGTGCTCGTGCGGATGGGCGTGATCGTGCGTGTGGCCGTGCTCGTGGTGATGGTGATGATGCGCGTGAGCGGAGTGCTCGTGCCCAGGATGGTCATGTGCGTGATCGTGACCGGGCGGATGCGCGTGCGAATGCGTGAACAGCCGCCGCCACCACGACCTGGGCTCGTGGTCATGATGATCGTGCTCGTGATGATGATGAACGATCCGTCCCGTGACCGCCCGCCAGATGAGCGTGACGCCCATCGCCGCGACCAGCACCCCCGCGATCGTGCCCAGCCAGAGCTGGATCCGCGGCCCCAGGTCCGGGTGCGACTGCTGGTAGAAGTAGATGATCAGCCCCACCACCACGACCAGCGCCGTATGCGTGATGGTGACGATCAGCGCCAGCACCACCGCATGCCACCAGTTGCCGCGCTGGCTGATGAGATACGCGGCCACCACGGTCTTCGCGTGCCCCGGCATCAGCGCATGGCCCGCCCCCCACGTGAACGCCAGAAACGTGATCGTCAGGAACAGGAGGAATCCCCTGCCCTGCCCGAACTGGCGGAGCAGACCCACCAGGGTGTCGGCCTGCCGGTAGTACTGGCTCGTCTTCGCCGGGTTGTTTCGCGGGTCCGTCCACTTCTCGACGAACGGCGGAAGCGGCTCGCCCGCGCCCGACGGCCGCGTCGCCGCCGGGGGCGTCACCTCGGCGACCGCCGGCGCGGGCTGCGTGCCCGGACACGGACTGCGCAGCGTGAAGCGGATCGTCGCCGACTTCTCCTGCGGCAGATCGCTCGGGTCGTATTGCTCGTACAGGAACGGATCCAGACCCTCGTTCCAGTACGACGGACGCGGCGGTCGGATGTCAATGTACGGGCTGCGGAACAACCCGAGTCCTTCGTCCGTGTTCGCCAGCGCCCAGCAGTGTTCGCCGTCCACGAGCGCGAACTGATCCGGGCCGGCCGACTTCAGCATCGCCCGGTCCGACAGCAGCACATTCCGCTTCCGGCACAGCTCGCGGAGCGTCTCCGACGGCGGGCCCTCTCTCAGCTCGCCGAACCGGACCGCCGTCATCGTCCCGATGCTGGTTTCTTCCAGCAGCATGCGCCGCAGGCCCGAAACGGTGTCGAACGTCTCGTCGATATACTGCAGTACGTGCTCCCGGCCCCCGAGCGGCTTCGGATAACTCCCGCCGTAACCGATGAGCACCCGGTATGTCGGCATGCCGCCGAAACCGGGCATCTTGAGGATCATCCGGCTCGCCGCCGCTTTCTGGCCGGTCTTGGGGTCGTACACCTCTTTGAGCGGTTCGAGCACCAGCGGCTCGCCGTCGAGCGTGGCCTTGAGGAGCTGCGCAAAGTCAGCCGCCTTGCGATCGAGCCACGCCGTCTGCTCCTCCACCGTGTCGTCGTCGTCGTGATTCGCGTCGATCTCGTCCCGCCGGATGACGCCCGACGGCGTCTCCGCGATGTCCAGCAGGTAGTCCACGCGGAACTGATCCGGCAGCACGTACAGCACGCTGAAGTGCGTGATGCTGTCGTTGCCCAGCGGATGGCCGTCAGCCATCCCCTGGCCCACCAGCACCGGGCCCAGCAGGGCGACCATCACACGTGTCCGCAGGCGATCGGGGCGCATGGCAGCTCGACGGCAGAAACCGAGTTCGTCACGTCCGGCAGGAGGGTGACCGCCCGGATTGTAATCGCTGGGCCCCATCCCGACAGCAGCCCAACTCGCCTAACCTTCCCGCCCCCCCGGTGTCTGCTTGTGCGAATGAGGAATTCGCCAGGCAAGGAGAAAGCCATGTTACGAGGAAACAAGCTGCAAATATCTGTTTTATCGGTGGTTATGGCGGCCTCCGCACCGGCGATGGCCGGTGATTTTGGCTTTGCCTTCAATTTCTTCAAGGGCGGCCGCCATCACCATGGCGTCAACGTGGGCGTGGTCGTCGGCAGGCCCGCCGTGGTGGCTCCTGCCCCGGTGGTGGTGGCCCCGGCACCGGTCGTCGTGGCTCCGCCCCCCGTGGTTGCGGTGCCCGTCGTGCCCGTCCGGCCGGTGTACGTCCCCCCGGTCTACACCACAGTGGCAGAGCGGGTCTGGGTGCCGACGGTTCAGACGCTCTATCGCGACGTGCCCATCCTTGATGTGTGCGGCCGGGTGATCGGCTACCGCCGCGAGCCCTACACCGTCACGAGCGGGCACTGGAGCGTCGTGCACAGGCGCGTGATCGCCCGGGAAGGCTACTGGACCACGGCCGTGGGCGCTCCGCCCGTCCCGGCGCCGGCCCCTGGTGCCGTCCAGCCCGACGCAGGCCCGGGCCCGGATGACGACTACGGCGACGTGGGATACAACGGGCAACCGCAGGCCCGGCCGTACGGACCGTCACGCGGCGTCCGCGCCTCGGCCTTCCAGTGACACGAGCCTCCGCCGCACCGGCGAACGGATCGCAGGCGTGTGCGAGGGGTTGAAAGGGAGGGAAATACCGCTTCGTCAACCGGTTGCCCCGGCGGAATGGGCGGGGCAGCACGAGACAACTTGAGGACGCTTGTCCTCTTTTGCACCGGCAGCGGCGGCGGGGTGCCGTTGCCGGTGTTTGTATTTTTCGCGGCCGGCCGGGCCGCCTTCAGCGCGGTCCAGCGCTGGCCTGCGTCGCCGGCATCGTGGCCGGCCCCGGGCGTTTTCGGGCCGCGTCCCGCTCGGCCTTGCGGCGCGCCGCCGCCGCGATCCGCTCGGCCTTCCGCCGGTCCCGTTCTTCCTGCGCCTTCTTTTTAGCAGCAATGCGTTCAGCCTCGATCTTCGGGTCCGCCGGTGGAATCGGCTTGTCGAGGACGATCTGCCCCGGCGGCGACTGGTGCACGATCGGCTGCCCGTCCTTCATCACCACCGCCCGCACGAACACGCCCCCGTGGCGACCCGCCGGCGCCGATGCCGGCACCTGCAGCGTGTACCGAACCTCCTCGCTCCTGTCCGTCACCGCGGTCTGCGTCGTGGCCACCTTCGGCGGCAGCCCGACGAGCTCCGCCGCCGCTTCGCCCGCAAACGGCGCCTTGTGCGTGATCTTCACCGCCAGGTCCACCGGCCTGCCCAGCTCTGTCCGCACCGGAGCGAGCGCGAACTCCAGGAACGGCTCGGCGATCTCCAGCACGACCAGCGGGCTCGCCACCTCCAACGCCCCTCCACCCACCTCCGCCGTCGCCGTGACCGCGATCTTCCAGCGGCCCACCCGCGCGCCCTCGCCGGCATCCAGGTGCAGCGCGCCCGCCGACTGGTCGCCCGCGATCGTGATCGCTCCCGAGCCGATCCCCGGCGGGTTCCAGAGCATCCGCACCTCGACCGGCGCCTTGAACTCGCCGCTCCGCTCGAGCTTCACCGGCAACTCCATCATGCCGCGCCGCACGATCGGCACCTTCGGCTCGACGATCTCGACCTTGAACGGCGCCGGCTCCGTCACGGCCAGGGCGAGCCGATCGACCGCGATCGAGTACACCGGCACGTTGGCCTGCACCTCGGTCACGTCGATCGTGTGCAGCAGGCGCCCCTCGATCCCCTTCGCGGCGTCGGTATGCCGCGCGGTCAGATCCACCATCGCGCCCGCAGGCTTCGCATCGCCCGCCGCCTCGAACACCAGCGGGATCTGGTTCACCGCCTCGTGCATCGTATCCGCATGCAGGGCCGTCCCGGCCGGGAGGCCCGCCGCCGCCAGCGCCAGCGGTCCGCCGAAGTCCGCCCGGTTCGCCGTGACCAGCAGCCCGGCCCGATTGCCCGCGGGAACCGCCGCCTTCGCCTGCGCCGCCGTCAGCCCGCGCGGGATGCTCAGCGTGAGCTTCGGCGCCACCGGCGAAACCTCCAGATAGTAGGAGAACGCGGGCCCGCTCCGATACAGTTGGTCCCGGAGCTGCAGCACGTACCTGCCGTCTTCAGGCAGGGTGAACCGCACGACGCTGTCGGGCCCCGCCCCGTCATCGTTGCCGCCGATCGCCCCGCCCTTGAACCGGCACACCTCCAGCACCGAGTCGAGCGGTGATCGCAGACGGCGTGCATACACGTTCGCCTCGAATGCCTGGCCCTTCTTGCCCTCCAGCATGAACATGTCGACGTCGCGCTCCCCTTCGATCACCCCGGAGACACCGCCCGGCACCGTGATCGGCGTCGCATGCTCATGGTCGGCATTGGGCTCGACCTCGACGCTCGACGCCAGCGCGCTCACCTGGAACGGTACCGGTGACGGCGCGACCATCCCGCCCCGCTCCGGCAGGATCGCAAAGTCGGCCGGCAGCGACGCGGGCAGTGTGACCTTCTGTCTGCCCGCCGTGGGGTCGGCCAGCCAGGTCACCTCGACTTCGCTGCCCGCCTTCCCGCCCGCCGGCCGGCATGCCAGCGGCCGCGGGAACGCGCCCACGTGCAGCCGGTAGTGGCAGTCGCCGTTGCCGCCGTATGCCGTCTCGCGCACTTCGACGACGTACACGCCGTCGGCCGGGAAGGCGACCACCGCCGCACAATCCTGCCGCACCAGCGGCGTGTCATCCGCGACGGCCAGCTCGTTGCCCGCCGCATCGTAGATCGCCATCCGCGCGTCGAAGAGGGTGTCACCCAGCCGCATCGCCTCCACTTCGAACGCCAGCGTCTCACCCTTCCGGGCCGTCAGGGAGAACCAGTCGACATCCTCGGCGGGAATCTCGCCGTTGATCGTCACCGGCGGCTGGATGGCCTGCGGCTTGGCGCGGTCGCTGTTGGGCTCCGTCTCCCTGATCTCGCTCAGCGCGCCCACCGAGAACAGCTTGACATTCGAGATGCCCTGGGCGGTGTGAATCTGAAGGCGATGCAGCCCGATGGGAGCGTCGGGCGCAATCTGAAGCGCGCATTTGACCCGCCGATCGTCCACCTGCTCGAGCCGCGCGAGACTCAGGCCGGGCTCATGGAATACCACGCCGACCGCCTTGTCCAGCCGCGCCCCCGAGAACTCGGCCACCACCTGCGTTCCCCGCTGCCCGCCGCGCGGCAGGACGCTGCTGAGAACCGGCGATCCCCCCGCGAACGCCGGAACCCGCGACAGCACGAGCATCACCAGAGCCGCCCGCGGCAGAGCGGTGTGGTATCGGTGCGCCAGCGCGCTCCCGAGACGCCACCGCGCCTCCCAACTCCGGTGCCATGTCGGGTGCGCCCCATGCAGCGACCGCCCCCCGTGGCGGCCGGGTGCGCCGGCGGCGCAGCGGGCGCCGGTGTCCGACTGGCTGGAGAGAGCACTCCCGGATGAACCGCACCTCTTCATTGACCCGGCTCCCTGAGACTCATTAACATTAACGTGGCCAAGGGATGCAGATCAATTGGTTCCAAGAGGTGGTCGATCCATGGTTTCCGCGTCCGAGGGCACATTCCGGGCCGATCCGGCGCACTTTGCCCCGGTCACCCGGCGCGAACTGCTGCGCGTCGGCTTCCTCGGCACCGTCGGCCTCACGCTGGGTGATGCACTCCGTCTGCAGGCGGCCGCCCCGGCCTCGGCGCCCGCCGGAAAGGGACCGGCCGCCGAATCGGTCATCCTCATCTTCCTCGAAGGCGGCATGAGCCATCTCGATTCGTTCGATCCCAAACCCAACGCCCCCATCGAGATCCGCGGCGAATTCGCCCCCATCAACACCAGGGTTGACGGCCTGCAGCTCTGTGGGCTCTGGCAGCAGACGGCGGGCGTCGCCGACAAGCTCGCCATCATCCGCTCGATGACCCACGGCGAGGCCGCCCACGAGCGCGGCTGCCACAACATGCTCACCGGCTACAAGCCCAGCCCCGCCGTCACCTACCCCAGCATGGGCTCGGTCGTCGCCCACGAGTTCGGCCCGCGCAACAACCTGCCCGCCTACATCGGCGTACCCAGCGCCGAGGGCGGCTTCGGTTTCGCCGGCACCGGCTATCTCAGCTCCGCCTACGGCGCGTTCAGCATCGGCGGCGACCCGAACAGCGATTCCTTCGTCGTGCAGGATCTGAGCCTCCCGCCCGGCGTCGACGAGACGCGGATGGAGCGGAGAAAGGGCCTCCTGGCGGCCGTCGACGAGCATTTCCGCCAGACGGAGAAGTCTGACCAGATCGATGCAATGGATTCGTTCTATCAGCGGGCCTATGCTCTCATCAGTTCGAAGGAGGCCCGCGAGGCGTTCAACATCAAGGCCGAGCCGCCCGATGTGCGGAACGCCTACGGGCGCACCGAATTCGGCCAGCGGGCCCTGATCGCCCGCCGCCTGGTCGAGGCCGGTGCACGGTACGTCACGATCTTTTACGGCGGCTGGGACATGCATGTCGATGTGCACGGCGGCATGCGCGGGCGCGTCCCGCCGCTGGACCAGGGCCTGGCCATGCTGATCCAGGACCTCGACCGGCGCGGCCTGCTGGCCAGAACCCTCGTCGTGCTCTCGACCGAGTTCGGCCGGACCTCCCGAATCAACAAGGACCGCGGGCGCGACCACTGGCCGAAAGTCTTCAGCATCGCCATGGCCGGCGGAGGCGTGCCCGGCGGGCAGGTCATCGGCTCCTCCAACGCGGAGGCCACCGAACCCAGGGACGAACCCGTGAATCCGGGCGACATGGCCGCGACGTTGTTCACCAAGCTGGGCATCGACCCCCGGAAAAAGCTCATCGCGCCCGGTGATCGCCCGCTCGACATCGTGCGGGATGGCGAAGTGATCCAGAAACTCGTGTGAAGCGGTGTTTGCAGCATCCCTACAACTGTGAGACGACGCGCCAGGGCCGGCCCGCCCGCTCCCGTCGTCCGCCGGGCCAACGCGACGCCGCCAGCACTTCCGGGGCCCGCAGCGCCTCGGTGGAGAGATCACGATTGAACACGAATTCCTCTCTCGAGCATGTGATTGACGTGGCCGCCGGCCGCAAGCCCGCGGACCTGGTCTTCCGCAACGGAACCTTCGTCAACGTGTTCACCAACACGGTGGACGAGGGCGACGTCGCCGTGGCGGGCGACCGCATTGCGGGAATCGGCCGGTACGACGGCGGCGAAGTCGTCGACCTGAAGGGCCAGGTGCTCTGCCCCGGCTTCATCGACGCTCACGTGCACATCGAGTCGTCGATGCTCTCGGTCCCCGAGTTTGCCCGCACGGTGGTCCGCTGCGGGACGACGGCCGTGGTCGCCGATCCTCACGAGATCGCCAACGTGATGGGGGCGGAGGGCATCCGGTTCATCCTGCGGACCAGCCGGTACTGCCCCATCCACATCTACGTGATGCTTTCGAGCTGCGTGCCGGCCTCGCACCTCGAGTCGGCCGGGGCGGAGCTCTCCGCGATCGATCTGCATCCGTTTTTGAGCGACCGCTGGGTGCGCGGCCTGGCCGAGATGATGAATTACCACGGGGTGATTCAGAAGGATCCAGAGGTTCTGGACAAGATCCGCATCGTCGGTTCGGCCCGCGGCGGGCCGATCGACGGCCACTGCCCCGGCCTCACCGGGCGCGAGCTGTGCGCCTACGTCGCCGCCGGCATCCGCAGCGACCACGAGACCACCACCCGCCAGGAGGCGGCCGAGAAGCTCCGCCTGGGCATGCACGTGATGATCCGCGAGGGCTCCGCCGCCCGGAACCTCGACGAGCTGCTGCCCCTGGTGACCACCGAGACGGTGACGCGCTTCATGTTCGTCACCGACGACAAGCACGTTGACGATCTGCTCCGCGAAGGCCAGATCGATTGCATGGTCCGCCGCTCAATCGCCGCCGGGCTTCCTCCCGCCCACGCGGTCCGCCTCGCCTCCTTCAACGCGGCGCGATATTACGGACTCCAGGACATCGGCGCCGTCGGGCCGGGCTATCTCGCCAATCTCGCCGTCCTGAACGATCTGAAAGAGTGCCGGGTGACCCGCGTCTACAAGGAGGGAGAGCTCGTCGCGGCCGACGGCGAATGCGTCGCCCTGATGCCTTCCACGCTGCCCGCCGGGGCGCGGCTGCGCTCGAGCGTGAACGTCCGCTGGCTGACTCCCGACGACTTTGTCCTGCCCGCTCCCGCCGCACCGGGGGCGCAGGCCCGCGTCATCGAGGTGATCCCCGACCAGATCCGCACGATCGAGCGGCGCGAAGCGCCCACCTGCCGCGACGGCGTGGTGGTGTCCGATCCGGCCCGCGACCTGCTCAAGATGGCGGTCATCGAGCGGCACGGGGCCACCGGCAACACCGGCCTGGGCCTGGTGCGCGGATTTGGGCTCCAAAAAGGGGCAATAGCCAGCACAGTCGCCCACGACGCCCACAACATCATCGTCGTGGGCACCAACGACCGGGACATGCTCGCCGCCGCCGTCCACCTGGTGAAGATCCGCGGCGGCCTGTGCGCGGTCGCCGACGCGAACGTGGTGGCCGACGTCCCCCTGCCCATCGCCGGACTGCTCTCCGAGTCGCCGGCGCAGACGGTGGCCGCGCAGCTCGACGCGGTGCGGGCCGCCGCCCGGGCCTTCGGCTCACCGCTGCCTCAACCCTTCATGACCCTGTCCTTCATGAGCCTGTCGGTCATCGGCGATCTCAAGCTCACCGACCGCGGGCCCGTCGACGTGGCGGCGTTCCAGCACGTGCCGCTGTTTGTGTCCTGAGTCGTCCGTGGTCAGGTCCAGTTGGTCCGTCGTGCACGGGCAAGTGGCCGGCGGACGATCGACCCGCATGTGACGACGGATGACTACGACCTGGCGCCGACGGCGGCCGGGGAGCTCAGCTTCGGCCACTGGATGCGGCTCGCGCCGCGGGTGGTGTGGCCGTTGCCGCTGTCCGCGCCGCCGCCTCGGGCGGGCGGGGTGGGGTGCCGGGTCTCGTCCTCCAGGCGGGCCGCCTGAATGACCTCCATCAACTGGCTGGTGTTCCGGGCCACCGCCGCCAGCATCCGCTGGCGCGACTGGGCCTGGGCGAGGAGGTCGGCCAGCCGGGCCGCGCTCTCCCGGGCCTGCCGCTGCCGCTGCTCCCAGGCGTCCAGCTCCGTCCGCGCCGCATCGAAGTCGGCCATCAGCGACTCGATCCGCCGCACGACGCCCTGGGCCGCGCTGACCGCCTGTTCGAGCCGCCCGCTCAGCGCCTCGCCCCGCTCGAGCTCGCTGCGCCAGCGCTGCGAGTTGAGCTTGGCGTCGAGCACCGCGTTGCACTTGCGCATGGCTTCGAGGATGGCGCGGGCGTTCTCGCCGGCCGTGCGCAGCCCCTCGGACTGCTCGCGCACCTCGCCCGCGCCGGACATCCAGTGTTCCATGATCTCCTGCACCTGCGACGAACAGTTGCGCAGGTGGGCGGTGACGGCCCCGGCCCGCTCCAGGGCTTCGCCCAGACCCGTCCGCTCGGCCTCCGCTGCTTCGACAAGCTTGCCCAGACTGGCCAGAACCTCCGGTTGCAGTTCGAGGGGGCGGGGCTGGCGGGTGCTCTCCAGGGTGGCGACGCGCCCGGCCGTCTCCTGAACCTTCTCCACGAGCGTCCGCACCACCTGGGTGTGCTCGCTCGTCGTGTCGGCGAGCTGATCACGCAACTGGCTCACGTCGGCCGAGAGCGACCGCTCGAGCCGGTTGAACGTCTCGGCCGCCACCGTATCGCGGGCGAGCTGCTCGAGGCTGGCCCGCAGCGCGTCCCACCGCCCGCTCAGATCCGCCACCGCCGCCTCGTGACGCGCCTGCCCGGTGCGGACCTGTTCCTGGGTCGATGCAAGCCGGGCCTCCAGCCGCCGGAACTGCTCGTCCTGCTGCTGCGACCGCTCATCGAGCTCGCGGCGGAGCTGGGCATCGAGCCGCTCCTGCTGCTGCTGGATGATGGCCAGTTCCTCGCGGGTGGCCGACTGCTGCGCCACCTTGAGCAGGCTCGCAGCCAGTTGCTCGGCCCGCCCGGCGGACGCGCTGAATGCCCGCGTCCATTCCGCCCGGTGCCCGCTCAGTTCCTTCGAGAGGGTCAGAATCTGGTCGTGCAGGGCCTGGCGGATCTGGTCCACCTGGCCGGCCCGCGCCGCGTCCCGGGCGAGGTCGTCCAGCCGCGCGGACACCGCGTCGCTCCGCTCGCGCACCCGCGACGCGAACGACTCGAGGGCCTGCTCCTGCCCGGACAGGGTCTCGCGCAGGCTCTGCAGGTCGGCGGCATGCTGCACGCGGACGGCTTCGAGCTCGTCCTGCACGACGGCGGCGTCGCGCAGCGCATCGAGCCCGCTCTCGAGCCCCTGGTAACGCTGCGTCAATGACTCCACGTCCTCGCGCATGCTGCGGCGCTGCTGCTCGAGCTGCTGGAGGATCAGCCCCGCCGCGCACTCCTGCTCATCGCGGAACGCGGAGAGGTCGGCCATCTGCTTCTCGAGGCCGCCCACCTGCCCGCGCACCTGCGAGATGCCGGTCTCCAGCGCGTCATGCTGGCTGTCGATCCGCGCCGCCAGCTCCCCGACGCTTCGCTCCAGCCGGACGCTTTCGCCCGCGACCGCCTGGATCTGCGCCGCCTGCCCCGTCTGGCTCTGCTGCACCTGCTTGAGCTCGTCGAGCCGGGCAAAGGCGGTCTCCCGCTGCTCCAACTGGCTTTGCCAGGCTCGATCGCGTTCGTCCAGTTGATCCCGCCAGGCCCGATCGCGCTGATCTGCCTGCTGCCGCCAGACCTGATCGCGCTGATCCGCCTGCTGCCGCAGGGCCTGATCGCGCTGATCCACCTCCTGTTGCCAGGCACGCTCCCGTTCGCTGACCTGATGCTGCCAGGCGCGGTCGCGCTCGTCGAGCCGGCTTTCCCAGGTCCGCTCCAGCTCATCGAGCTGGGCCTGGAACGCGCGCTGCCCGGCGGCGAGTTCCTGGCGAGCCTGCTCGAGCCGCGCTTCGAGTTCGGCGGCCCGGGCGGCGACCTGCTCGACCGACCGCCGGTGCAGCAGATCGCTGTGCAGGGCGGCCTGTTCGAGCGTGCGGCGGAACTCCTGCAGCGACGCCGCCTGCCCGTCGATGCGCCGCTCCAGCGCCGTCGCACAGGAAGCCTGCTCGCGGCGGAGGTCCTGCAGATCCCGCCGGCATTCCTGGTCCGCCGTATCGCCGGACTGTGCGGCGAGCTGAGCCTTCAGCTCTTCGACGCCCTCCTGCAGCGTCCGCTGCCATCCTTCGAGCTGCTCGCGCAGGACGGCCAGCTCCTTCTCGTGCGCCGACCAGTCGGTCCGGAGCTGTTCCACCCGGCGGTCGGCCTCGCTGCAGCGGCGCTCGAACGTGGTCTGCACGGTCTGCAACTGGTTCTGGGCAGCCTCGCACTGCTGGCGAAGCACGGCGAGATGCTCGAACATGCTCTGACGGTGACGGTCGACCGTGGCCAGCACCTCGCGCGTGGCCGCTTCGCATTGTGTCTGCAGGTCGGCGAACCGGTCGTCCGAGCGGGCCTGCGCCGCCATCCGCCGGAGCTCCTGTTCCGAGCCCGACCACTGTTTCTGGATGTCCTCCAGGCGGGCCTGGAACTCATCCCGCTGCGTCTGCATCAGCTTGAGGATGCGGCTGGTTTCGCGCAGATGGTTCTCACGGATCTCATCGAGATCCTCAACCGGCGCGGCGGTGCGCTCGACTTCTTTAAGCTTCTCCTGGGTGTGGTGGCAGCGGACAATGACCTCGCGGATCTCGCTCTGGATCTCCCGGCGGTACTCGTCGAACTTCTCCTTGGCGGCCAGCCAGCGCGTGGTGGCCCCGGCGACGATCTTGTGCAGCTCGCTCTGGCGCTGCGAGATCTGGTCGAGCTCGCTGCGAAGCGGCGCGGCGGTCGACGCGAGGGCGGCCACCTCGCTGCACAGGCTTTCCGTCTGCTGCAGGGCCAGCTCGGCCAGGTGCACCGAATCCACCGTGTCCGCCGAATCGGCGTCCGCCCCGGCCGGGCAGTCGGCGGGCTCGCACTCGACCGGGCGCCGTGCCTCGCCCGCGCCGCGGACCCGGTCGGCGGCGCCGGTCCCGCGGGACGCCCCGCCCGCCGTCGACGGGCTCTCCGGATGGGCGGCTCCCTGCAGGGAGAGCGAGCCGTCCCGCTCGAGCACCAGATCGATGAGGTGGCCGTCGATGCTCCGCTCGTCGCGCCCGTACGCGGTGAGCAGCGCGTTGTCGCAGATCTGATTGATCAGCCGCGGCACTCCGCCGGAAGCGGCGTAGATCCGCTCGACGGCATCGGGTGTGAAGAGCTGCTCGTTCCGGCAGCCCGCGACGCCGAGCCGGTGGATGACGTACTCGCCCGTCTGCACGCGGTTCAGCGAGGGCAGGTGAAAGCGCCGAAAGAGCCTCTGGTCGAGCTGCTTCATCCCCGGGCTGCTGAATCGCTCGCGCAGCTCGGGCTGACCAAGGATGCACACCTGCAGGAGCTTGGCATCGTCGGCCTCAAGGTTGCCGAGCATCCGCAGTTCTTCAAAACTCTCGTCGGGCAGGTTCTGGGCCTCGTCCAGCAGCACGACCACGAAGCGGTTCCGGGCGAACTGCTCGACCAGGAAGTCCTGCAGTCGCTGGGTGAGTTCGAGGTTGCTGGCCTCGGCGGGGGCGGCCAGGCCGAACTCGCTGCAGATCGCCGCGAGAAGCTGCCGCCCGGTCAGGTTCGTCTGCGAGATGACGGCCGTCGTCGAGTTGGTGTCCATCTGGCGCAGGAAGATCCGCCCGATGAGCGTCTTGCCCGCCCCGATCTCGCCGCTGACCAGCACGAACCCCTTGCGCTGCCGCGTGGCGTACTGCAGCGTCGCCAGGGCCTCCTCGTGATCCGGCGTGCTGTAATAGAACGTCGGATCGGGCGTGTTGTTAAACGGCAGCCGCTGCAGACCAAAGTGCGAGCAGTACATCCTTGTACTCCTGGCTTTACCCGCGGTGTTCGTTCCTGCGCAGAAGAACGCCTTCCGCCGGTTGTATCGGACCTTGGAAAGCCCGGCTTGAGGTACGGGCGGCGGAGCCGTCAAAAAGAGCCGGATTATAAGTCGAACTGGACGCCCCGGATTCCGATGTCTACAGGCACGGAGGGTCCTGGAGTGCCTCCCGCGGCCGGCGTTCGACCGGCGGGGGGATTCTCGGGATGGAGTGAGGGCAGGGATGGCCCTGGTGATACGATTCAATCCGTGGCCATGGGGAGCCGGGCTGCTGGCGCTCTGCGCGGCCGCCGGCTGCGCTCCCCAGTACGAAGATCTCCGCACCTTCACGCAGGGTCACGAGCAGCAGGTGGGCGCGGCGGCCTACCGGCTGGCCCCGCCGGACGTCGTCGCGATCAGCTCGCCGACCGCCGCCGAAATCGACGGAGACATCCAGCCGATCCGCAGCGACGGGAAGATCTCTCTGCGGCTGCTGGGCGAGGTGCAAGCGGCCGGCCTCACCCCGACCGAGCTGGCCGGCAAGCTCGAGGAGCAGCTCTCGAAATACTACGTCTCGCCCGCGGTGAACGTGCGCGTCGCGGGCTTCAAGAGCCAGAAACTGTACATCTTCGGCCACGTCAATCGAACCGGGATGGTTCCCTTCACGGGTCGCGATACGGTCCTGGACGTGCTGGCCAACGCGGGACTCGCCCGCGGGGCGTGGGGCTCGAACGTGAAGGTGATACGGCCCAGCGCGGACGAAAAGGCCCGGCACGAGATCACCGTCGACGTCGACCGCATCATGCAGACGGGCGATCTCAAATCCAACCTGCTGCTTCAGCCGGGCGACATCATCTACGTGCCGCCGACGCCGTTCGTGTGGGCGGGCCTGGCCCTGCAGGAGGTCATGTTCCCCGTCCGCGAGGCGGCGGACGCGTACACGCTGCCGGCCCAGGTCATCGGGGCCACCGATTACTACCAGGATCGCGACTCGGGCCGGACATACATCCGTCTGTCGCCGACGGGCAGCGTGTCGGCCTTCGGCGGAGGCAGCTACTGACTCATGAGCGTGCAACCGACGAGCTACTTTCCGGGCTCCCGGCTTCTGGAGGCGTCCGGCAGCGACTTCCAGCAGATGGTCAGCCGGGTGCTGGCGATCCTGCGGCAGCGGCGCTGGCTGTTTGTGCTGCCGCTGCTGACCGGGCTGCTGATCGGGCTCGCCGGCAGCCTGTTTCTGCCCCGCCGGTACGTCCTGAGCGCCCTCTTCGAGCGGCGCGACGACGTGGTGATCACCAACCTGCTGAGCAGCAACTCGCCCTACTCGTTTGAAACGCTGCGCCGGTCGCTGCCGATCGACCTGATCGGCTACAACGCGCTGAGCGACGCGATCGAGAAGCTCGGCCTGACCCGCGATCTGCCCCGCGATGCCGCGGGGGCGCTCACGCCGGAGGGCCGCAACCGCCGGCAGGCCCTGATCAGCGGACTCAGCCGGCAGCTCGACGTGAACCTCATCGAGAAGAGCACGTTCCTCGATCTGATCGAGGTGCGGTACACGGGCAGCCGGCCCGACCTGGGTGTGCAGCTCGTTTCGCACCTCAAGGACAACTACGTGGCCCGCACGCGGGAGCGGATCGGCACGATCCTGACCAAGGCGCACGTCTTCTTCAGCGAGGAGGCGCAGAAGCGCAAGGAGAAGGCGGCCCAGATGGAGGCCGAGCTGCTGCAGATGGCGGTTCAGCATCCGGGCGTGGATCCGAACGATCCGGGCGTGCTGGATCAGCGGCTGCTGAATCACAACCTGGCCATGGAGGAGCTCGGCCGCCGCAAGGCCGAACACCTGGCCAGGCAGCGGGCGTGCGAGGAGTACCTCGCGCAGCTCGAAGGCCGGCCGGTGGCCCTGGGCAGCGCGACCCGCCCCGCCGGCGCCGCGATCAGCCAGGTGCCCAATCCGCAGCGCCAGCGCCTCGCCCCAGAGATCGAGCGCGTCCGCAGCCAGATCGTGGACGCCCGAACGCTGCGCCACATGACCGACGAACACCCCACGGTGGTCGCCCTGCGCCAGAAGCTCGTCGAGCTGGAGAACCAGATGGCGGGGCTGCCCGAGACGGTCAGCATCGACGCGCCGGCCGGCCCATCCGACCCCGGCCTGACCGCCCTGGGAGCCGAGAAGAAACGCGCCGTCGCCGAGATGAAATCGCTGCAGACCCTGGTCGCCCAGGTCGACCGGGAACTGGAGCGGCACGAAAAGGAGAAGCGACACCTTGAAGAGGAAAAAGGAAGACTCTTCGAGCGCCGGCAGACCTTTCTGACCCGTCAGCAGGAGCTGTCGGCGGCCAAGGCAGACCTGAACGTCTGGCAGAGCCACGTGGAGACGATCGCCCGGGTGATGACGGCGGAATCGGAGTCACGGGGCATCCAGTTCTCGACGGTGGATGAAGCGCGCCGTCCGGCCAAGCCGGTCTCGCCGACGCTGGCGGGCATCATCCTGGTCAGCCTGGCGATCGGCATCGCCCTGGGAACGGCGGCGGTCTTTCTGCGCGAGGTGCTCGATCGGTCGCTGCGCAGCATCCAGCGGGTCCGGGAGACGCTGAGTGTGCCGGTGCTCGAGACCCTCGGTGAGATCCGGCTGCGCCACGGGGCGGGACGGCTGATCCGCCGGGGGATGCTGCCGCTCGTGGCCGCGACGCAGACGGTGGCGGTGGTGCTGGCGGGCACGCTGGCCTACCTGAGCGTGGAACAGCCCCTGGTCTACGAGCGGTGGGTCGGTTTGTTGCGCGGTCTGATGCCGGGGTGAGACTTTTGCCAGTTGCGAGTATCGAATTGCGGATGACGGACAGGAGTGTGACGACGCATTGCCGACTCCGGCAGTCCACCGGCGCACTTGCGATGTCAACTCGAAATCCGAAATCCGCCATCCGAAACTGGATGTGACATGGGACGCATCGCGGAAGCACTCAAGAAGGCCCAGCAGGAGCGAGCCGCCCGGCTCGAGGAGGAGGCGCGCGCCGCCGAAGCGGCCGCGGCCACGCTGCCTTCGGGCGAGCCCGGCTCCGGAGGCGTCGCGGGCGAGCCGCCGGTTCCGCGGCCGTTCCTGGGCGGGACGATCCCGCTCGTTCCGGATTCGATCAACCGGCGGGTGGTGGCCCTGCATGATCCGGCCTCGCCCATGGCCGAAAAGTTCCGCTCCCTGCGCACCCGCCTGCTGACCGGCAACCCCACGGGCGGTTCGCGCATCTATGCGGTGACCTCGAGCCTGCCGCGCGAAGGCAAGACGGTGACGACGGCCAACCTGGGCTTCAGCCTGGCCGAGCTCAAGCATCTGCGGATCGCGGTGGTCGATGCGGACCTCCGGGGCCGCGGGCTCAGCCGCCTCACGGGCGCGGCGGACCGACCGGGTCTCTGTGAGGTTCTTCGAGGGGAGCGGACGCTGGCCGACGTATGCGTTCCGGCGGTGCGCTCGAATCTGTATCTCGTGCCCGCCGGGAATCCGGGAGACGCCGGGCCGAGCGATCTGCTGGTCGGCGCCCGCGCCAGCAGCCTGTTCCGGGAGATCGCGGAACGATTCCACTACAGCCTGATCGATACGCCCGCGGCGACGACGGTCGCCGACATCGGGCTGGTGGCGCCGCTGTGCCACTCGGTGCTGCTGGTGGCGCGCATGCATGCGACCCCCGAGCCCGTCCTGCGCCGGTGTATCAACATGCTTCAGGCCAATCAGGTGACGGTCACGGGCTGCGTGCTGACCGGCTGCGCCGAGGAAGAGCCGCACGACGTCTGAGACGCCGCCGATGGCGGTCTGCGGACCGGGCGCCGGGCGGTCAGGACGCACCGGGGATCTGCCCCGCGCCAGTCGCAGGGGGACGAGGATCGATCGAAGGCATGGGACAGAGAGACGCAACCGGAATGTCGTTGACGGTTCGAGAACTGGGTTCCTCCGATGAAGCCGCATGGGAAAGCTACGTGGCGGGCCACGCCCGGGGCACGTTGTTTCATTCCCTCACCTGGCGGGACGCGGTGCAGGAGGCGTTTGGCCATGAGGGGCACTACCTGTGCGCCTGGCGGGGAGATCAACTGGCCGGCGTGTTTCCGCTGACGCGGGTGAACAGCCGTCTGGCCGGCAACATCCTGGTGAGCGTCCCGTATGCGGTGTACGGCGGCGCGCTGGCCGACGACCGGGAGGCCCTCGTCGCGCTGCTGAATGCGTCCAGAGAGCTCGCGATCGAGGTGAAGGCGCAATGGATCGATATCCGCAGCCGCGAGATGCAGTGGTCCGAGCTGCCGGTGGTCAGGCGCTACGTCACTTTTCAGAAGGCGTTGCCCGCCTCCGCGGATGAGGTGCTGGGGCATCTGCCGCGCAAGGCCCGGGCGGCGGCCCGCGCCGCCCGCGAGAAGTACGGGCTGATCGCGGAGTTCGACGTGCAGCACCTGGAGGAAGTGTGGCGTCTTTACAGCCTGAACATGCGCCGCCTGGCCTCGCCGAACTACCCGGCGCGGTTCTTCCGGGCGCTGATCGAACGGACGGGCTCGGCTGGCGTCTATCCCCGCCGGGTGGATGCCCCCGCGCACGTGGTGCAGCTCGTCCGGCACCGCGGGCGGCCGATCGCCGGGCTGATCAGCTTCCTGTACCGCGGCACGCTGATGCCCTATTTCTCCGGCTGCGACGATCGCTTTCAGAAGTATCACCCGAACAACTTCCTGTACCTGACGGCCATGGAGGAGGGGGTGCGCCTGGGCGCCGGGACGTTCGACTTCGGGCGGACGCGCATCGACAACCAGGGTCCGTACGACTTCAAGCGCTTCCAGGGTTTCGAGCCGACGCCGCTGCATTACCAGTATTACGTACCCGAGGGGGGCAGAGCCCCCGACCTGCACCCGGGGAACCCCCGGGTGTCTCTGGCCCGCCGGATCTGGCCGCGGCTGCCGCTGGCGGTGACCCGGCCGCTGGGGGCGTGGATCTCGAAATCGATTCCAGGGTGACCAGGCGGTTTCCAATTGTCGATTGAAGAAGGATCGGCGCGAGCATTCGGAACCGGAAACTGACGATCGGCAACGGGCGATCGGACACAACCATGAAGCTGCTGATGCTTATCCATCGCCTGCCCTTTCCCGCGGACCGCGGGGCCAAGCTGCGCGCCGCCCTGGAGTTGGGGTGGCTGGCCCGGCGGCACGAGGTCTGGTGCGCGGGCCTGTGGGAGCGGGAGGACGCCCGCGGCCAGGCGGGCCGGGCCTGCCTGAGCGAGATGAAGCCGATGTGCCGCGGTCTGGCCGCCGTGCCCCTGGCTCGGGGTCTGGCGGGATGGCGGGCGGCCCGATCGCTCCTGGCGGGGCGGTCGGCGACGGAGGGGTATTTCGCGTCGGACCGGCTGGAGCGACAGGTGCTCGACTGGGCGCGCCGGGTTGATTTCGACGCCGTGCTGGCGTTTTCGTCGAGCATGGCGCCGCTGGCCCTGCGGGTGCCGGCGCGGCGCCGCGTGCTCGACATCGTCGATCTGGACAGTGCGAAATGGACGGAGTGTGCGGCGTCCGGCCGCGGTGTGATGCGACGTCTGCACGCCATTGAGGCGAGGCGGGTCGCGCAGGGCGAAAGGGAATGGATCGCCGCGTTTGACGCGACCGTGCTCGTGAACGAGCGCGAGGCAGCGCAGGCGCCGGCGTCGCTGAGGCCGCGACTTCACGTGATCGAGACCGGGCACTTGACGACAGTGCAGGATCACGGCGCTCCGGCCCGGCTTTTGGACGAGCCGGTGGTGGGCTTTGTGGGCGCCATGGATTACGGCCCGAACGTCGACGGGGCATGCTGGTTCGCCGAGTCGATCTGGCCGCGGGTGCGCGGCGTTCGGTCGGACGCGCGCTGGTGGATCGTCGGGCGGTCTCCGGTGAGGGCGGTGCGAAGGCTGGCGAACCAGCCTGGCGTGGAGGTGACCGGAACCGTCCCTTCGGTGGAGCCGTACGTCGAGCGCATGCGGGTGCACGTCGCGCCGCTGCGGATCGCCCGCGGGGTGCAGACCAAGGTTGTCGCCGCGATGGCCGCGGGGCGGCCCTGCGTGGTGACGCCGTGCGTGGCAGAGGGGATTGGAGCCTCGCCGGGACGCGACTATCTCGTGGCAGATTCTCCGGCCTCTTTCGCCGACGCGGTCGTTGCCCTTCTGGCCGACCGGCGACTGGCGGAAGAGGTCGCGGAGAGGGGCCGGTCATTCGTGCAGCAGCGCTTCGCGCCTGAGCCGGGGCTGCGGCGGTTGGAGGGGCTTCTGCTGGGAAACGAGGACCCGGACGCAGACCGGATGTCCGAGCTCCGATTTCCAGCTGCCGAGTTGCACGCGGCAATCGGCAATCGGCAACCGGCAATCGGCAATCGCCTGGGGGGGCTTTCGTGATCGCGGGCCGAAACATCATCTGCTTTGCCAGCGGGTGGCACTATCATCCGACCAGCAAGCACCATGTGATGCGCCAGCTTGCCGCGGGCAATCACATCATCTGGGTGAACTGGCACGCCTCGCGCTGTCCGCGTCCGGGCCTGGCCGACCTGCGCTCGATGCTGGCCCGACTTGGCGAGATCCGCCGCGGGCCGACCGAGGTGTCGGATTCGATGACGGTGCTCACGCCGCCGCAACTGCCTCTGCCCGGTTCGTCCCTGGCCCGCCGGATGAACGTCGGCTGGGTTCAGTCGGCCATCCAGCGCGTGTTGACCCGCCTGCCGCAGCGGCCGGTGCAGATCTGGAGCTTCGCCCCCGACGTGGCCGATCTGGTCGGATGCTTCAACGAAGAGCTGGTGCTTTATTACTGCGTCGACGCGTTCGGCCAGTTTCCCGGCTACAACCCCCGGCTGATCGAGTGCCGCGAGCGCGAACTGCTCGAACGCAGTGACGTGGTGATCACCACGTCGCCGCCGCTCTATCAGTCGCACCGGACGACGCACCCCAACGTGCATTTCGTGCAGCACGGCGTGGACCACGCGCACCTGGCGCGGGCGGTGCACGAAGATCTGCCGGTGCCGCCGGAACTGCGGGACCTGCCCCGCCCGATCTACGGATTCGTCGGGATGATCGGCGAATGGGTGGATCTGTCGCTGGTGGCGGATCTGGCGGAGCGGCATCCGCACGCATCGATCGTGCTGATCGGACCGGAGACCGCCGGCCGCGGCGAGTGCGGGCAGTCGATCAACGTCCGCTGGCCGGGGCCGCGCGATCATGAGCTGCTGCCGCAGTATCTGCGCCACTTCGACGTGGGCCTGATTCCCTTCCGGCACGTGCCGCTGACCCACAATGCCAACCCGA
This sequence comes from uncultured Planctomycetales bacterium, assembly GCA_964591605.1. GTDB lineage: Bacteria > Planctomycetota > Phycisphaerae > UBA1845 > PWPN01 > CAYLLT01. The sequence continues at coordinate 20,590 of CAZQEN010000068.1, forward strand.
TCAAGCTCTACGAGTATCTGGCGGCGGGGGTGCCCACGGTGAGCACCACCCTGCCGGCGATCGAAGCGGCGCGGGGGTCCGTGTGGCTGGCCGACGACGGACTGGCCATGGCCCAGGCGTGCGAGGAGGCCGTGCAGGCGAACCATCCCCGCCAGCGGCTTGCCCGGTCGAATTCGATGCTGCCGCATTCGTGGACCTCGCGCCTCGAGCAGATCAGCGGGATCGTCCATGAAACGATTGAAGCCAAACGGGACACTTCGGACGTGAGACGTGAGACGTTAGACGTGAGACGGGAAGCGGGCGGGGCCAGGCCGGGAATACGTGAACCCCACGTCTCACTTCTCACTTCTGACTTCTCACGTCAAACAGACGCGTCGTAATGGAGACATGGCGCACGAATGAAAGAGCTCTGGGCCTACCGCGAACTCCTGATTCAGCTCGTGCGGCGCGAGATCGTCGTGCGCTACCGGCACTCGCTGCTGGGCATCGCGTGGGCCCTGCTGACGCCGCTGGGGATGATGCTGCTCTTCACGTTTGTGTTCACGCGGGCGGTCTCGCTCGGGGCGCTGCAGTCGCTCGGCGCGCCGTACCCGCTGTTCGTCTACCTGGGCGTGCTGCCCTGGTCGCTGCTGGCGGCGGGGCTCGGCGGCGCGGTGCAGAGCCTGGCCGCGCACCGTGATCTGGTCACCAAGGTCTACTTCCCGCAGCAGATTCTGCCGCTGACCAGCATCGCCAGCGCGTTTTTCGATTTCTGCGTGGCCTCGGTGGTGCTCGTGGGGCTGATCGCCTGGTGCCAGGCCACCTCTTCATGGAAGTTCCAGCCGAGCCCGGCCCTGGGCCTGCTGCCGCTCGTCGTCGGGATCCAGCTCCTGTTCATGACCGGGCTGGGCCTGTGGCTGGCCCTGGCGAACCTGTGGTTCCGCGATGTGAAGTACCTGTTCGCGGTCGGGATCCAGATGTGGATGTTCCTGACGAACGTGCTCTATCCGCTTCCGACGGCCGGATCGGAGGCGCTGCGCGTGCTGGTGGCGGTGAATCCGATGGTCCCGATCATCTCCGCCTACCGGAGCATCGTGCTGGAAGGGGTGTATCCGGCTGCCGGTCCGCTGACCGCCGCCGCCGTGGGCTCCGGGGTGCTCACGGCCACGGCCTGGGCGGCGTACCGCGCGCTCGAGGGGCGATTTGCCGAACGGGCGTGAGACATGGGACGTGAGACGTGAGACGTAAGATCAACCAGCAACGTCTCAGGTCGAACTTCGCACTTTCTGGAGGCCACTGTGACGACACTGCTCGAAGACACGCCGGTCGATGTCGACGCCTTCGTCGATCCCGAGCGCCCGCAGAGCTGGTCGCGCCAGATGGTCGCCCTCCTGGAGGCCGGGCACTATCGCGAGGCCTACCAGGTGCTCGCCGAGAAGGTGCCGTACGTCGAGAACCAGCTCCGGCCGTTTGCGGAGCATCTGGCGGGCCGCGAGAATCACTGGACGGGCACGCACGACTGGATCGCCCGGCTGATCGATTCAGACCGGCCGCTGACCATCCTCGACGTCGGCTGCTCGATCGGATCGCACGCCATCGAGTTCGCCCGCCAGGGACACCGGACCTGCGGGATCGACCTGCTGCCGCAGATGCTTGAGCGCGGGCGCGAGCTGGCCGCCTCGCTCGAACTCTCCTCGCGCGTGCAGCTCGTCGAGGGCGACATCCGCCACCTGGAGCGCTACTTTGACGCCGGCCAGTTCGACGCGGCCGTCGCGTGCGACATCTTCGAACACCTCGACGATGCCTCCCTGCAGAAGGTCCTGTCAGGCCTGCAGACCGTCCTGCGCCCGGGCGGCACGATCGCCATTCAGACCTCGCCGGGCCGTTACTACTACTGGTTCGAGCCCGACCGCCGCAAGCTGCTCGCCCTGCTGATCCCGCTGTGCTGGCTGCCCGACCGCCTGTTCACCGGGTACGTGCGCTGGCTGGACCGCGTCTACATCCAAGCTGTCCGCCGCGAGCCTGCCGCGTTCTACCGTCATGAGCACGGCCACGTGAACTGCATGGATCCCGTCCACCTGGCGGCCCTGCTCGAGTCGGCCGGCCTGCAGCAGGTCCGCACGTTTGCCGTGCACGCCCACCCGGGCTTCAAGGACGAGGGCTGTCTGCGGACGCCGTGGCTGCGGCGGCTCGTGGGCACCAAATCCATTGCCGCGCGGAACGTGTTCGGCCTCGCCCGGACGCGCAAGGAGGCCTCCTGACGATGGTCTCGAGCGACCAGCCCGCGATCGAGATTGAAGCCCTCGGGAAGCGATTCCGTCGAGGCGGCGGCGAGTCTCTGCTCTGGCTGGCCGCCGCGAACCGCCTGCGCCGGTGGCTCAACCGGCGCGAGCGGCAGGCGGCGAGCTTCTGGGCGCTCCAGGACGTCACGCTGAACGTGCGCCGGGGCGAATCCGTCGGCATCATCGGGCCCAACGGCGCGGGCAAGAGCACGCTGCTCAAGATCCTCTCGCGCGTGCTGCGGCCGGACTGCGGGAACGTGCGGGTCCACGGCCGGCTCAGCGGATTGATCGAAGTCGGCGCGGGCTTCCACGGCGACCTCACCGGCCGGGAGAACATCTTCGTCAACGGCGCGATCCTGGGCATGAGCCGCAGCGAGATCCGCGCGAAATTCGACCGCATCGTCGAATTCGCGGGCATCGGCGACTTTCTGGACATGCCGGTCAAGCGCTACTCGTCGGGCATGTACGTACGGCTGGGGTTTTCGGTGGCGGCGCACATGGAGCCCGACGTTCTGCTCGTCGACGAGGTGCTCAGCGTCGGGGACGTCTCCTTCAAGGCACGGTGCATGGACGCGATGCGCGGATTTCTCCGCCGCGGCACGTCGATCCTCTTTGTCTCGCACAACCTGTCCGCGGTGAAGCGGTTCTGCGACCGCGTCGTGCTGCTGGACCACGGGCGGGTGCGATGCGAAGGTTCGCCCGACGAAGCGATCGCCGAGTACAGCCGGCTGGTGAGCCAGCTTGAGGAAGCGAATCCCACCGGACTCGAGAGCGCCCACATCGGTGGACGAGCCGGGGGGCGGGGCGGGGCGCAGATCGAAGCGGTCCGCATTCTCGACGAAAACGGCCGGCCGGCGCCGGCATTCGTCGCGGGGCGCCCGATCCGCGTCGAGATCGACTACCACGTGAGCCCGGCCGCGGCCCTCGATCAGCTCAATGTCGCGATGGCCGTGCACATGTTCGGGGCCGGGCTGTTCTACCAGTTCGAGTCGCGCCGCGACGGCCTGCGCTTGCCGGCGCGGCCGGGCCGGGGAACCGTGGTGCTCGATCTGCCACACCTCTCACTCGGCGAGGGCGTCTATCAGATCGGCGTGGCCCTGGCCGATGAAAAGGGGCTGCCCGAGCACGACTGGCACGACCGGGCGTACCGCTTTCAGGTCGTTTCCGACGGCGTCACCGACGGCCCGGTGCACCAGACGCGGCGATGGGCCGTTTTGACATCGGGCGGCGATGACTGCGAGGCTCTCGTCAGCGGGCAACCGATCGGAGCACCGGCATGAGTCTCTCCACAGGCCCGATCACGCTCGTGATGCCCTGTCTGAACGCCCAGCGCACCATCGGCGAGGCGCTCGAAAGTGCGTTTGCCCAGACCGTACCGCCGCTGGAAGTGCTGGTGGTGGATGACGGCAGCACCGACCGCAGCGTCGAGATCGCCCGCTCGTTCGGTCCGCGGGTGCGCGTGCTGCGCAACCCGAAGGGCAGCACCGGCCCGGCGCGGCGGCTCGGCGTGCAGGAGGCCCGGGGCGATTTCATCGCTCTCCTCGACGCCGACGACGTCATCGAGCCGACCAAGCACGAAGAACAACTGGAAACGCTGGAGGGCAGCGGCCCGGACACCGTCGTTCACACCGCTTCGGCCGTGTTTTTCGAGGATGGCTCGCGCCCCGGGTTCGTGCGGTCAGGCGCGGAGGCGGCCGTCGGGCGATGCACGCGCATCATCTTCGAGCGCAATCCCGTGTGCGGCGCCTCGGTGATGATGCGCCGCCGGCTGATTCTGGAACTGGGCAACTACGACGACGCACTGGCCGGAACCGATGATTATTGCCTCTCATTGGTGGCTTCCACGCGGTGCGACTTCGTGCACCTGCCCGAGCCGCTCTACCGCATCCGGCGGCACGGCGGCAACATGACCAACCGCCGGGCGGCAATGGTGTACATGCACTGGCTGGCCCAGGAGCACTTCCGGCTCCGGTGTCCGGAGGCGTTCGCGTCGCTGCCGGCCGAGTCGATCCGAGATTTCATGGTCGCCCCGGTGCTGCAGGCGGTGGCGGAGGCGTACTGGCGGCGGGAACCCGCCGGCTATGCCCGGCTGCTGCGCCTGGCCAGGCGGATCGCGCCGCAGGACCCCCTCATTGAACAGTTCTGGCGGCGGCGGTGGGTCCCCCTGGCGGCGCTGCGCCTGTGGGACCGGTTCTCCGGGCCCCGGAGATTGACCGCCTCTCTCGGGCAGGAGGCGCCGTGATGACCGGCCGCTGTACGACCGCCGGAGCACACCATCTGGCGCTGGTCACCACCAGCGGCGGACCCGTCGGCGGCATGGAACGCTTCAACCGGTCACTCCTCGGCACGTTGACCGACGACGGCTGGCAGGTGACGGTCGCGCTCTCGGGACACGACTTTCTGACGGACGATCTGCGCCGGCGCGTTCAGGTCGAATCCGTTGACTGGGTCAATATCGCAGATCTTTCCGGAGACCGCCGCTACACCCGCGCGGTAATCGCAGACCGCTATGGCTGGTTCCGCCGGGTCCGTCCGGACGTCGCGCTGTTCGTTCAATCGTCCAATACGCCGCTCCGGGCGTCCGTGCTGGCGGCGCGGATGGCCGGCGTACCCGTGGTGACCACGCAGCGCACGATGCCGGCCCGGCTGCCCGAGATTCCGTCGAAACGGCACCTCCTGGGCCTGGTTCCGGGTGTGGGGCTGCACCACAGACGGCTCATCTGGAGCTCGCGGTTCACCGCGCACCTGGCCCGGCACGTTGTCTACAACAGTCAAGCCGTCCGAGAACTCTACGAACGGGAGTATGGCTAC
>CAZQEN010000069.1:0-25621 GCA_964591605.1 uncultured Planctomycetales bacterium
CCACCGCGCCGGGCACGGCAGGCGTGTCTTGGAAGCCTTGCGAGCCGTCGCCCACGCGCAGGTGGAGGTCCCGATACCCCAGGCTGGCCAGCCGTCTTCGGGCCGTTCGGGCCAGGCTGGCGAGTCTCTCCACCGAGTACACCTCGGCTCCGCAGGCAGCCAGCACAGCCGCCTGATAGCCGGAGCCGGTCCCCACCTCCAGCACCCGGTCTCCCGGTTCCACCCGGGCTAGCTCGGTCATCAGGGCCACGATGTAGGGCTGGGAGATCGTCTGATCCTCGCCGATGGGCAGCGGCGAATCCGCATACGCCTGATGGCGCAACCCCCGGGGCACGAACGCGTGACGCGGCACCAGCCGCATCGCTTCGAGCACGGCCGGGTCCTTGACCGGCGGCCGCCCATCCGAGGGGTCGGCGAGCTGCTCCTGCACCATCGCCGCCCGCTGCTGCACGAACTCCCGGGCACCGGGCGGAGTCGGTCGATCCCGCAGGCCCGCCGGCCGGCTCGACGACATCGTCGCCGCCGGTCGACTCCGCACCGCAGCCTCGCGCGTGCCCGTGGGGCGATCCTCCGAGCCGGCGCAACCCGCCGCGGACAGAATGCCCGCACCCGTGACCCAGATCACGACCAGGAAAGGTCTCAGCGTCCGCGGCTGCGCAGAGCGAGGTGACAGAGGGCTCATACATCACCTCTCAGGAGACATGTGTCGGTGCATTCTACCGCGCCGGGGAGAAACTCGAATGACGAAACCCGAATGACGAATGAATGACGAAATCCGAATGACCCAAACCGAAGGGCGGTCCCTGTTCGTCTGGCTGCGGCGGATCTTCGTCATCCTGGTTCGTCATTCGTCATTCCCGTCCAGGTGGGGCATTGGAGCACTGCCAGCTGCATACATCCCTCGCGCGGGGAGCGAGCAGAGCCGCGACCGTCAGGAAGCGGAAAAACCCTTGGGTGCAAGCAGTCGCGGCGGGCGAGTCACGGGCAGAGTGCCTGATGAGGCGGGGAGGCAACACGGCTTTTCACGAACAGGGCGTGGTCCATCACGAGGTTGCCGCCGCTGAGCGTCACGTCATGCTGCGGGTTGGCTGCGGCCGTCTGGCCGACCTTGCCCTGGGTGAAGATCACATCGCTGAGGTTCACCACGCCCGACATCGTCGTGTCGGCCAGCAGCGAGCGGATATTGCAGTCGTTGTCGGTGCCGATCAGGTTGCTGATCGCCCCGGCGCCGATGGTGATGGTGTAACAGGTCTCGTCGGGAAGCACACCGGCGTTGAACGTGATGGCCATGGTGTCCGCATCGGCCATCGACACCGAGGTGGGCACGTAAGCGACCGGTCCGCCCAGCACACCGCCGGGATAGCTCGTGGTGCGCCCGACTATGGTCACGCTGGCCGTATTGACGATGGCCACCGGGACGCTGAAATCCACCTCGATTCTCTGGATGCCGCCGGAGCGGGTTTCAACCGTAGGTCCGCCCAAGCCGTTGCCGGTTGCCGTCGCGTTGAGGGCGATGGGCTGGTTGCCGATGCCGCTGTGGCTGCGCACGGATCGCCAGGCGGTGATCGTCACCGGCGTAGAGTACTGGTAGCAGGGAATCGCCCCGGCGTGCAGGCTGACTCCGGCGCCAGTGGTGAAACCGATCGCGGTCTGGCCGAGGTTCATCAGATTGCCGCCTGGTCCGGCGGTCTCGGCCCCGCCCGAAAAGATCGGGGCGACGGCGATGTCCGCCTGCAGGTTGCCCGAGATCGGCAGCATCAACGCCGACGCCACAACCAACAGGGCCACATGTTTCGCGTTCATGAGTCGCATTCTCCGTTGCCTGGCGACCATCGGCCGCCCGAAGTCGTCATCGGTCATTGCACGACGGCCGAACCGCCGTTGGCCCAATATGTGCCCGGCTTGTCCAGCAGGACGCTGCCCGCCTCGTTGATGGTGCCCGGCAGCAGCCAGAAGACGCTGTTGTTGGGCGCCGCGTCATGAGCTTGCTGCAGGCTGTCGTACGGGCGAACACACCGGCCATCTTCGACGCCGGCCAGCGTGCCGACATAGACCATCCTCTGGGAGCTGAGGCACGACTCGGTGCTCAGGGCCGGCTGAACGCAACCGGGGATGCCCGCCTGCTCGTCCTTGAACTTCTGGTACTCCTCGAGCGTGATGCACGAGTATTCGATGTCGGATCGGATCGAGAGCAACTGGGGCGAGGTGCCGGCGCCGGCCACATCCGTGATGTTCGCCCACTCGTTGTAGTCGCTCATCGTCGTGAGGTTGCCGGTCGATCCGCACCAGCCGTTGTTGCCGCCGTTGATGTCCTGGGCGACGCTGGCCTCCAGCGTGCCGTCACAATCCCAGTCGGTCGGGCTCATCGTGGTGCCGCGGTTCTCATTCAGGTTGTTTTCGTTGAGCGTGCACATTCGACCGTGCGAGTAGTCGATGTCCTTGAACAGGGCGGCTTCGATGGTCATGTTCGTGCAGAGCAGGTTCGCCCGCACGCCGTCGAGCTGATAACGATAGCTCATGATACTGGGCAGGTTCGGCACGAAGGGCCCGACATAGGTGGCGGTGGTCGTATCGCTGCCGCAGTCCATCGTGCCGCAGTGCGAAAGGCCCAGATTGTGACCAAACTCGTGCGCCAGCGTCGCGGCCTGCTCGAAGAGCGTGCCTGTCTGGCCGGAGAACGCCCCGAGCGTCACGATGAAGTCGACGCTTCCATTGGCCAGGCCTGAACTCGTTGTCGTCGAGCAGGTATTGTCCTGGTACTGGTGGGCGAAGATGCAGTAATGCCAGCCGCCGCCGTTGTTGTCGAAGTTGGCGGCCTTGATCGCTCCGTAGCTGTCAGCGCTGCCCGAATAGGTAAACAGGCTCTGCGTGCAATTGGCCGGGTTGCGTTTCAGGACGTTGTAGTGCGTGATCGCGTCGTCGACCTGCACGATCAACGTATGGCCCTGGCAGGCGAACATCTGCTGCACCGCCTGGATGACGGCGTTGCTGGGCTGGTGAGAATGGGTGCCCACCATGTAATCAATCTCGATCCGGAAGGTGTCGGCGACCGCCGGCCCCGCGAGGAGCAGGCACAGGCCTGTTGCGATCCATCCCAGCGATCGGTGGTAATGCGAGGGCGCTTGTTGCGTTCGGGAATTCATGCGGACCCACCTTTCCCTGCATCGTTACTGCAGTGTCACCAAAACCAGCACCAGTCCGCGTCCCGACTCGAGCGAGGTCATAGCCTTGCCGAGAATCGCGCCCTGGGCCTTGGTGTGATCAGTGACCTTCATGGCGTGCCCCGATGTTGGTGAGGAAGTGAGCAGGTCGCCCGGCTGAATCGCCCCGTTGGAGGCGTCGCAGCGGCAGTAAACACGGCCGGTGAGAGCGACAGGGAGCTGGCCGTCGGCGAGCGAATTGCGCTGGGCCATCATCAGACCTGACTTCACACCGCCCGCGCCGCTGATGACCCCGGCGACCGTGCGGTCGTACGCCGCCTCGCTGACCACCAGCTTGCCGGGGTTCTTCGGGTCAATGCAGACCACGCTCCCCGGTTCAGCCGGCTTGCCGGTCGAGCGATCCAGGATGTCGAAATGCTCGGAGAGGTCGCTGCCACCCGTGATCTGCAGCTCCTGCGTGACAATGCGGCCGTCGTTGGTCGCTCCGCTGACAAACTCGGCGTCCAACTGGATAGTCGTGACTCCGGCCGAGTTTCGGAGCAGAATCTGTCCGCCGGTCGTGGAGTCCTCGGCCCCCAGGATCTCGACCGTCTCTGTGCCATCGTTGTCGAATACTGAGATCTCGCCGCCGGTGCCGGCGCTTTCGCCATCCAACTGGATGCGGGTTCCGCTGACGCTGTCGCGGACCGCGATGATACCACCCTGATTGGTGCCGTTGTCGCCGTCGATCGTGACGCCCGTGCTGCCGTCGTTCTGATAGAGGGAGATAAAACCGGCGCCGCTGCTGTCGCCGTCCAGCGTGATCCGGTTCGACCCCGCTGTGTTGCGGAGCCCGACAAACGCTGCATCGCCGCTGTCGCCATCGAGCTGGATCGTGTTCGTCCCGACAGCGTTTCGGATGTAGATATTGCCGCCCTCGGCAGCGGATTGAGCACCGAGAATCTCCACCGTTTCGGTTCCGTCATCATCGTACAACGAAAGCTCGCCGCCCGTTCCGGTACTCTGGCCTCTGGCATCGACGCGCGTGGCCCCGTCGGCGTCTCTGAGCTGCAGCACGCCGCCGGTGTCGACGATGGAGCCCGTGGCGCTGAGAAACACGGTGGTGTTATTGTTCGTGATGTCGTTAAGCCAAAGCTCACCCCAGGTCGGACCCCAAAGCCGAATTTGTTCCAGGCCGTCGCTGCCGTAGGTGCTGATGCGACTGCCGTTGCCGAGGAGCTCGATGGTGGCCTGGGCCTGCGCCCCGTCATGCAGCCTGAGCAGGCCGGACGCCAGCGGCGCAACTCCGCGCCCGAGCGCGATGCTGTCATCCAGTTCCTCGCTCGCCACACGGTCGACGCGGTAGGCATACGGCACGGCGGTGAGCTGGATGCGTGGCGCGAGTTCTGCGCCGCCGTTGACGCTCACGCCCATCTGGCGGCCGGTGCCATCAAAACTTGAAGTGGGCACGGGCACCTGCGTATCGGCCACGCCGTTGGTGAGTGGGACGCCGAGCACGTCGATCGGCGCGCCGACCGCGACGCCACCCGGGCTTGTGTATACCTGGAATCGCAAATTCACCGGACCAACCAGCGGCACGCCGCCGCCGTCCTTGAGCAGCGCCTGGAAACTGAGGCGCGCCGACGTGCTGTCGAGGATGGGCGCGAGCAAGCCCGGGCCCGAACCGGCGGACTTGGACGCCGGCTGCTCGGCCGGCGTGGAGGGTGGAGCCTGGTTGCCTATGGCGGTCGGATCCGGTGGTGCCGGATCTGCGGGCGCGTCAGCAATCGTCTCCGTCCCGCTGCTGTACCCGTCCTCAGGAGCGGGTGGTTCCAGCGGCGAGGTGTCCGCCCCGACGACGCTCATCCGGGAGTCGAGCAGAGCCAGCGGCCCGAACAGAGCCACCAGTGCGAAGATTCCGACTGACGAAATCGAACGTTTCATGACGCTTACCCTTTCCGATCCGAGGTTTCTGCGAACCTGTCTTTGATCCGGTATCAGTTGCCGATGACGACTATCCCCACCGGCGCCAAGAACAAGAAGCTCTTGCCATCCGCGCCGGCGGTGAAGGTGTTGCCCGTCGCCGCAGTGTACGAACCCTCGACGATCACCACGCGACCGCCGGAGACCACATTGGTGACGCCTTCGGTCACGGTGTTCCACGGGCGGAAGACGCTGCCGTCCTCAGCCGGGGAGGTCGGCGGCTGCACGGCATCCACGTATTTCGAATTGCTGCCCGGAAAGCCTGCGAGCGCCGTCTCGAGGGCGTTCACCTCGAACGAAGTACCCGAGTTCGACCCGGTTCCGTCCGGCTGGCACCCCGCGTTGGTGTGAATGCCGATCGCGAACTGATTGCTTTCCCAGATGATCGGGCTGCCGGAGTTGGCGCCCTGGGTATCCACCTGGTAGCGGTGAGAAATGTCCGAGCCGGAGATGGTTTCACTCACGTAAGGGCCGGTGGAGGTTTGCTCGGTGCGGTTGGCCGTGCCGGTGTCGACGCCGTATCCGGTGACGCGAATGGTGTTGTTGACCGCCGGATTCTCCCGCGTCATCCGCTTGAAACCGCGGGTGATGTGCGGCAAATCGCCGTTGGTGGTATTCGCGAACACGCCGAATACGCACCAGTCCTTGCCCAGGCCCTGGCCCTCGCCGTCAAAGCGCCACTGCACGCCGCTCGTGTTGATGGGGTATTGATCCTCCGGCGCGGACGCGTTGGGTGTGCCGTCCGGGTCCGAGAGCGGCACATCGAACGAGATCACGCCCGCGAGGTCCAGTACGCCGTCAGGCAGTTGCGAGCCGCCCTGATCAGGATCGAAGTCGCAGCAGTGCCCGGCCGTCAGCGCCGAACCGTTGGAGGTCAACCACGCCGTGCACCCATTGATGCGCCCCACCGCCGCATCGGTGGAGGCCACACGGTTATCCGCACCGCACAGGCTCTCGATCCCCCCCTCATCCTGGATCTTCCCCCCGACCCGATCACCCACCACCAGCCGGTCGATCGCGACAAAGATCCCGTCTTCCCCGGGCGCTGCAAAAAGCTCGACTTCGACCGCATCTCCGTTGAAATACGCGGTCGAGTTTTGCCACATCTGGATCGAGCGGGCGTCGAGCCGCTGCACCGCCCCATCCTCGAGCGAGCGGAACGTCACGTAACCCTTCGTCCCGAGCTTGTGATTGGCCAGGTGAATTCGCAGCCATGCCGCCCCCGGTGCTCGAATGGTATGTCGGAAGACGGACTGCGGACCGGCGGCCGCCTGCGCCGGGCCGCGGTGATCGCCCGAATGGAGGTTGAACTCCTGTTGATGTTGAGGAAAGAACACCGGTTCAGCCTGCAGCCGCGGTGGACCCACGGCCAGCATGCTGGCGATCCCCAGAAGGGCAATCCGGCTCCTGCACATGCTGCAACCCCCTTTCCGGCTGTCGTCGGGATGCGAGAACGAGGCATTCGCCTTGCGCCCGACTGGATGCGGGGCGCCGCGCGCAGAAGATCACGCAATGGCGGCGAACCGCCCGGCATTATGCCGAGGCAATCAGGCCCTTCACGGGCCCCTGTGGATTCGACCCGAATCCTCCCTCGCGCCGATCGCGCGCCGGGAGGCCATACATAGAAACGCAAAGAAGGATGTGAGACTCGCCGATGCAACAGGCAGAGGTGCAATCCCTCCTCGTCCGTACCCAATACCAATTTGCCACAGGTCCGGGCGGGAGTCAAAGGAATAATTCAAAAAACTGAAGCGCGGGGTGGGCGTTGATCCCAGCCGGGTCGGGCGGCCCGTGGCGACTCCCGCCTGCACGGGGCGGGCCGGATCCGCTGCAGGCCGACACCCCAGGTTCTCAGTCGTGCCCGGGGGACGGCACACGCCGGCAAGTCGCTTCAGTTGATGCAGTTGGGGTTGAAGGTGATCTTCGGACCGCTGTAGCAGTTCAGCATGATCGCCAGATCAGCTCCATCGATGGCGGTGTTCTGATCCAGATCGGCATCCACGCAGGCCGGATCCTGCACCACGACGAATGCCCCCGTGATGCAGTTCTGGAAATGGGCGAAGTCGGTCTGGTCGACATCGTTGTCGGCGTCGAAGTCGCCGAAAGCGGCCGCCACGTTGTTGTGGAATCGGTAGGCATGCACCTCAAACGGCCCGAACCAGTCCGTGAACGAGCCGCCCGCGGCCGTCACCTTCCGCGGCTCCTCGAACAGCAGCTCACCCACGCCGGCCCACGCGGGCAGCCCGCTGAACGTCACCTGCACCGTCGCCCCCTCGCGTTTGCACGCGAGAATGAACAGGTCGGCCCCCGCCTCGCGCACGCAGAACTCGATGTCCGTCGCTCCCGCCACCTGGACCGGCAGCGTTGACTCGGCCGCCACCAGGGCCGGCGCCAGCGGGCTGTGGGTTCCCAGCTCCTGCACCACCGCCTTGAGCACCCTGTTCCAGAACGTCCAGTTCCACCCCAGCGCGTTGTCCTCCGGCGTGTTCGCGATCGTGTTGGTGCCGCCGAAGAACATCAGGCCCCGCGCCCCGTTGACGATCGCCTGATAGGCCATGTACCGCGACTGCGGAAAGGTCGGAAACCGGAGCGTCTTGCCCGGATTCGTCACGCCGCTCCAGGCAATCTGCTCGATCATCCAGATCTGCTTCTGGTAGTTGCCCACCTGATCCAGAAACAGCGTGTAATCCCCCACCATGCTGATTTCCTTGTTGGCCAGCAGCGAGTTCGCCCCCGGCGGGTAGCCGATCGGGTAAATGTCCAGGGCCAGGATATCGGCGGCGACGTTGTAGGGCTGGAGGTCCTGCAGGGTTCCCCGCGGCGCGTGCGTCTGTACCACCGGATGGTTCTGATCCTCCTGCTTGATCACGTTGTAGCCGCGCTGCAGGTCGGCCACCGATACGCCGCCCCACCAGGCCTCGTCATAGTTCTTCCACAGCCCCAGCCCCGGATGGTTCTTGAACGTGTTCACCACGAAGCGCAGCTCGTTCTCGGTGGCCGTGTCGCCGGCCGCGAACTTCGAAAGCTCCTTGAGATTCAGCCATGCGTACATTCCGTGGGCGGCGCCCCAGTTGAGAGCCGCCTGGTGCTCGGCGATCACCTGGCTGTCCCAGTTGCCCGGCGTCGCCACGCGATACAGCAGCGCGCCCGCATCACGCAGCTCCTGCATCGCGTCCTTGCCGTCGGGCGTCACGCCGTTCGTGGGCGGACCCGGCGAGAAGCCGATGGGAAACACCTTCTGGCCGTTGATGACCAGCACCCGGTCCGCGTTCACCGTCACGACGGTCCCCTGCCCGGCCGCGATGGACGCTGCCGCCAGTACCGCCACCGGCATGAACAGCCACGACCGTACCCGGACCACCCCTTGCGTGAACTTCTGCATTGGCATCACAACCTCCGCGTCCCGCCGCCGCTCGATCGGGCGGAGCCCCTCACGACACATCATTCTACCCGGAAACGCCTCAGATCGACCCCAGCGCTGCAGAATCCCGGCCACAGAGATCGCAGAGGCCACAGAGAAGCGAGCCGTGTTTCAAATCTCAAATCTCTGAGCCTCTGCGTGAGCCTCTCTCGTTGGGTTGCGGGCGGCGCCCGCACTCTGGCCTCTGCAGCAGGTTCTTCTGCAAATGAAGGATCGAGAGCATGTGGTTGTGATGGCTGCTTCCGCCCCCCCGTGCGCGAGCCCGAGGTGCGCTCACGACGCCGCTGCCGCCGCCGCTTTCACCTTTTCGCGCAGGGGCTTGAGGAGGTCTTCGCGCTCGTCCTCGAGTTCGCGGATCCAGATGTTCCGGAACCGCAGCGGCGAGCCGTGAAACTGGATCTGCAGCGGCAGCTTGGGCGGATGCGCGTTGTATTTGGGCGGCCGCCGGTACGCAGTCTCCCCGAGAATCTCGAAATGATTGAGAATCAGCACGCCGTTGTGCAGGGCCGTGACGTATCCCGGAGAGATCAGCTTCCCATCACTGCCGAACTTCGGCGCCTTGAACACGATGTCATACTTCTGCCACTCCCCCGGCTTGCGGCACGCGTTCACCAGCGGCGGCCGCTGCTTGTAGATCGAGCCGGCCTGCCCGTCGTAGTACGTCTCGTTGTCATACGAGTCGAGAATCTGCAGTTCATACAGTCCCATGAGATAGACGCCGCTGTTCCCGCGTCCCTGCCCCTGCCCCTTGGCCTCCGGCGGCGTCGCCCACTCCACGTGGAGCTGGCAATCGCCGAACGCCCGCTTGCTCGTGATCTCGCTCTGGCAGATCCCGTAGCCGTCCTTGAGGATCCACTTTTCGCCGCCCGTCCACTGCGAGAGGTCCTTCCCGTCGAACAGCACGATCGCATCCGAGGGCGGCCCGCCGGGCGGCCCCGGATCCACCACCTTGGGCCGGGGCCACTCGATCCCGCTCTTCCACGGCGGATTCAGCTCCTGCCCCGTCAGGGCCCCGATCCACGCGCCCAGCACCACGGCCGCGCCCACCCCCGCGATTCGCCGCCTGCCCGTCCGATTCAGCCATCCCGTCATGACACGAACCTCCTCAAGAAGCACCGGATCATACCATGCTTCCCCCTTTTTTCACCCTCTCCCTCTCTCCTCTGCCCGGCAGCCCATCCCGTCAGAGCCAAGTCCAGATGTCGAAACCAGAATGACGAATGAAACCCGAAATCCAAATCCGCAAATGCTCTCTCCATTCGTCATTCGGGCTTCGTCATTCGGCATTCTCCACTCAGGCCGGTTTTCCTTGTCCCTGGGCCTTGCCCTGCGGTATGATGATGCCATCGCATCGGCATCCCGATCGCGGCATCGAGTCTTTCGCACCATGAAGCTCACCAGGAGACAACCACGATGCACCGCCAGACCAGAGCCTCCGCCTCCACCACGCGCCGCCGATTCCTGAAGACCGGTGGAGCCGTCGCCGCCGGCATCGCCCTGACCCGCGCGTCGTCGGCCCGTGCCGCCCAGCCTCTTGCCCACGCCGGCGGAGCCAAGGCCGTCACCTTTCCACCCGACCGCCACCGCGCCGCCCTCAAGTGGCCCCAGTACGACCCGCAGGACCGCGAGATCGTCCTGCAGATCATGGATCTTGACGCCGGCGCGATGTACCAGCACCTGCCCCTGCTCGAACAGGAATGGTGCGAGCACGACGGCGTGCCCTTCGCCAAGAACCACTGCAACGGCACCGCCGCCCTGACCAGCATGTACTTCGCCACCCGCTTCCCCCCGGGCACGGAGATCATGGTGCCCTCCTACACGTTCTACGGCACGATCGTGCCCATGCGTTTTTTCGGGTACGTCCCCATCTTCATCGACATCGACCCGAAGACCGCCTGTTTCGACATCGAGGACGCCCGAAAGAAGCTCACCCCGCTCACCAGGGCCGTTGTGCCCATGCACTCGTGGGGCCTCCCCTGCGAGATGGACAAAATCACGGCGTTCGCCAAGGAGCACGGCCTGCTGGTCCTCGAAGACGCCGCCCACGCCCACGGGGCCTCCATGCAGGGTAAAAAGATGGGGGCCTGGGGCGACATGGGCATCTTCAGCTTCCAGGGCACCAAGCCGCTCCCGTCGATCGAAGGCGGCATGGGCACCTACCAGAAGCGCGAGCACTTCGAGCTTGCCTCCGTCTTCGGCGAATACCGCGACCCGGCGATCCTCCCCGCCGACAGCCCGCTGCGTAAGTATGTCGGCACCGCGTTCGGCCCCAAGTTCCGCATCCACCCGCTGGCCGCCGCGCTGGTTCGCCGCCAGCTCAAGGTGCTCGACCAGCGCAACGCGATGATCACCGCCCAGGTCCGCCGCCTCAACGATCGGATCTGCCAGCTTCCGGGGCTGTCCGAGCCGGTCTGCCGCCCCGATCAGCAGCGCGTGTATTACAGCTCCAACATCCTGTTTCTCGATGAGGCCAAAGCCGGCTTCACCCGCGCGGCCATGGTCGATGCCCTCAAGGACGAGGGTGTCAGCATCAGCTCGGGTGATTACCCGGAGCAGCACAAGAACGCGATCTACAAGGAGGCGGAGTGGTGGCACCACCAGCCCGTGGTCCCGGATCTCCCCGGAACCACGAAGGTGAACGCCACCGCGGTCAACGTCGGCCTCATGCGCACCGAGGTCCCCGACCTTGTCGACCAGTACATCGCCGCCTTCGAAAAAGTCTGGGCCCACCGCAAGGAGCTGGCGTGAGGACGCCCACGACAGGTCCTGTCTGCCGGACAGTAGGGTGGGCTCCGCCCACCATCGACGCTGGCAACGCATGAAGACTGTAGGGTGGGCTCCGCCCACCATCGATGCCGGCAACGCATGAAGCGACAGGTGGGCAGAGCCCACCCTACACCTGGAGTTCACATCAACGAAAGGAGACCCCCATGTCCACCGAACTGACCCGACGCGGATTCCTTGGCACCGCCTCCGCGGGCGTCCTGGCCGCTACCGGCCTCTCACGCGGCGCAGACTCCTGCCAGGAAGAGCTTCGCACGGTCGGCCGCTACACGAAAACGAAGGTCCTCCGCCTTTTCATGGGCGCGCACCCCGCCTGGCCGCGGCCCGATCTGGACCACCCGCAGGAAATCGCCGCCCAGAAGGCGGGAATCGACCAGGTGAAGGGCCTGGAGGATGTCGAATTCGTCGGCGACGCCCATGTGCGCAATGAACAGGAACTGGCCCCACTGCTCGAAAAACACAAGGACGTCGACGGCGTCCTGGCCGTCCAGCTCTCGATGGGCACCGGCGGCATCCTGCACAAGCTCGCGGACTCAGGCCTTCCGGCCATCATGTTCGCCATCCCCTACAGCGGCCATGAGTGGCTGATCGTGCCCGAGCTGCAGAAACTCGGCAAGAAAATCGACTGCGTCCCGAGCAGCAGGTTCGAAGACGTCAACATCGCCATCCGCCCGTTCCGCGCGATCCACCGCCTCAAGGAAACGGTGCTGTTGTATCTCAGCGGCCACGCTCCGGCCCCCGAAGCCCTGGTCGCCCAGGCGAAAAAGCAGTTCGGCCTCCAGATCCGCACCATCGGCGCCGACGCCCTGAACGCCGCCTACGAGGCCATCCCGGCCGACGCGGCCGCCGCCGACGCTCAGCGCTGGATCAAGAACGCCGAGGCCGTCAAAGAGCCGCCCAAGGAGGAGATCCTCAAGAGCGCCCGCATGTGCCTGGCCCTCCAGAAGCTCCTGGCCGACGAAAAAGCCCAAGCCATCACGATCAACTGCCTGGGCCTCTTCGGCCAGAAGGTCCTGCCCGCGTATCCGTGCTTTGGCTTCGCCCGGCTCAACGACGTCGGCCTGACCGGCGTCTGCGAGGCCGACCTGCCCTCCACGCTCACGCAGATCATCTACCTGCATCTGACCGGCAAGCCCGGCTTCGTGACCGACCCGATGTTCGACGTGTCGAACAACAGCGTGATCCACGCCCACTGCGTCTCGGCGACGAAGATGGACGGCCCCGCCGGCGAGGCCCATCCCTACGTGATCCGCACGCACCTCGAAGACCACAAGGGCGCGGTGCTGCAGGTCAAGATGCGCGTCGGCCAGGAAGTCACCATGGCCAAACTGGTGACCAGCGAAAACAAGCCGATGCCCGCGCACGTGACCGCCAGCCCCTCGGAATGTCTGGGTACGGGCCGCATGCTCGTCTCCACCGGCACCATCGTCTCGGTCCCCGACTCCGACCGGGCCTGCCGCACCAAGATCGAAGTGAAGGTCCGCGACGCCCGCAAGATGTTCGAGGGCTGGTCCTACGGCCTGCACCGCGTCATCTTCTACGGCAACCACATGGAGGACACCCGCCGCCTCGCCCGCTTCACCGGATTCGAAGTCGTCGAAGAAGGCTGACCCGCGCCGCCCGCGGCCAGCGTATGACCCCGCGGCCCCGCCGTGGCCGCCAGCGCACGCCGCGCGCGGACATCCGACAGAGCCCGCAGCGCAAGCGAGGGGTTCTGCGCGATGATCTCCCCTCGTTCGCCGGCTGGCGGCGTGGCATGGCGACCGCTGTTGGCGGGGTGCCATGGCGACTGCAGTTGGTCGCCATGCGGAACGGAGCAGCGCCACGCAAGGCCGGCTGGCCCGTCCCTCGCGCAGCGAGGGATGGGGTCTCGACGATGGGAATACGCCAGACCCTCGAAATACCGCGGACCAGCCCCCGGGACCCTCGACACCCACCCAAATCAGGAGATAATCACACCTGATGACCTCCGGCGACCATCTCCAGGAATCGCCCGGCGTCCCCCGCTCCCACCGATCCTCGATGCTCCAGGTCGGGGCCGTCCTCCTCCTGCTCCTGCTGGCCGCGGCCGTCATCGCTCCCTCCCTGCACCGGGGACGGATGCTTTCGCAGCGAGCCCGATGCTTGAGCAACCTTCGAGGCGTCGCCCTCGGCCTCTTCACATATGGTGGTCAGTCAGGTGACGATTGGATCATCGCTCCGCACGCCCCTCCGACAGTGGCGGAATACGGAAGCGTGAATTACGCGCCCCAGAAGATCGGCACGCACCGGCTGCGCCACACGACGACAGCCGATACGGACATGTCCACGACGCGCAACTTCTATACCATCGTGCTTGCCGGTTACGTAACCAACTCTTCGTTCCTCTGTCCGGGCAGCGGAGACGCCGTCGCCGACGAGCCCGCCTTGAGCTTTCTTGACTTTGCCGGAATCCAGAACATCAGCTATGGCATGCAGGTGCCCTACGGCAAGTACGGTGTCCCCGGCTGCGACCGCGATGAACGTCTTCCCCTGGCCGCGGACAAAGGTCCCTTCGGAACCGCGCTGGAGTTGGGCGCTGCCCTTCCGGGCTTGCCCGGCGCCGGCCCTGCCGAGCCGCCGGAGGCCTGGCGACAATGGAACTCGCCCAATCATGGCGGTGAGGGGCAGAGTGTGCTCTTCGCCGATTCCAGCGCGGACTGGTGCCGGACGCCCATCATCGGTATCGGGCAAGACAACATCTACACCCGCTGGTCGCAGGCCGATGGTGGAACGGCCGACGATCCGCGCCCGCGGACGCGCGGCACGCCGCCATCGCGCAACGAAACACCCTGGAGCCACACGGATGCCTTGATTTACCCGTAGTATCGTCAGACGGAGTTGCGTGTGAGAGAACCATGCTGATCCCGCCCGCCATACTGGTGCTCATCGGCATCTTCCTCGCCTGGCGCGGCCTGCGCGGCATCCGCCGCGGCACCGAACCCCGCTGCCGACGCTGTGACTACAACCTCAGCGGTCAGATCGAACAGCGCTGCCCCGAATGCGGTACGCCGTTCTCCGACAAGACGGTGGCCCATGGCGAACGGCGCCGAAGCCCCGGGCGAATCATGGCCGGCGCCATCTGCCTTGCGGTCGCCTCGACGCTGGCGTTACCCGGCGTGCGCCAGTACATCCAGCGCACCTGGCAGCGTGAATCGATCCACTATCTGCCGACGTTCGTCCTGATTCACCGCCTCAAAAGCGCCAAAGGTGAGATCCGATGGCAAGCCATGGAGCAGCTTCGCCTCCGCATCCATAGCGGTTATCTCACGCGACCGCAGATCAAGGCCGCGGCGGATGCCCTGTTCGCCACAGAATTCCCCGACGCCGCGCAGGGCTGGTTCAATCGAAGGAACGAGCAGCTTGTCGGCGAGTTCCTTCATGCCAACGTGCTCTCGGTGGATCAGAAGCGGCGGTTCTTCGGCGTCTGGCTCCCGGCGGAGTATCTGCCCTTCAAGCGTCCGTTCCTTTCCCAGCGAATTATTGACCATCACCGCTCTTGCACACTGCCCGGGCTCGTCCCCGAGACGACCATGTGGCTTCTCCAGATTGATGGCGTTCAGCTTCAGCCTCTCCTGCTCCCTTCGTCGAAGCAGTTCCAGACTGCGTCACATTTCATTCCTGAAAGTGTTACGATCCAGCACAGCCTCACGGTTCGTTCCTCAACCACCTGGTATTCTCCTGAGGACAGCTCGGCGTCCGGACAGCAGGATCGGCGCGGCGTCGCGAACGTGGAGTCACCTTTGCGCGTTCTGTGCCGGCTGGTCAAAGATGTACGCTACGACCGACCCAAGGTCTGGACAGACAAATACCGGCCCGAAGAGTGGAGCCAGACCATCCTCGCCGAAGGCGAGGACCCCGCGACGATGCCCGCCCCCTGAGGGCAGGCATCCGCAGAGTCGCACGAGCGGGCATCCCAATCGAGCCTGCAGCGCCAGCAAGGGGTTCTTCGCGATAATCTCCCCTTTGTCCGCGCTCAAGCCCCGTCTCGCGCCCCGGCCACGCTGGTTTCCCCAGCCGCGGAGCGGCGCAAGAAGGCAGCTCAAGGCACCAGCTCTTGCTGTCCTACACGAGTCAAAGGAGGTTCCTCATGGGCCAAGTCGTGCAACGCCAACGGCGTTGAGCCCTCCAGCCCAGGGTAGGTCGCCGCAGGCGACCTACCCTGGGTATCGGTGGCGCGGCACGGCACAACCCCGAAAGGGTGTGTCGCAACGCCGTCGGCGTTGTGGCCCGCGTCCCGCACAAACCCAGGGTAGTCCCGACTGCGTCGGGTCAACCCTGGGCTGGAGGACGCTGCCCCGTTGAGGCAGAAAGCAGAAGAAATGTGTTGAACAAGAAGGGCGCCAGCTCCGGGAAAAGCCACCCGTATCCCCCTGCGCCCCGGCGGGGGCGAAAGAACGCCCCGCCCGCCCGATCCTGTTTTGCCGCCATGATCTCGTCATGGGCTGATGGATACAGGACGCAGCTCGCCGCGAGATGAAACAGCGCGCCAGCGCCTCAACCCGCACCGCCGCCCCATGCTCACGCCCGCCCCGCATCCCCCTTGCGCCGCCGGCCGCGCCGCAGCCGCTTGAACGCCCGCTCGCCGAACCGCTCCGACACGCCCGCGATCCGGTGTCGGCGCAGGTCGAGCGTGCGGTGCGAGCCGTCCGGCTGCTCTGCCAGCACGAACGGCACGCACACCTCGACCACGCGTAGCGGCGTCCCCGCATCCTGCGGCATCCACACCATCCGCACCGGCTCGGGCGCACCCGCATATCGCTCCTCCAGGCACCACAGCGGCAGATACTCGCTGACCGTGTGCAGGAGGCACACATACTCGCCGGGCCGCACGTCCTCGGGGGCCAGCGGCCGGGCCATGGCAGATTGCTCGTTCATGTCGTCACTCATGGGCATCGGCCACGCACGGTGGCCGCCTTCTCGATCACGATCGTTTGCATCGCCCGGCGCATCGGCCCGGCGCGCACCGTCCACGTCAGACCCGGACCGCGTGCCGCGCGGCAAAGCCATGCCGCCATCGCGACCCGCGGCGCCAGACCTGCAATCAAAGAAAAATGGGAAACCGCCCTCGGGCGGCGGCGGAAAGGAAAACGCTTACCAGAAGCGCGCAGATGCCGCGGCCGCCCCCATCGGGCGGTTCGAGCGAACCGGATGACTCTTGAGCCGCCATCGCACGGCATCACACTCCAGCCAGACCCGGACCCGGCGTGTTATCTGGGGTTCCATTCGGGTCTATGCGGTATTTTATGTCGGGACGGGCATCTGTCAAGGGTTTTTACTCGATTCCCTGCTCGGCCAGCCACCGCTCCGCGTCGATCGCCGCCTTGCAGCCCATCCCTGCGGCGGTGATCGCCTGCCGATACACGCTGTCCGCGCAGTCGCCCGCCGCGAAGACCCCCTCCACGCTGGTCGTCGTGCGGTAGGGGTCCTTGAGCTTGACGTACCCCTTCGCGTCAAGCTCGACCTGCCCCTTCAGGAACGCGGTGGCCGGCGTATGCCCGATGGCCGCAAACATCCCGCCCACCGGCAGCTCACTCTGCTCGCCGGTCACGGTGTCCTTGAGCTGCACGGCCGTGATCATCTTGTCGCCCAGAACGTCGGTGACCACCTTGTTCCAGAGCACCTCGATCTTCTTATTCTTGAGCGCCCGCTCCTGCATGATCTTGCTGGCCCGGAGCTGATCGCGGCGGTGGATCATGTACACCTTGCTTGCGAACTTCGTAAGGTAGGTCGCCTCTTCGACGGCCGAGTCGCCTCCGCCCACGACGGCCAGCTCCTTGTTGCGGAACACCGGCAGCGCCCCGTCGCACACCGCGCACGCGCTGACCCCGCCGCCCGACATGGCCAGCCGCTGCTCATTGGGCAGGCCGAGCCAGTTGGCCGTCGCCCCCGTGGCGATGATCACGCTGTGCGTCTCGACCATGACGTCGTTCTCGCCCCACACACGGAAGGGCCGCCGCGACAGATCGATCTTCGTGCAGTCGTGATACTGGTAGGAATGCCCGTCGTCCGGGTTCGACACGTCCGGGTGCTGCCCCTGGTCCGTCTGGATGCGCGTCCCGAAGCGCACGGCCTGCTGCTCGAGCGCCGCCATCAGCTTCGGGCCCGTCACGCCGTGGGGAAAGCCGGGATAATTCTCGACTTCCGTGGTGAGCATGAGCTGCCCGCCGGGCAGAATCGTCGTGGGCACCTGCTTGGGACGCCCGGCAAATACGAGCGGGCTCAGATTCGCCCGTGCCGCATAAATCGCCGCCGTCCATCCGGCCGGCCCGGATCCGATAATCACCACGTGCTCAGTCATGGTTCCTCTCAGGTATGGCTTCTGGGGTATGGCACCGGCGTCTCGCCAACGTACACCGGCGGCATGCCTGTTCTTCACAACCCACGCGGAAGCGCAGAAAAGTCTATCCGGGGTGGCATGGGTCCCGGCGCGCCGGGACCCATGCCACCCTGTTCGACCGTGTCGATCATTCTGTGTTCCTGCTGAGGTGGCCGCTTCCGGGGCTGCACGCGGAGGATGACGTGCCCCCGCGCCGCCCGGGCCTCCGGGGTCACGGCATCCGCCCGATCACTTCTGACCGGGTTTGACCCGCTGTTCGAGCGGCACGTACGGCCGCAGCGTCGGTCCCGTGTAGATCTGCCGCGGGCGGGAAATCCGCGGACTCGCCTGCAGATGCGCTTCACGCCAGTTCGCGATCCAGCCCGGCATGCGGCCGATCGCGAACATCACCGTGAACATGTCCAGCGGAATCCCGATCGCCCGCATGATGATCCCGCTGTAGAAATCGACGTTCGGATACAGCTTGCGCTCGACGAAATACGGATCGCGCAGCGCCACTTCTTCCATCTTTTTGGCGATGTCCAGCAGTGGGTCCCGGATGCCCAGCTTGCTGAGCACTTTGTCGCAGGCCGCCTTGATGATCGTCGCCCGCGGGTCGTAATGCTTGTACACCCTGTGGCCGAAGCCCATCAGCCGGATCCGGGTCTGCTTGTCCTTGACCTTCGCGATGAAGTGCTCGAACGATTCGCCCGTCTGCTGGATCTCGGTGAGCATCTGGATCACCGCCTGGTTCGCCCCGCCGTGCAGCGGGCCCCACAGGGCGCACACCCCCGCCGACGTCGAGGCATACAGGTTCGCCTGGCTCGAACCCACCATCCGCACCGTCGAGGTCGAGCAGTTCTGCTCGTGATCCGCGTGCAGGATCAGGATCATCTCCAGCGCCCGCACCACGTCCGGATCGGGATCATGGCGCCGATGGGGCTTGCTGAACATCATGTGCAGGAAGTTCGCGACGTAGGGCAGCTCGGACCGCGGGTACATCATCGGCTGGCCGGTCGAGGTTTTGTACGAGGCCGCCGCGATCGTCCGCACCTTGCTCATCAGCCGGGCCGCGGAATCCGCGAACTTGTCGTCGTCCTCGGGTTCCATGAATTCCGGCTCGTAGCAGCTCACCGCGTTGATCATGGCCGAGAGAATCGCCATCGGGTGGGCGTTCGGCGGGAAGCCCTCGAAGTGGTGTCGCATGCTCTCGTGGATGAACTCGTGCTCGGTCAGCAGCCGGCGGAACTCCTGGAGCTGCTCGGCCGTCGGAAGTTCCCCGAAAATCAGGAGATACGCCGTTTCGACAAACGTCGAGCGCTCCGCCAGCTCCTCGATCGGATACCCCCGGTACCGCAGGATGCCCTGCTCGCCGTCGATGAAGGTGATCGCCGACAGGCACGAGCCGGTATTGCCGTACCCGTCGTCCAGGGTAATGCAGCCGGTTTTGGCGCGCAGGTCGCTGATGTCGATGCCGTGTTCCTTTTCGCTGCCCACGACCACGGGCAGTTCCACGGTCTTGTCTCCGATCCGCAGGGTTGCTTTCTCGCTCATCGTTGTAACGCTCGTCTCAAGGACTCAGGTTGCTGGCCTCAGGCTGCTTGGGCCGCCGACTCGGGCGCAGGTATCTCAATTGCGTCTTGAGCTCGCCAGCCCGGTTCTATTCGCGGATAATAAGGGAAAACGGCCCCGATGAAAACCGTCCGGGCCACCCCCGTCCGGGGGTGGGTCCCATCACCCACGGCCCCCTCAGGCTGCCGAAGACTCCCCCGCCCCGGGGCGATGCCGCGGCTTGGCGCCACCCACCATCGGCGCGTGCCCCGCCGCCGCCTCGTACAGGATATGCGGTGCGATCAGCCCCGCCCGTGAGAGCCGACGCAGTTGCCGGCGCTGCAGCTTCGTGTACGCCAGCGCGGCATTCCCGTTCGGATCCTCGTGCAGCACCCACGACTCGCGCCCCTGCGACGCCACGTCGATCATCCGCTGCACGCACTCGGCGCGGTATTCCCTCAGCAACTGGTCCGACAGCGGCCAGCGCGACCACGCATACCACCGGTCCATCGTCCGTCGCAGCAGCCGCTGACTCACAAACCGGTTCATCCGATAGAACAGCCGCCAGTTCATCGAGAACGGTAGAAACGTGTCCGTCAGCGTCATCGACAGCCGGGCCCGGTGCTCGTGAAACACGTCCTCCAGCAGGCCCCGCAGTTCATCCCAGTAGTGCGGCCCGATGCTCGAGTCTGCCCGCATCTCCCAGTACAGGTGACCGAACGAAACGGTCGTGCGCGTCAGCGTCATCTGTCGGGGAAGGAACTTCCCGTGAGCCACTGTGTCCGCCGCCAGGTGGGAGAGATATCCGTAAGCGAAAGCCCGACCCGAGTCGGTCTGGGCGTCTTCCAGGATCGCAAAGCCCGTCGCCCAGTGATGGCAGAACTGCCGCACGCGGCTGAGCCGTTTGGCCAGCACCACGTCGGCCGCGATGTTGCCGAAAATGTAGTCCCGCCGGCACCGGGCCAGCAGCCCGGCCACCGCCAACGGAACGAGGTTCAGATGTTCAAGCAGATCGCTCGCCAGCTTGACGTGAGTGGCCGGACCCCAGGCCAGAGCCTCCGCGGCCGGCAGCATCACAAACACCACCGCAGCCGCCCCAAAAATCCGCCCTGCGCGCACCGGAAAACGGCCTCCGTCCGGCAGAAACAACAACGTAGTAGCATTCTAGCCCCCACCCCCCCGTAAACCAAGTGAACTTTTCAGGAGGGCAGCGCGACGATATGAGTAGTGAAGACATCCGGCTGCGAACCTCACAGACCGAGCCATGCCCCATGAATCCCCACACCCTCCAGCCCGCAGATCATCCCAGGCACGACACCGCGAACGCGGCCCGATACGCTGCTTCGAACGCGGGCGGGTGGCCCATCCATCGCGCAGCGATGCGTGGGTTCCCGATGATGGGAACGCCGGAGACGCTCGAAACCGGCGGCGCCAGTCATCTTTCGCGGAGGCAGCGGAGCCTCCCCGATGTGAACCGGTCAAATCCCCGCCCCACTCTGTTTCGAATCTCGAATCTCAGATTTCAAATCGCCCATCCCGAGCCCCACCCCCGCCCCGCCTTCACCCTCATCGAAGTCCTCGTCGTCGTCGCCATGATTGCCCTGCTGATCGCCATCCTGATCCCGGCGCTCTCCCGGGCCCGCCAGCAGGCCCGCAGCGTCGCCTGCCAGGCCAACCTCAGGCAACTCATGGCCAGCATGAGCCTCTACGTGGCCGAGAACAAGCTCCTCCCTGCCACCCACGGCCTGTTCTGGATGCAGATCCTCTTTGGCCCCGAATGGCCGCGCCCCGCCGGCGTCACCTGGGACGGCCCCCGCGACCGCCAGGTCGCCCTCTCGTATACCCCCGCCTACCAGAAACCCTATCACCTCGATCCCGAGTTCGTCGC
Organism: uncultured Planctomycetales bacterium; assembly: GCA_964591605.1. Taxonomy (GTDB): domain Bacteria; phylum Planctomycetota; class Phycisphaerae; order UBA1845; family PWPN01; genus CAYLLT01. Next base: position 21,105 of record CAZQEN010000069.1, read on the forward strand.
CGACGTGCCCGGGAAAGGCACCCTCTTCCGCTACGTCCGCCACGAAGCCGCTTACCTGTGCCCCGCCGACAAGCCCGGCCCGGCCGACGACACGCCCCTCGGCGGCGGCGGCAATGGCCGCCTCAGCTACTCGATGAACGCCTACATCGGCTACAAGGCCCCGGAAAGCCTCCGCGGCTTCACCTATGTCGCCGACTCTCCCAGCAACTGGCTCCCCGGCCATCAGCGGAAGGTCTCGTTCACCGCCGGTCAGCGCATCGTCTTCTCTTCGTCGCGCTTCATGACCATGTTCGAGGATCACCCCTCCTACCACACCAACGCCAGCTACCCGGACGGCAGCTTCAACTGCATCGACCGCATTGCCACCCGCCACCTGCTCGAGCCCGCCTCCGGCTCGAGCGACGCGACCCCCGAAGGCCGCACGAGCCTCGCCTTCCTCGACGGCCATGTCGAGTCCCGCCGCTACCCCGCCAAAACCATGGGCCGCGAGCTGTTCGCCGAATTCGGCCAGCCCCCGTTCTGGCGTGACGCCGGCCCCCCCGACCGCCTCAACCTCGCCGCCTTCATCCGAAAACTCCCCGCCCCCTGCCCCTGGTGACCGGCGCTCCGCCAGCGGTCGGGTCGGGCGCGACCGCTCACACCACAAACCGTTGGTTGTTGGTCCCGGATGACCGAGAGGCGCCTTGAGCCGCGTGTTCATTGCGTTATGTTCTGACGGCAACCGGACTCCGGCTGAATCCGTCCGGTGCCAAAAGGCGTGCGGCTCTGACTCCCGAGTCTCACGGTCTACCCATGAAGCGACGCGACTTTCTCAGGCTGGGCACGAGTCTTCCGATCGCTGCGGGCCTTCGCACGCAGGTGCTGGGAAGCGATCCCCGCCCGGCGGCCACCGGGCTCGGGCGTGTGCTCGCCAGGGCACACCTGTCGGATGTCGATGCGTTCAACTACGTGATCGGCACGCAGACCATCGGCGCCACGTACCAGTTCACGGACGAAAGCCTCCTGGTCGAGACGGCCCGGGCGGTCCTGGCGATGGGATCGAACGTCCTCAAGTTCACCATGGGGCGCGGCTATGAACGCATGATGCTTCGGGCGTCCAAAGCCGCCTACCCGGAGACCGTGCAGTACCTGCTGAACCAGGGCAGCGATGCGATCCGCACGCCCCGTATCACGTTCCCCGGCGCGTCCATCGATGCGCCCCCCGCACATCCGGCCATCCGCACACTGACCGATCTGGCCCGATCGGAGCCGGCGTATCGGCAGGTGTTCGAGATGCCGTTTGCCTATTACCTCATCTGGACATACTGCTTCACGCCCCGCTGGTGGAACAAGGGCTTTTCCGCGGAGGACCAGGAAAAGGAGTATCGGGAGCTGAAAGCCTTCGCCTCGCATCTGCTCTCGACATACAGCGGCACGGGCAAGACGTTCTATCTCGGGCACTGGGAGAGTGACTGGCATCTGCGTCCCGCGCTCAAGGCGGACTCGGACGAGGCCGTCACGCCCGAAGCGCTGCAGGGGATGACCGACTGGCTCAACACGCGGCAGCGGGCCGTGGACGACGCGAAACGCGACACGCCGCATGAGGGCGTGCAGCTCTACCACTACACCGAGGTGAACCACGTGACGGCCGTCTCGATGGCCGGCCGGCCGAGCGTGACCAACCGCGTGCTGCCGCACACGAACGTGGACTACGTGTCGTATTCCACGTACGACTCGCTCCGGGACATCCCCAACCACCTGCCCAGGGCCCTGGACTACATCGAATCCAGACTCCCGCCGAAGGCCGGGCTGCCGGGCAGGCGGGTCTTCATCGGCGAATACGGCTTTCCCGCCCGCGTCGTGCCGGAACCGGAACGGGATCGGCGCTCGCGCCAGGTCATGCGCATCGGCCTGGAGTGGGGCTGCCCGTTCATTCTGTGCTGGCAGATGTACAACAACGAGTACAAAGACGGCCGCGAGAACGGCTACTGGCTCATCGACGACCAGGGTATCCGGCAGCCGCTCTGGCACACACATCACGACTTCTATCAGCAGGCGCGGCACTACGTGGCCGGATTCAAGGAGAAACACCAGCACGTACCGACGGCGGAGGAGTTCCGCCGCTTCGCGCTGAGCATCCTGGCCGCCGAGCCGCGGCAGACGCAACCGGCGGATTGACCGGGTCCTCGCCGGGCGCGGTAGAATGCCCCCATGCACTGGTTCTGGCGAGCGGCGATTGCGGTCGGGGCAGGCTTACTCTGTTACGGACTGTGCTGGCTCATGATGTGGTGGAGTTGGACGCTTCCTCAGTACTTGCGCCCCTTGCAGGCGATGATTGCGGTCGACAGCATGGTGAGTCTCGTCGTTATCCCCGTTGTCATCTACGCAGGTCTGACTCGCAGGTACTATCGATCCCATCCACATTTCGACGAAACCCGCTGCCGCAGGTGCGGCTACATCCTGCGCGGTATCAGCGAACCCCGGTGCCCGGAATGCGGGGAGAGGATATGACCAACAGGCTTTTCGCACTTCGTGTGCTCGCGTGGCTTACGGGCCTATACGCCTTGACCGGCGTGATTTGCTGCGGGCTGTGGTGGGTACCGCATGCACAGATGGGCTCGTACCTGCGACCGCAGTGGGACCAGATCGCGTGGCTGACACGGGCTGCACTGTTTGCGACAGAGTATTATCTCTGGCTACCTGCCGGCGTCGGGGTCAGCATGCTTGCCGTGTTAGCCTTCAGCCTGGAAGCTGCCGGATCTCGTGCATCCCGACTGCTCCTGTTTTATGGGGTGGCGATTACTGTTCTCTCTGCACTGGTGCTGGTGTGTGCGGTTTACCTCTCTCACATCGGCAGCGTCAGAGTAAATGCTTACACCGCCGTCTTCTACTCCGAGACCGAAATTCTTGACTGGGCTCCGGCAGCATTTACCCTTTTGCTACCACTTATGGCTAGACTTGGACTGGCGTTGATGCACCCGCGGCGCGCCGGTGTCCAGGGCGGGCCAACCTGTCAGTTTTGCGGCTACAACCTCACGGGCAACGTCTCCGGCGTGTGCCCGGAATGCGGGGAGAGAATATGAGAGATACGACGGGACTGCTCATACTCCTGGCCATCGGCTTTGCGCCGTTTGCGGTCCTCGCGATTCTGGGGGTATACGTGCAATCTTGGCGCAGAAGGTGTCCACGTTGTCGGCAACGTGGACTTCGGTGGAAGTCCTCCATCTACGTTCGCCATGTAGAGCGCGGAAATCGCTGGAGATTCAGCGCGTTAGATTATGATTGCCTGCAGTGTGGTTCACGTCTGCGGTTGTTCATCGGGTGTCTGGGAATGCCGCTCAAGTGGGAGATTGCGACGGGCGACAAGTGGACCGATATGGTGCTGCTAAAGTTATGCGAGCGTTGTTCATACGATCTCACCGGCAACGTCTCCGGCGTCTGCCCAGAGTGCGGGACGCCTATCAGGAGGTATGTGCCACCCTTCCCAGACCCAGGGCCTGAACCATGGTAGCCGTGGGCAACGCCCACGGAATGGTGGCGCCGGATGCATTTGCCCTGAGAGGGCATCCCCAAGAGACCTGATGCGATCACACGTCAGCAGTAAGATACGCACAATCGGCGATCCCGATGGGTAGGTCCCGCCTGCCGGGCGGGACCTCGGGTGGGTGTGATGGGCGATGCTCAGAAACCTTGTCCCGCAAGCTTGACGCGAAAAGGTCCTGTCCGGCAGACAGGACCTACTGTGGTAGGTCCGTTCTGCCGGAAGGGACCTTGGGTGGGGGAAAATCGACGGTGAAAGGAGGTCCTGTCCGGCAGACAGGACCTACTTGGGCGGGAAATGCGGGAGCCGCATATGACGCGACAACCCCAGACCATCGCATTCTGGTGGGGGCGGCTGCCTCATTGGGAAGTCGGTGGCGGCCGTTACTTCATCACGATTCATCTCGCGGGGGCCATTCCGATCGAGGGGCAGCGCCGTCTTCGTGCGCTCACAGAGACCTTCAAACGTGCAGAAGGCCGCGACGATCCCCGACACCTGCAGTTGCAGCGGCTGATCTTCCGGGAGATGGAGGAGTGGCTCGATCGTGCCGTCCCCAACGCCCATCTCCAGCGATCGGACATCGCGGCGATGGTGGTCGAGGCCATTGAGCATCGACACAATTGCGAGAAGTGGTCGATGTTCGAGTACGTGATCATGCCGACGCATTTACATCTGTTCTGCGAGCTGGGAGCATACGGCCTGAAGGAAACGATGGAAGACTTCAAACGCTGGACCGGCCATGGCGCCGCGAAGCTGCTGGGTGTCCCCTGCGATCGGTTCTGGCAGCGCGAGTGGTTTGACCACTGGTCGCGATCGCCCGAGGAGGACGAGAGAATCATGGACTACATTCGCAATAACCCGGTGAAGGCACGACTGGTCAGCGATCACAGACAATGGCCTTACGGTTCCTGGAACAAGGGCATTGTTCGTCAGTAGGTCCCGCCTGCCGGGCGGGACCTTGGCGGGCAGGATAGGGTCGATACGCGAAGAGGTCCTG
>CAZQEN010000070.1:0-25266 GCA_964591605.1 uncultured Planctomycetales bacterium
GCAAGGAAGACATCGCGGCAAAAACCCGGTACTTCCCGCACGTCATCGAGCCCTCGGCCGGCGCGGACCGCGGCACCCTGGCGGCGATCTGCGAAGCCTTCACGCCAGACGCCTCGCGCGCATCGGGCGTCTACATGAAGTTCCACCCGCGGCTCGCCCCGATCAAGGCGGCGGTCTTCCCGCTGGTCAACAAGGACGGCCTGCCCGAAATCGCCGAGCCCCTCTACCGGGAACTCCGCAAGCGCTGGCCGGTGCAGTACGACGCCAAGGCCAGCATCGGCAAGCGCTACGCCCGCATGGACGAGGCCGGCACCCCCTACTGCTTCACCATCGACGGGCAGACGAAGGAAGACGGCACCGTCACCGTCCGCGACCGCGACACCGGGGCCCAGATCCGCATCGACAAGTCCCGCGTGGTCGAGTACCTCGCGGAGAGACTGGGACAAGCGTGAGACGAGCATGCCGGCCGATCTCGCCCACCGACCTGAGGTGCTTTATGCGGCTTCCATTGAACGAAGAGAAGCCGCCTGGGCTGCGTTTCGTCGAGGGGATTACGTGCTGACGAGCTATCTGTCAGGCCTCGCCGTTGAGTGCATCCTGCAGGCGATTGCGCTGCATGACAACCCGACGCACGACGCCCGGCATGACCTGACCCGTTGGCTCGCCCGCTGTCGCCGGAGCCTGCGGGAGACGGTCAAGAGACCGCCGCTCTATGCTCAATGGAGCTTTCTCAACCGGGTATGGCGTAACGAGCTCCGATACCTTTCCAGCCCGGGATACCTCGGCCACATCCGGCGTCTGGGCGAGGCGAAGGGCATCCGCGGCGGCCCCGACGCTATAATGAAGGCAGTCGCACGAAAGACCCTTGATGCGGCGACCGGCATTCACGGAAAAGGAGTGCTCGCATGGATTCGGTACAAGCAAAGCTGATCGAACGGCTGGGCAAGCATTTCCCCGATCTCAACTGCGGACTCGAAACCCTGGACGGACAAGTGAACGGCTGGGTCGCTTCGTCGGCATTCGAGGGCCTGGATGACGACGTTCGGCTTGAGAGGCTCTGGGAAACCATCCGAGCAGAACTGACCGAGGAGGAACGCGCTCAGATCGGTCCGATTGTGGCGCTGACGCCGGTGGAAGCCGAGTTCGACATCAGCGCCGATTCACGAGCATGAAGCTTCGAGTTCAGCCGTCTGCCGCAGAGAACTCGCGTGCGGTCGGTTGCCCGCGAATGATCATCAGCGCCACGTACACCGAGAATGCGATTCCGAAGCTGATGAACCACGCATAGTCGTACATGCGGATCCAGACCGGGGGGATGGGCCACGAAGTCACCTGGCCGAGGAAGCCGGGGGCGCAGGGCAGGATCCCGGCGGCCAGGGCGACCAATGCCCGCACGTTGAAGCCTTCCCAGTACCAGTAATCGCCCGACCGGCGATAGAGCCCGTGCAGGTTGAGGCGCGTGCGGCGGATGACGAAGTAGTCGGCGATCAGGATCCCCCCCACCGCCCCGAGCAGGGCGCTGTAGGCGATGAGCCACTTGAAGATGTAGCCGGTCGGGTCGGCCACGAGCTTCCAGGGCTGCATCAGGATGCCGATCACGCCGGTGATGAGCCCGCCGGTGCGGAACGAGATTCGCCGCGGCCAGACGTGGGCGAAATCGTTGGCCGGGCTGACCACGTTGGCGGCGATGTTCGTGGCCAGCGTGGCCAGGCACAGGGCCAGCATCGCCCCGATCAGCACGACCGGGCTTTTGAACTTCGCGAGCAGCACGACCGGGTCCCAGATCTCCTTGCCATAGATGACGACCGTCGCCGAGGTGACGGCCACGCCGATGAACGAATACAGCGCCATGGTCGGCGGGAGGCCCAGCGCCTGGCCGAGCATCTGATCGCGCTGCGAATACGCGTACCGCGAGAAATCGGGGATGTTCAGCGAGAGCGTCGCCCAGAAGCCGATGTTGGCGGTCAGGGCCGGCAAGAAGAAGGCCCAGAACAGCCCCGCCTTCGGCCCGCCGGGCACGAACGCCGAGGGCTGCGAGAGCATCGGCCCGAACCCCCCGGCCGCCCGGTACGCCCACGCCAGCAGCAAGAGGCCCAGCGCGATCAGCAGCGGCGCCTTGATGTTGAGTAGCAGGCGGATCGAGTCGATCCCCTTGTAGATCACGAGCATGTTGAGCGACCAGAAGAACAGAAAGCACACAAGCTGGGCGGCGTTGATGCCGGCGAGAGGGATGACTGCAGAGCCCTGCCAGGCGGGGAAGTACACGGTGAAGATTGTGTAGATCGCTCCCCCGCCGATCCAGGACTGAATCCCGAACCACCCGCAGGCCACGACTGCCCGCAGCAGCGCCGGCACGTTCGCCCCGCGCAGACCGAACGACGCCCGGCAATACACCGGAAACGGGACTCCGTACCTGGTGCCCGCATGGGCGTTGAGCACCATCGGAATGAGCACGATCACGTTGCCCAGGAAGATCGTGAGCACCGCCTGCCACCAGTTCATGCCTTCCTTGATCAGCGCCGAGGCCAGCATGTACGTCGGGATGCAGGCCGACATCGAGATCCACAGGGCGGCGATGTCTTTCATGCCCCATTTGCGCTCGAAGGCGTTCGTCGGGGCCATGTCGCGGCTGTAGTACGCGGCATCGACCTGCTCGGCGAACACGGGCTCGGGCGGACCGGACAGGGACGGGGGAGCGATCGTGGACATGCGGCGGCTTCCTGTATGTATCGATGTGAAACCTCTTCGGCGCTGGGGCCATTATCGCACAACCCGACCCCGCGTGCGAGACGAACTGGCGGCGCACGCGAAGCGTCTTGGAGTGCGGTGGCAACGACACCGCTTTGGCTTCACGCGGAACGTCCTGGCCGGCAGGAGGGCCCTGCCTCACCTGGAGTGAAAGCGGCGTCACTGCCGCCGCAGTCCCAAGCGGGGTCACGGCCAAGGTCCACAGCTCCGCCCCTTGCCACGAAGCCGCGGCGCGAGCACAATTCCCAGCATGTCACTCTTGACGCGTCGGATACTCTGCTTCCGGGAGAACATCATGCGGCCATCACGATCTGTGCTGATGAGTTGTGGCGTCGGGCTTCTTGCCAGCGTGCTGGCGTCCGGCTGCGGGGACGGCAGCGCAACGTTCGGACGGGCGGCCGAGGAACACCAGGTCAACCTGTTCAACGGGGAGGATCTGACCGGCTGGCGGCCGCTGAATTCGAGCAACAACACCTGGCAGGCGGTTGGAGAGGTCCGGCTCGATCCGGCCGACCCCCGGCGGCTGGTCGGCCTGGAAGGCAAGGGCGTGCTGCTCAACAACCCGGCAGGCAAGACGAGCAACATCGTCAGCGAGGCCAGCTTCGGCGACTGCGCCGCCCATATCGAATGGCTCGTACCGAAGGAGTCGAATTCCGGCGTTTACTTCCAGGGCAAATATGAGATCCAGATCCTCGACAGCTACGGAAAACCGCAAGTGGAGTTCAGCGACGCCGGCGGCATCTACGCGGAGTGGATCGACAACCAGAACGTCAACGGCCACGCCCCGCGGGTGAACGCGTCGCGGCCGCCGGGCGAGTGGCAGACGTTCGACGCGATCTTCCGGGCGCCGCGGTTCGACGCGTCGGGCCTGAAGGTCGAAAACGCGCGGTTCGAGCGGGTAGAGCTCAACGGCGTGGTGGTCCATGAGAATGTCGAGTTGAAGGGGCCCACACGGGCGGCCCTGCCGGGTCCGGAAAAGACGCTGGGGCCGATCATGCTGCAGGGCGACCACGGTCCGGTGGCGTTCCGCAACCTGCGGATCCGGCCGCTGCCGTGACGGCACCGAGGCGAGCCCTCGTGGACAGGACACATCCCACTCGAAAACCCGTGCAGCACGACGTGCCGGCCTGAACGAGCAGCGAAGAGCACTGCGTCGCGACGGGCAGACGTGTTTTCGGATCTGGCGTCGATGAACGCCGACGCATGCCCCATAAAACGGCCGGCGACGGGGATGGTGCGGGCGGCGGATGCCCGAGATTCCTCACGGTGCACCGATTTGCCCGATCGAGCGTTGACTCGCGCGGCAGGCTTCCCTATAAGCGGATGAGAGGCATTCGGAGTGACCGCGGTTGCCGCGCTCCCCGCGGCGGCCGTCACGTCCGGGTTCACTCACCTCTCGGGTATGAGGGGAACGGATCCGGCGCTCGCCTCCCCACATCCGGGCGGGCGCGCCGATTCCCATGCACACGGCGGGCGAACCGGGCCGGTTCACACCGGCCCGCGCCCGGTCCGCGCCCGTCCCCCACGACGCACATTCGACAGACTGCAGGCAGCTCAGGTACACCAGCGAACTGACCAGGTTCGCAGCGGGGTCGGGAGGGAGCCCCGCTTTTTTTGCGCCCTCCATGGACCTGCGCCATTCAGGGTGGGTGGCGTCTGAGGCCAGCTTCGACAGTATCCCGCAGGATGACTCAGGCGGCGACAGGCCGTCTCTCCTGTGCGGGCGGGACGGGTGAATCGTTCCAGTCTGATTCCCGGAACTGACGATAAAGCCCCAGTCGTAGCGCGCAGGATCGTCCGCGCCTGCCGCTGGTCCGTCCACCCGCGGAGAGTCCGCCTCAGAGAGGATGCGCATGGCCCGGGGGCTCCGTGTCATCCTGATTCTCCTGCTGGCCCACCTGTTCACATGCGTTGCCGCCGATGAGCCATGCGCGGGGCCGACGGTCACGGGCCCCGTGCCCGCGGAGCAGACGTTCTGTCCCGGTGCGGCCGTTCAACTCACCATCACCGCGACCGGCAGCGAGCCGCTCTCCTACCAGTGGTATCGTGGCAGCAGCATGCTGGCCGACGGCCCCAGACACTGCGGCGCGACCCGGCCGGTGCTGACGATCCTTTCGGCGCTGCCGGAAGATACAGGCGACGATTACCACTGTCTGGTGACGAATGCCTGCGGTACGGCGGATTCAGGCCTGGCCACGCTGTCCGTCGCGGTCGAGCCGGCCGACGTTTCGGGTGACTGCGTGGTGGACTCGGCCGATGTGCTCCATTTCGCTCAATGCCGGATGCAGTCGGGCCCCAGCCTCCCGGCCCCGGCGGGGTGCCAGACGGATGACCTGGATGGCGACGGGGATGTGGATCAGGATGATTTCGGGGTGCTGCAGCGGGGCTATGGGTCGCGGGTGGGCACCGCGCGGGTCATTGCCCGGGACATCGCCTTCGTGCTGGACCTGTCGCTGTCGCAGGCGTACGAGAACTGCCTGGTCTCTTACCGGGCGATGGAGATCGCGAACCGGGAGTTGTGGGCGTACCTGTGGGACACGTCGCTGGCCCCTCAGACCACGGAGCGCGGGCTGCCTGCCGGGCCGTACCTGGGCAATATGACCACCTGGGGGAGCACGGTGACGGGGCCGGACTGGGATCCGGCTAGCGACCTGGGGCTGCAGCAGTTGAAAAGAGGTTCCCAGTGGCTGATCCCGGCGGACTATGTGAACCAGTCGCTCAGCAATCGCGGATACGGGGCGTACACCGCGGAGGAGCTGGCCGTCATCCGGAGCCCGACCGGGGCGGGCAGTGAAAGCTCGCCGGATCAGTCCACTCAGAGGGCCAACTACCGCCGCCGCGTCCTGGTGGCCCTGGGGCTCTACCGCTGGAAGAGCGGCAAAACCGGCGGGCAGGCGGGCGGCAACGGGAACGACCTCATCGACGCGGGCGAAGTCGAGCCCCTCGTGCCCTATCCGTCGAGCGCCAGCAATCCGGACACGTTCTGCAGGCCGATCGGCGGGAGTTGGGACGGGTTCGTCGACTACGTCTCGGACATCACCCTGGCGGACGACAGCACTTCCGACACCGGCCTGACGTACCGGTTCCTGCGGTACGATCCGCCAGCAGGGCTCTATGGAAACCCGATGCTGCGGTGGCGGTTCGGCCTCAAGACGTTCGTGGACTACGTCCAGATGATGAAGTACACGCGAGCGGACTCTCCGGGGCTGGCCGGCGCACCCCAGCAGCCGCTCACGACGGCCATTGACGGGATTCGAAAGCTCGCGGACACTCTGCAATCGCGAAGCTGCACCGATCAGTTCGGGCTGGTCGCTTTCGGCCAGATCGGGTACGGCCCGGGGGAGAAACCCGATCATCTGTCGTGGGTGACAAGCGAGGCCGCCGCCATCACCGGCAAGCTGGACCAGATGCAGGCTGCCATGTGGAGCGGCAACAGCAACACCGCCCAGGGGATCGACCAGGCGGCGGGCACCGGCGCCGTCGCCACCGGCGCGCTCGGCGACCTTGCCCCAGGCCGCCGGAGCGGGGCGGCCAGGGTCATCATCCTTGTCACGGACGGGACGCCGAACATCCCGCGAAACGGGACGATCAACAGCGCGCAGGATCCGGCCCAGGCGACGGCCGATGCGATTCAGGCGGCAACGGACGCGGCGGCGCTCGGGATCCAGCTCCACGTGATCGGGGTGGGCATGCGGGCCTCACAGCCGGATGCCCAGCAGTTCTTCGCGAGCATCGCCCAGGCGGGCGGGGGGAGCTTCTTCATCGCCTCCGGCGACCCGGCCACGTACCACACCCAGTTGCTGGATCTGATCCAGCGGCTACCGCAATAACGGCATGATTGAAGGCGACCATTCAAGGGTCATGGGCGGCCGGGCAAGCTTGTGCCGTTCTCGGTAGGCGAATTCCGTCCTGCGGGTGCCCGGCCCAGTATTCATGTCTGCCCAAGAGGAGACTCGCCGTGGCAAGGCGGGTGATTGAGCATCACATCGCGAGCGATCCCGGTTCACCAGGACTCTCGGAATGCTTCAGTGCGCGGCCGGGTGCTGAAGCGGGATGAGAATCCCGGTAAACCGGGATCGGGCGATGTCTGACACCCGATCACCCGGCATGAATGCCGGGCCTAGCACCTGCAGAACGAAACTCTCCTACTGAATACGGCCGCAGCGCAGACAATTGAAAACGTCTGACCTGACACGGCTCCAGTCATGCGCGGCCGGCGTGCGGGTCTGTTACAGTTCTTTTGAGGGGTATTCAGCGGTTTACCAGCGGTCGAGCTTGGGGGATGATGTCCGGGGGATGGATCACCTGCAGGGAGCACCGCTGGCATGACCTGGTTGCAGCACGTTCGACGGCAGATGGCAGGAAGCATGGTCGTTCTGTTGACGCTCGGGGCCGGCCTGGGGCGGGGCGAGACGAGCCGATCGCTGACCGATCTGTCGGGGCCGTGGCAGCTCTTTGTCGACGATCACCTCGTCGCGGGCAGAACGAACGTCACCCGGCAGTACCACGCATTTCAGAAGCACCCGGCCAACCCGCTGGTCGTGGTCGACAAGCCATGGGAGCGCGACATCGTCAAGTGTGCGGCCGTTCTGCCGACCGAGGACGGGTCGGGCTACCGCATGTGGTACAGTTGCTGGACGCACGCCAATGACCCCGACAAGGGGCACGTCTGCTACGCTGCGAGCAAGGACGGCGTCCGCTGGGAGAAGCCCAACATGGGCATGCGCCCGTGGAAGGTCACCGGCACGATGGAGAACAACATCGTCGACGGCATCTCCACGATCATGCATACCCCCTGGGAGAAAGACCCCAGCCGGCGCTATCAGGGCATCGGGGGCAACTATTATCCCTCCGCGTCGCCCGACGGCCTGCACTGGACGAAGCTGTCGGACAAGTCCAGCGTCAAGGGCGGCGGCGACGTGGGGCGGTTCATGTGGGATCCGTTCACGCAGCGATTCCGGGGGTATGTGAAGGTCGGTGCCGAAGTGCGCGGCCTGCGGCGGCGGGCAATCGGGTTCAGTGAGACGACGGATCTGACGGACTTTCCGCCGCTGCGACTGATTCTGGCTCCCGATGATGTTGACGACCGATGGACGATTTCAGGCAGCGTGCAGCGGGCGCACTTCTACGGCTGCAACTTCTTCGCGTACGAATCGATGTACCTGGGTCTGCTGTGGATCTTCCGCGCTGAGGAGCTGACCGAAGGGTATTTCCACGGGCCGATGTTCGTCGAATTGATCAGCAGCCGCGACGGAGTGCACTGGCTGCGCGAGGAGGGAGACCGTCCGCCGATGCTGCCGGTCGGCAAGCCGCCGCGGGCGTGGGACGGCGGGATGCTCTGCCCGGTACCGCCAATCCGGGTGGGCAGGGAACTGCGGCTGTACTACAGCGGCTACGACGGGCCGCATGACTACCTGCCGTTCAAATCGGCCATCGGGCTGGCCACGCTTCGCAAGGACGGCTTCGTCTCGCTCGATGCGGGGGAGGCGCCGGGCGAGGTGCTCACCAGGCGGCTCGAAGGCTTGACCGGAGAACTGCACGTGAACTGTCAGGCCGGCGGCGGATCGCTGACGGTGGAATTCCTCGATGCGGGGGGCAGTGTGCTGCCGGGCTACGGGCGGGGTGATTGCGATCCGATTCAGGCCGACAGCATCGATCAGGTGGTGACGTGGCACGGGAAAGCGGCACTGCCGCAGGTCAGCGGGCCGATGCGGCTGCGATTCATCCTGCAGAAGGCGTCGCTCTACTCGTTCCGGGCCGGCGAGGGTGTCCGGGTGATCGAGGAGCCGAAATCGCCCGAGTTGCAGGTGCTCTACACGTTCGAGGGCGGGGCGGGCCGGGCGTTCTCCGATGTGCTGCCGGCCGACGGCCTGCAGCCGCTGCGCAGGCTGGGGACGTCGAAGCTCGATCGCGATGCGTCCAACGCGGCGTTCGGGAGCGGGTCGCTGATCATCGGCTCGCAGTTCCGGCCGCTGAGCCGCCTGGAGATCGGCGGGACGCGGAATCTCGGGACGCGCTTCATGCTGGCGGCGATGGTGCGCAGTGCGGACAACCGGTACGCGCGGCTGCTGAGCGCCTATCGGGGCAACTATCCCGCGGATACCTCAGAGCTGATCTTCGATCTCGATCCGGAGAGCCGGCACGTGGCCGGCCTGAGGCTGGTCTGCAAGGGGATTCCGGTTCAGTCCGATGCGCTGAGCTTCGCAGACGGCAAGTACCACCACCTGGGGGTGGTGTATGACGACGGGACGGTGGATTTCTATCTGGACGGCAAGCCGGCCGGCCGGCGGTATCTGCCCGGCGGAGCGCCGGTGACCCTCTCGCGTGATCTGCTGCTGGGCGAGGACGCCGAACTCGGCAGCGACGAGCAGTTGCGGGGGAACGTGGACGATGTGCTGGTTTTGGGCCGGGCCCTGACCTCGGAAGAGATGGGGCGGCTGAGCCGGGCGGGGGCGGAGAAACTGCTGGCCGGCCCGGATGCCGTGTCACGGGCGAATCCGTGAAGGCGCCCGTCCGTCAGGGTCGAGCTGCGGTGTCGGCCGGTTGGCATGCGTGGCGGCGGGCGGGACGCTTGCCTCCATCCAGCGGTTCGGCAGGGGGGCACGGCCGCTTCAGTCGAGCGAGCCGACCAGGATGCACGCGTTGTGGCCGCCGAAGCCGAAGGAGTTGCTCATGGCACGGCGGACGCGCAGGTCGCGCGCCTGATTGGGGACGTAATCGAGGTCGCACTCGGGGTCGGGCGTGTCGAGGTTGATGGTCGGCGGGATCGTGCGGTTGTGAATGGCCATGACGGTGGCGACGAGTTCGATGCCGCCGCTGGCCCCGAGCAGGTGACCAGTGGCGGACTTGGTGCTGCTGACCGGAACCTTGGGGGCGTGCTCTCCGAAGACGCGCTTGATGGCCCTGGTCTCGGCGATGTCGCCCAGGCTCGTGCTGGTTCCGTGGGCGTTGATGTAATCGACGTTCTGGGGCTCGATGCGTGCGTCAGTGATGCACTTCTGCATGGCCATGGCGGCCGAGGAACCATTCTCGTCGGGCTGGGTGATGTGGCCGCCGTCGGAGGTCATTCCGTAGCCGAGCACCTCTGCGTAAATCCGTGCACCTCTTGCGCGGGCGTGCTCGTACTCCTCGAAGATCAGGACGCCGGCCCCCTCGCTGATGACGAATCCGTCGCGGTCGCGGTCGAACGGGCGGCTGGCCGCCGGCGGGTTGTCGTTGCGGGTGCTCAGGGCGTGCATGGCGTTGAAGGCGGCGACGCTGATCCGGGTGACGGCGGCTTCGCTGCCGCCGGTGATCATGACGTCGGCATCGCCGCGCTGGATGGCGTGGAGAGCGTCACCCATGGCGTTGGTGGCCGAGGCGCAGGCGGTGGCGACCGCGCTGGAGGGGCCTTTGAGACCGAACTGGATGGAGATATTGCCGCTGGCGGCGTTGACCATCAGCTTGGGAATGGTGAAGGCCGAGACCTTGGAGGGCCCCTTCTCGATGAGGCGCACATGCTGCTGTTCGAGTTCGAGCAGGCCGCCGATGCCTGAGCCGATGATGACGCCGTGGCGGTAGGGGTCGCCCCTGGAGAGATCGATGCCGGCATCCTTGACGGCCTGCATGGCCGAAGCGAGGGCAAACTGGGCGAAGGGGTCCATGCGCTTGGCAGCCTTGCCATCGATCCAGTTCGAGGGATCGAAATCGCGGCACTCACCCGCGAAATGGGTATCGAAGAGGGTGGAATCGAAGTGCGTGATGGGTCCGATCCCGCTTCGCCCGGTGATCAGACCATCCCAGTAGCGCTCGACCGAGCAGCCCAGAGGGGTGACCACTCCCATACCTGTGATGACAACACGACGCCTGGCCATGCGTATCCTTCTCACCCTGCCTTCAGACGAATAGGGCGCACGCGCGTGGCCGCGGCGCGCGCCTGAAAACCCTGGTCGGGATCCATCTCCCGCCGGACCCGGCCGCCGTCAGCTCTTGCCCTGATGAGCAATGATGTAGTCGATGGCCTGTCCGACGGTGCGGATCTTCTCCGCCTCTTCATCGGGGATGCTCATCTCGAAGTTGTCTTCAAACTCCATGACGAGCTCGACGATGTCGAGCGAGTCGGCGTTCAAGTCGTTGACGAACGACGTCTCGCGCGTGATCTCGGCCTTGTTGATGGCCATCTGCTCGCTGACGATCGTAAACACCTTGTCCTCAATCTCCTGAGGGGTCACCAATGCATCCTCCATAACGAGACATCCTCTCGCAAATGCGGCAGGCCGCCTTCGGCGGACCGCGGTGCCATCGAAATCCCTGTTCACACTCTATCGGGTCCCCGCCGTCCGCAGGGACCGCGTCCCATCATCGCGAGCATCCCGCCCGCGGCGTCTACATCGCCAGGCCGCCGTCCACCGCAAGCACCTGACCCGTGATATACCTGGCCTGCGGGGATGCGAGGAACTCCACGGCGGCGGCGACGTCCGCCGGCTCGCCGAACTTCTGACACGGAATCAACTGCTTGACGGTTTCCTTGATCTTGTCATTGAGCACATCGGTCATATCGGTGGTCACGAAGCCCGGCGCGACAACGTTGCAGGTGATGTTGCGCTTGGCGATCTCCTTGGCGATGGACTTGGTGAAGCCGATGATGCCGGCCTTGCTGGCGGCGTAGTTGCACTGTCCGGCGTTGCCCGTGATGCCGGCCACGCTGGAGATATTGATGATTCGGCCATAGCGGGCCCGCAGCATGTATCGGCTCACTGACCGGGTCAGCCAGAACACGGCCCGCAGATTGGTTGTGAGGACATCGTCGAACTGATCGTCCTCCATGTTCATGAGGAGGCCGTCGCGGGTGATTCCGGCGTTATTCACGAGGATGTCGATTTTCTTGAACTCGGCGACGACGGCGTCGACGAAGGGCTCGATGGCGGCGCGGTCGGCGACGTCGAGAGCACGGGGCGCCACGCGTCCGGGCAGACCGGCGGCGCGGGCCTCGTCAGCGAGGGCGACGAGCTTTGCCTCGTCGCGGGCGGTCGCCAGGACGGTCGCCCCACGGGCGGCGAGGGCCATGCAGATGGCCCGGCCGATGCCGCGCGATCCGCCGGTGACTACTGCCACCTGATTCGTCAATCCGATTACCGCGTCAGTCAATATCGCACCTTCTGGACCGGGCCGATCCGTGGGGACACGGTTTGGCCGTCGGCGTTCTACCCGTCTGTTTCCCTGTCCCTGAGCCCGAGGGGCATGCCTTCACGAGGCCGGCACGGCCTGCTGCAGGCCCTCGGCGGTACTGACGTTCACCACCGGCATCTGTCGGGCAATCTTCTTCATCAGGCCGGTGAGGACACGGCCCGGCCCGATTTCGACGAACCGCTCCACACCCTCGGCGATCAGCCGCTCGATGGAGGCCTGCCAGCGCACGGGCTGCGTCAACTGATGCGCCAGCCAGCGGCGAATATTAGCGGCATCGGTATGGTACTGGCAATTCACGTTGGCCAGCACGGGCACGCGGGGGCCGTGGAACTCGGTGGTCTCGAGCATCCCGGTCAGTCCATCGGCGGCCGGCTTCATGAGAGCCGAATGGAATGCACCGGCGACCTTGAGCGGGATCGCACGCCCGCCCGCCTGTTCGATGAGCCTCGCAGCCGCCTCACAAGCGGCCTTCTCGCCGGACAGCACGATCTGGCCGGGGCAGTTGAAGTTGGCCGGGCCGATGATGCCGACGGAGGAGGCCTCCCGGCACACCTTCTCCACGGCGTCAAGATCGAGGCCCAGGGCGGTGACCATGCCGCCGGGTTTGAGCCGGGCGGCCATCTGCATGAGTTCGCCGCGGCGCTGGACCAGCCGGAGGGCATCCTCGAACGAGACGGCGCCGGCAGCGTAGAGAGAGGTGTATTCGCCGAGGCTCAGACCGGCCATCGCCGCCGGAGCGTCGACGATGTCCTTGCCGTCGTTGAGGGCCCTCCAGATCGCGACGCTGGTCGCGAAAATTGCCGGCTGCTGAATGTCGGTCTGTTCGAGCCGGTCAGCCGGCCCTTCAAAGCAGACGACGCGCAGGTCGTAACCGACGACGGCATTGGCCTGCTCGAACACCTGAGCCGCGGCCGGACTGACGGCGGCGATGTCTTTGCCCATGCCTGGCGACTGGGCGCCCTGACCGGTGAATAGGACTGCTGTCTTCATCGTCTGCGGCGGGCCTGACCCGCGTTCCTGACCTTCGGCGGGCCATGCCCGCCTGTCTGCTTCAAAGGGGAAATACCCACCCTGCCCGATTACAGCCTGATCAGCGCCGAGGCCCAGGTGAGGCCGGCGCCGAAGCCGGCGACGAGCACGTAATCGCCGCTTTTGACCTTTCCGCTGTTCATCGCTTCCTCGAGGGCCAGCGGAATCGATGCCGCCGAGGTGTTTCCGAAGCGATCAATGTTGATGGCTATCTTTTCCGCGGGGATACCGAGCTTCTCGCCGGCCGACTCGATGATCCGCAGGTTCGACTGGTGCGGGATGATCATGGCGACGTCCTCGATGCCCAGGCCGGCGCGGGTGAGGGTATCGTGGATGATCTCCTGCATCCGCGTGACGGCGAACTTGTAGACCTCGCGCCCCTTCATCTTGAGGAAATGGAGCCGTTCGTTGACGGTCCTGGTGCTGGCCGGCTCGAGCGAACCGCCGGCGGGTACCCAGATCATCTGGGCTCCGCTGCCGTCGGCGAAGAGCTCATGCTCGTAGAGTCCGCTGGTTCCGTTGTCGACGGCGGAAAGGACGGCGGCCCCGGCGCCGTCGCCAAAGAGAATGCAGGTGGCCCGGTCCTCGAAATCGGCCAGGCGCGTCATGGTCTCGGAACCCAGGACGAGGATGTTTCGATAGCGATCGGGGTCCAGAAGGTGGGCCGCGGTGACCAGGGCGTAGACAAAGCCGCTGCATGCCGCCTGGATGTCGAAGGCGGGAATGATGCGGCAGCCGAGCTCGTGCTGGAGGAAGCACGCGGTGCCCGGGCATTGGACGTAGGGGGTCGTCGTGGCCAGTACGATCATGTCGATGTCGGCGGGTGTCATGCTGGCCCGCTCGAGGGCCTGACGAGAGGCCCGCACCGAAAGCGTCAGGGTGTTTTCATGCTGACCGGCGACGCGGCGCTCGCGGATGCCCGTGCGCGTGCGGATCCATTCGTCCGACGTGTCAAGACACTTCTCGAAGTCGGCGTTGGTCATCACATGCTCGGGCACGGCGCTACCCATGCCGCGAAGAATCATCGGGATCCGCTTGCCCATAGTGTTTCACTGATTTGCCGAGACCGCCGCCACGCCCGCGGAGGCATGTTGCGCCAGCTCGGCCGCCATGATGGAGTTCAGATCGCTTTCACAGTATGCGGCCGCCACCCGGACCGCGTTTCGGATGGCGACGTGACTGCTGCTGCCGTGGCAGATGATGGTGACGCCGTCCACGCCCAGAAGCGGCGCTCCGCCGTACTCGGCATAATCATGGTTCGCCCAGATCCGCTTGAGCACCGGCTGAACCTTGTCGACCAGCTCGGGCGCGGCCAGTTCGATCTCCTTGAATACCGTCTTGAACAGGCCCTCCGCGAAGCCCTCGGTGAGCTTGAGGGCGATGTTTCCGGTGAAACCGTCGCTGACGATGACATCGCAGGTCCCGCGGAACAGATCGCGCCCTTCGACGTTGCCCACGAAGTTGATCCGCGGGTGCAGCCGGAGCATCTCGTGAGACTGCTGCACGAGCGTGGTGCCCTTCTCCTGTTCGGTGCCCACGGAGAGCAGGCCGACGCGCGGGCGCTCGACCTTGAGCACGTGCTGGGCATAGGCGCTGCCCATGATGGCATACTGCACGAAATGGTGCGGCTTGGGGGTCAGGTTGGCCCCCGCATCGAGCAGAACGGTCGGTCCCAGGAATGAGGGGAGCACGACGGCGATGCCCGGGCGCGCCACTCCGGTCATGAGCCGCATGCGGAGCTGGCTGGCGGCGGCGAAGGCGCCGGTATTCCCGGCACTGATGACGGCATCGAGCTTCCGCTCGGCGGCCATGTGCACCATCCGGCAGATCGAGGAGTCCTTCTTGCTGCGGACGGCCTCGACGGGAATCTCGTCCATCTCGATGACCTGTGTCGTGTGGACGATACGGAGCTGTGGACCGGTTGTGCCATCGAGGCGGTCGAGTTCGTGACGGATGGCAGTCTCATCGCCGAAGAGGACGATCTCGTGGCTGCCCAGTGAAGGCAGAGCCTCCACGGCGCCGCGCACGGTCTCTCTGGGGGCATAGTCCCCCCCCATGGCATCGAGGCCGATCCGCATCGGGCTCAAGACTCCTCTTCTTTGAGAGGCAGGGCCACGCTGCTGCTGACGTAACCGCAGTTTTCACACGCGCCGTGCGGCAGTTTGGCGCTTCCGCACTTGGGACACGCGACCAAGTTTGGCCGCGATAAAGCGTGATGCGACCGGCGTTTGCGCTTGCGGGCCTTGGACGATCTTGCTACTGGGAGCATCTTGATTTACCTGCCTGAAGGCATCTCATTAACCAGAGAGGCTTGCATCACCGGCCAATCCAACCAGGGGCCGAGGCTGCAAGCCTCTCGGGGAAACGCACAAGGCTAGCGTTGCCCGGAGGATGTGTCAAGGCCGGTGGTGGCGCTTCGTCAGGCGCCGGGTTTCAGGTCTGTTCGGCGGCGATGAGGTCGGCGTACGACTCCCGCTGGCGGATGACCTTGAACTCGGCCTCCCGCACCAGGACTTCGGCGGGGTTGGGGCGGGAGTTGTAGTGGCTGGCCATCACGAATCCGTAGGCCCCGGCCGTGAAAACCGCCAGCAGATCACCGCGCTGCATGGGGGGGAGCTTGCGTCCCCTGGCCAGGAAGTCGCCGCTCTCGCACACGGGGCCCACCACGTCCATTTCGATCAGCCCGGGGAGGTCCTGGTCCCGTTTTCGGCTGGGCGGGACAAAACCCGCACCGGGGCGTACCGGCCAGACGAAGTGGTAGGCGTCGTAGAGGACCGGGCGGATCAATTCGCTCATGGAGGCGTCTACGATCAGGAACTGCTTGTCGCCCCCCTGCTTGACGTAGATCGTCCGGGCCAGAAGCAGGCCGGCGTTGGCGGAGATGGACCGGCCGGGTTCGAGGAAGATGCGCAGGTTTCGCCCGCGCAGGAGGGGGACGATCCGCTCCGCGTAGGCGCTGGCAGGGGGAGCCTCGCCGCCTTCGTAATGCGCACCGAAACCGCCGCCCAGGTCGAGCGTGTCGATCGTGAAACCGTCCCGGCGAAGCTCGTCAATGAGGGCAAGGGCCTTCGTGACGGCCTCGACGTAGGGCTCCACGGTGTTGACGGGTGAGCCGATGTGCAGGTGCAGTCCGCAGAGCCGCACGGACGGCGATCGTCCCAGATCGTGGAACGCTTTGCGGGCCCGTTGAAGATCGACGCCGAATTTGGCCTCGCGTTTGCCGGTCGAAGTGTGGCGGTGTGTCTTGGGGTCGACGTCGGGGTTGATGCGCAGGGCCGCCTGGACCGTCTTTTGGCGGCGGGTGGCCAGATCGATGAGATTCGCGAGTTCCGCTTCGGATTCGATGTTGAACGCGCCGATACCGGCGTCCATGGCCTCATTGATTTCCTTGTCCGTCTTGCCGACGCCGGCATAGAAGATCCTGGCCGGATCGACGCCGGCCTGCCGGGCGCGATAGAGCTCGCCGCCGCTCACCACATCCATCCCGGCGCCCTGCTCGGCGAGCAGGCGCAGGATGTGGAGGTTCTGGCAGCTCTTGATGGAATAGCAGATGGTGGGCTTCAGCTCGGCGAAGGCGGCCGCGATCCGTTTGTAGTGTTCGACCAGGGTCGAGGCGGAGTAGACATAGGTCGGAGTGCCGACGGCGTCGGCAATCCGTCGAAGTGGCACTTGCTCGCAACACAATTCGCCATCCTGGAAATGAAAGTGATCCATACATTGCGATTACACGCGATTCGTCCCGCCGAATCAATTCCGGGCGGCTGGCCGAGGCTGTCCTGACGGTGTCCTAGTGGGGCCGTGCAAGGACCGCATTGAGGCAGCCCCCCCCTGCCGGTACAGTGGCGGACATCGAGCCGTTGAATCCCGAGGTGTTGCCCGTGGAACCGACCCGAGGTGTTGTCGCCGTCATTGAGGACCAAGGACGGCTGCTCGTCATTCGTCGAGCGGAGGGGATTCGAGCGGGCGGAAGCTGGTGTTTTCCGGGGGGCGCCATTGAAGCCGGCGAGACGCCGGCGGAGGCGGTCATCCGGGAAATGCGTGAAGAGCTTGGCGCGCAAGTGATGCCGTTGCAAGAGGTTTGGGAGTGGCGGCGGCAGGATGGGTGGCTGGTTCTCTCCTGGTGGCGAGCAGAGCTGGTCGATGCAGGGGCGGTTCTGAGGCCCGATCCGGCGGAAGTGGCCGAGTTTCGCTGGGCCCGTCCGGATGAGATTCGCCGGCTGCAACCGTCGCTGCCCAGCAACGAAGCATTTCTGGACCGGTTCTATCCGGTGCAAGACTGAGCCGCGGGATGGACCTTGCTGCTGGTCTGGCCGATGATTAAAATGTATTAGTACAGATGGAAGCCGTCGCGGCAACGGGTCACTCCAGGCAGTCGCGCCCGGAGTGACTTTTTCCGGGCTTGCTGACTGAAGCGTTTTAGTTGTCGACCGGCGCCCATCGATTCCCCGGGAGGCGGCGGCGCAGGGCGAAGCATGCCCGGGCGCAGCGGCCTCGAGGTTCGACTCGCCGCAGACTGTCGCTCGACAGGTGTTTCCATGAAGGCTCCACACTCCAGGTCCGGCTTCACGCTGATTGAAGTGCTCGTGGTGGCGGCGATCATCTCGCTGCTGGTGGCGATTCTGCTGCCGTCGCTGTCGCGGGCCCGCGATCAGACGCGGTTGGTGGCGTGCCAGTCCAACGTGCGTCAACTGGGCATGGCCACACAGATGTACGTGGCCGCGAACCGGGGGCGGTTCCCGGCGGACTCCAAGGCGCATGACTACGGCTACGACTGGATCGGCCGCCACTCGCCGACGGGCAAGGTGATCCCCGAGGGGGGGAGCATCTGGCGTTACATGAACAAGGCCCGGGACGCGTACAGTTGTCCGTCGGAGACGCGCAAAGGCAATACGTGGTGGCATTACTCGGCGAACGTGATGCTGTCGGGGGCGCCGGCGGAGCTGGCCGTGGGCGCGCATCATCCGGCCTACCCGCCGGAGACGTACCTGACGATGAACCGCGGTGATCACCGGGTGAACATGAAGAACTTTGACGGCGTTCCCCTCTATGCAGAGGAGACGTGGGCTTCGCTGCAGACGGTGACGGACGGCGAGTGGACGGGCGACGACGGTTTCGAGACGCGGCACCTGAAGTCGGGGGCCCGGGACATGGCGGCGGGGACAGTGGCCTATCACGACGGCCATGCGGGCATCCTGCGGCTCCCTCAGGATCGAAGCGTTGCCAACTGGCAGCAGCGTTTCTTCCGCGCGGACGACATGTGCATCCGCACGTCGGCGACGAAGTGGATCAGCATGGAGGACATCAACTTCTCGACGCCCAAGGGTGCGTACGGGCTGCTGGCGGGCAAGGGGGCCACCAGCAAGAAGCAGCATCACTGAGGGGCATCGGTCCTGGGTACTGAAGGACCGGTGGGCGCCCGCCTGCCGGCTCCTTTCGTTTTCGGGGGTAGCGCGGCCTGGCCGCTGGCGATGTGCAATGCCGGGCCGCGCATCCGCGTCAGATCAGCTTCATCAGCAACGGCAACTCGGTCAGTTGGCGAATCACGTGGTCGGCCTGATCGGCGAATGAGGGCACGGGTCCATCACCGATCATCAGGACGGTCCGGGTGCCGGCGGCGCGGCCGGCTTGAATGTCGAAGAGATAGTCGCCCACCATCCAGGCCCGCCTGGGCAATACGCCCCAGCGGCGGCACATTGCCAGAATGGCGTCCGGCGCGGGTTTGACCGGGCCGTCTTCGCGGGTGTGAACGCAATCCAACTCCATGCCGTGCCGGTCGATCACGATCTGCGTGCACGTGCGGCTGTTGCGGGTCAGGATGCCGACGGGTATCCGGCGGGAACGGAGCGTCTGAATGACTTCGATCGCACCGTCGTGCAACTGGCTGGCATGGGCGGCCTCGTGCTCGTGACGTTCGAGAATCGCGACGGCCCGGGCACGGGCGTGAGCGTCCATCTGTTCGAGGGCCTCAAGGATGGGCGTTCTCGAGGCGGCGGGCAGTCCGATCTCGGCCCGAATGCGGTCAAGGTCGAAGTGCGGGCGGGTCAGCGTGCCGTCGAGATCGAATATCACACCATGTGCGGCCATCCGCGACTCCCCACCAGGTTGTCCCCCGAGAGGATTCTGCCCGAAAAGGCGGCTGGTGGCGACCCGGGACCGGCTTGGTTTCAGAGCAGGGCACCCATATAGTCATTCCGCGCCAGCGGGCATAGCACAGCGACACCGGGAGAGACGGCGGCCCCATGGATCACCATCAGATCGAAACCATGCTGCAGACGGTGGTGGTCGCGCTCAGCGGCGGCGTGCTGCTGATCATGCTCTCGTACTGGCTGCGCGTCCCAGCGATCGTGGTGCTGCTGCCGGGGGGCGTGCTCCTGGGTCCGATGTTCCTGAACATCGTGCGATCTGAGACGCTCGGGTCGGGCCTGAACGTCCTGATTTCCCTGGCGGTGGCCATCATCCTGTTCGAGGGGGGTCTGACGCTCAACGTCCAGCGCTACCGTGAGGCATCGGGCGTGATCCGGCGTATTCTCACGGTGGGCGTGGTCACGACCTGGATGGGGACCGCGCTGGCGATCTGGATGATCGTGGGACTGGACCTGAACCAGTCCATTCTGGCGGCGAGCATGGTCATCGTCACCGGCCCGACCGTCATCACACCTCTGCTGAAGCGCATCCGGGTGACCCCGCGGCTGCACACGATCCTGCACTGGGAGGGGGTATTGATCGATCCGATCGGGGTGTTCATCGCCATCCTGTGGTTCGAGTGGATCAGCGGCGGCCAAGGCCAGACGGTGATTGCGCAGTCGGCGCTGCGGGTTCTGTACGGACTGGGCATCGGGATCGCGGGCGGGCTGGCGGCCGCTCAGGCGGTGGCCCGGCGGCTAGCGCCCGAGCACCTGGTCAATGTGTTCACGCTGGCGTCGGCCATCCTGATTTTTGGGCTGGCGGAGCTTTTTGCCTCTGAATCCGGGCTGCTGGCGGTGACCGTGGCGGGCCTGGTCGTCGGGCTCCAGAAGCCGGCGGAGCTCAAGCAGATACAGCAGTTCAAATCGGAGCTGACCGACCTGGCGATCGGGATGCTGTTCGTTCTGCTCGCCGCCCGGCTGGAGTTCAGCCAGTTCGCGCAGTTCGGGGCGGCGGGCGTCGCGAGCGTGGCGGCGGTCATGTTCCTGGTGCGGCCGCTGAACGTGCTGCTCTCGACGGCGGGGTTCGATCTGAACTGGCGGGAGAAGGCGTTCCTCTCGTGGATGGCGCCGCGGGGGATCGTCGCGGCGTCGATGGCGTCGCTGTTTGCGATCCGGCTCGGGCAGGCCGGGGTGCCGAATGCACGATTCGTCGAGACGTTCACATATTCGGTGATCGTGGCAACCGTGCTTCTGCAGGGTTTTACGGCCGGCCCGCTGTCGCGGTGGCTGGGGGTCCATGCTCCGCCGGCGACCGGCTGGCTCATCGTGGGAGCGCATGCGTTCGGGCGGCGGGTCGCGCGATTCATCCGTGAAGCGGCGGGCGTGCAGGTGGTGCTGGCAGATACGAACACGCGGTCGATCTTCGCGGCGCGGGAGGAGGGGCTGCCGGCGATGGCGATCGATGCCCGCGACACGGCGGAGCTGCCGGAGCGGTACGACATGCAGGGGGTGGGCAATCTTCTGGCCCTCACCGACAATCAGGATCTCAATCAGCTCCTGTGTCAGCGCTGGTCGGACGTGATGGGCAGGACGCACGTGTACCGCTGGTCGCCGACGCCGCGTCAGGAGGAGATCGAGGGCAGCGCAGGCCGGCCGGTCTGGACGCATCTGCCCAAGCCCTCGCTGGTGAGCGCAGAGCTGAGCCGCAGCGAGTCGAGTCTGCGGACGGTGGCCAACGGCCCCCGCGGAGAGGGGGCGCTGGCAGTGGTCGTGGGGAATGAAGTCAGGCTCGATCCGCCCCCGCCGGACAAGCCGGACAAGACGGAACTCTTCACCTCCGCGCTGTACCTGACGCGGGAGGCGGACTATCTCGCGCGGAGCATCCACCCGACGCTCGTGATGCGGCTGGAGGCGGAGGGGCTCGAGGCGCTGCTCGGGCGGCTGGTGGATCGGATCGTGCAGCTCATTCCGGCCGTGCCCCGCGACGAGACGGTTCGCGAGCTGCTGGAGCGCGAGCGGACGTTCCCGACGCTGCTGGGTCACGGGGTGGCAGTGCCGCATACCTACTGCCGCAAGCTCGATACGCGGATGTGTGCGGTCGGGCAGGTTCCGGGCGGGATGGAGTTCAAGGCCGGTGCGGAGCCGGTGCACCTGGTTTTCCTGCTGCTGAGTCCGCCGGGTGATCCGGAGGGGCACCTCGCGACGATCGCAGAGATTGCCCGGATGATGCTCCACGAGGAGACGCGGGAGCGGATGAAGGCGGCACAGAGTGAGGCCGAACTGCTGGAGATCATCCGGCATTACGATCCGGAGACAGCCGCGGGGCGGATGTGATGGGCAGGACTGGACATGGCGAGAAAGGTGAGACCGACAACAGTGGGCGAGGCGGCGCGGGCGCTCGATGAGCTGGCGCCGCCGGCGCTGGCGCAGGCGTGGGACAACGTGGGCCTGCTGGCGGGCGACCGCGAGGCGGTGTGCCGGCGGGTGCTGCTGTGCATCGACCTGATGCCGGCGGTGCTGGAGGAGGCGATTGCGGGCAAGGCGGATCTGATCGTTGCCTATCACCCGCCGATCTTCAAGCCGGTCTCGCGCTTGATCGCCCAGAGCGACGGGCCGGATGCCCTCGTGCACCGGGCGATCCGGACCGGGATCGCGATCTACTCGTCGCACACGGCACTGGACGCGGCGGAGGGCGGGACGAACGACGTGATGGCCGGCCTGTGCGGGCTGAGCGACGTGCAGCCGTTCGAGTATGTGAGTACGGGCCCGCGGCAGTTCAAGCTGGTGACGTTCGTGCCGGAGGCGGGGGGCGGTGAAACGGCGCCCGCCGGCCTGGCGGGAGAGGTCCCGTCCGGCAGCCGGGACCTACCGGGGCGGCCGCTGCAGGAGGTGGCGGAGGCGTTGTTCGCGGCGGGGGCGGGGCGAATCGGGGACTATGAGCAGTGCAGCTTCCGGCTGTCGGGCGAGGGGACGTTCTTCGGGACAGAGGGGACGAGCCCGCGGGTAGGACGGCGCGGGCGGCTGGAAAGAGTCAGCGAGACCCGTCTGGAAGTGGTGGTCCCGGCCGGGCGGCTGCCCGAGGTGGTCGCCGCGCTGCGGCGGGCACATCCGTACGAGGAGCCGGCGTTCGACGTGTACCCGCTGGAGGGCGAGCCGGCGGCGGGGATCGGGCGGGTCGGCTCACTGCCCGATGGCACGACGCTGGGCAAGCTTGCCGCGCAGCTCAAGAAGGCGACGGGCTCGCGGGTGGCGATGATGGTGGGCGCGCCGGGGACGCGCGTGCGGCGGGCGGCCGTGTGTGTGGGGGCAGCGGGCCGGCTGCCGCTGGAGAAACCGCGTTCGGCCGACGCGGACGTGATCGTCACCGGCGAAATCCGCCACCACGACGCCCTGACGCTGCTGCGGCTGGGCAAATGCGCGGTCGCCCTGGGCCACTGGGAGAGCGAACGCCCGGCCCTGGCGCCGCTGGGCCGGCGGCTGGTTCAGAGACTCCCCGGCCTGAGAGTTATGCTGAGCCGCCGCGAGGTGGGGCCGCTGACGGCGGTGTGAGGCGGGGCGCAGACGCGGCGTCAGTATTGGCCCGTTCCGTGACAAAAAGGGCATGAATCGTGCCAGACTCGCCGCGAGAGCACGGCCTTGGAGGCGAACAACCAGAGGAACAGGGGGGCGGCCGAGAGAGCCAGCACAAGGCTCCAGAAATCTCCAGGCCTTCGGCCCAAGTCGATGAAGCCATTGATGCCCAGATAGGCAAAGACAACACAGCCGATGCATGCGCCGAGCATCGTCAGAGGCATGAACGAGAACGTCCTCCCGCTGCCCTTGCAGTCCGGGCAACACTCGAGATCATCGGTTTGCAGCGGTCTCGCGTGGCTCGCGATTCTCAATTCCCTGAGCTCGGCGCGCTTTGAAACAATTCCTCTGAGCCCAAGCCATGCGGCAACGATCCCTGCAGCCATCGCGGGGGTCAACAGGCCGGCGGACTGGAGGTACAGCTTCACCACGACCGCGGCGGCGATCACTGCCGCGAGAACGATCGCGAGACCGAGCAGGTGGATCCGAAGACTTCTGCGGGTGTTTCTGATCTCAGCCGCTTGTCTCGGAGTCGGAATGCGCAGGCCGCACTCCGGGCATTTTGCGCCGACGGGGCGGGTTCGCAGGTCAAAATCGCAGGATGGACAGTGGAATGGACACCCAGCCGAAGCCGTTTTGCCTGGAAGTTCCGCCATCACCTCAAAGAACCTCGATCGGGTATGTGGTCATCCAGATATCGATTTGTTCGAATCGCGTCTTTGCGCGCTCCTTGAACGCGCGGAAGAACTCGCGGCTTTCGGATAAGTCGGGTGCGTCGACGAAGATGCGGACCAGGTCATCGCGGTACACCTGGCCCTCCTGCTGCCAGAGCCCGCGAATCACCTGAGTCTCCGAAGAGACGGCCCCAAAGCGCTCGCGCAGCTCAAGCAGTGTGTCCGCGATCAGGTCCTCCGGGACAGGGCGGCCGTCGTTAAACCGCGGGGGCAGCAGAATCTCGAACCGTCGGAACGCTGTGCTCATACGTGGCCGGACCCTCGACAATGAACGAGATGCCCTCGACCGCAAGGAAAGGCAGGGCCGACTCGGGCACCAGCGTCTGCCCGTTAGCCCACGTTCTGAAGGAGAAACGCCCGGCGAGGTAGCCCAGCGCACGGCGCTCCGAGGCTTTGTCGTGAAAGCGGATCAGGACCATAACGTGAATACTAACTCCCGCAAGACAGAAATCAAAGCATCCCGCTCGTGCCAGACGGCCATGCTCACGCGCATCCGAGCCGCGGTGAAACTGCATCTCCGCGGTCCATCGCTTTGAGATGCTGAGCCAACTTCGAAGGGAACCTGGCCTTCATTTCCTCCACAAAAGCATCCTGCCGTTTCATGTCCTCAAGGATTTCGTCTCGGTGGTCCCAGAAGTGGGCCAGCGCGGCATAGACGTCGGCCAGCGAGAGCTGCGGGAACATGCTGACGATCTCGTCCGGGCTCCTGCCCTGCAGCTCGTGCCAGACGTAGATGTCCTGTATGCGGATGCGGTGTCCGGCGATCCGAGGCCGGCCGCCGCAGACGCCCGGGGTGATCTCGATATGCTGAGTCGGAGCCGTTGCCATGAGGATATTATAGCAGAGACGCCGATCGAGGTGGAAGGACTACGCGGAGAGCGAGGCGGAGCACCATCTCGGCCGCCACAGCTTTCTACCCCGGTCTACCCGCCCCAGCGGCGCGGATTCGGGCGGGTGCGACAACGCTGCCAGGCGCACTCACCGAAATCCCGATGACCGATCTCCACGCATTGGGCCATCCGTCGCTGCGTGACGTATACTGAGCCGGCCGTCATCACAGGGGTTGGACATGAACGATGCGTGTATTGAGCTGCAGAAGGTCCGCAAGGTGTACCACAAGGAGCGCCTCGAGATCCCGGTGCTGGAGGGGCTGAATCTGGAGATCGGGTCGGGGGAGTTTGTCGCGCTGATGGGGCCGAGCGGGTCGGGCAAGTCGACGATGCTGCACCTGATCGGCGGCCTGGATCAGCCGACGGAGGGGCGGGTGCGCGTGGTGGATGCGTATCTGGAGACGATGACCGAGCGCGAGCTGACGGCGTGGCGCAGCCGGCACGTGGGGTTCATCTTCCAGATGTATCACCTGGTGCCCGTGCTGACGGCGGCCCAGAATGTCGAGCTGCCGCTGCTGCTGTTCCACATGAAGGGCTCGGAGCGGCGGGCGCGGGTGCGGACGGCGCTGGAGGTGGTGGGGCTGGCGGACCGGATGGATCACCGGCCCAACCAGCTCTCGGGCGGGCAGGAGCAGCGGGTGGCGATCGCGCGGGCGATCGTGACCGACCCGGACGTGATCCTCGCGGACGAGCCGACGGGCGATCTGGACGCCAAAACGTCCGAGGAGATCCTCAACCTGCTGAACCTGCTGAACACCGAGTTCGGCAAGACGATCCTGATGGTCACGCACGATCCGCGGGCGGCGCGGCACGCGCGGCGCGTGCTGCACCTGGAGAAGGGGGCGCTGGAGCGAGAAGAAATCAATCAGCCGGTGTGAAGGCATTGCCGATTGCCGACTGCGAAAGAAGCGAAGAGTTGATCGGATCTGAGATTTGAAATCTGAGATTAGAGATGGGGAGAGGCCGATACGGAGTCCGAAAAGGGATTCCTCAAAAGGAATA
>CAZQEN010000071.1:0-25202 GCA_964591605.1 uncultured Planctomycetales bacterium
GCAATGACGACCTCGACCGCCTGCGGCTCAGCGCGACCAGCTCGCTCATCTCCCGCCGCGACACCGTCATCGTGGCAAGCGTCTCGTGCATTTTCGGCCTCGGCTCACCCGAGGAGTTCAAGAAGAAGGTGATCCCGCTTCGCGTCGGCGAGACGGTCGAGCGCGACGACTTCCTGCGGAGCCTGATCGACCTGCAGTACACCCGCAACGACATCGACTTCCGGCGCGGCACCTTCCGCGCCCGCGGCGACGTGGTCGAGCTGCACCCGGCCGACGAGGAGTTCGCCTACCGCATCGAGTTTTTCGGCGACCAGGTCGACCGCATCGACCTCATCGATCCCCTCACGAGCCAGGCCATCACCTCGTCGGACCAGATCTTCGTCTTCCCGGCCGTCCATTACGTCATGGGCGAAGACCGGATCAAGGCCGCCGTCGAGACGATCCGGGCCGAACTCGAGCAGCGGCTCATGGAACTGCGGCGGCTGGGCAAGCTGCTCGAGGCCCAGCGCCTCGCCGCCCGCACGAAATACGACCTCGAAATGCTCGAGGAAACCGGCATCTGCCGCGGCATCGAAAACTACTCGCGGCATCTGAACGGCACGGCGCCGGGCGCGACGCCCTTCACGCTCATCGACTATTTCCCGAAGGACTACCTGCTCATCATCGACGAGTCGCACGCGACGATCCCGCAGATCCACGCCATGTACGGCGGGGACCGCAGCCGCAAGGAGGTGCTGGTCGAACACGGCTTCCGCCTGCCCTCGTGCCTGGACAACCGGCCCCTCAAATTCGAGGAGTTCGAGAATAAGTGGAACCAGGTGCTTTTCGTCAGCGCCACGCCGGGGCCGTGGGAGTTGCAGAAAAGCGGCGGCGAGATCGTCGAACAGATCATCCGTCCGACCGGCCTGGTCGATCCGACGATCATCGTCCAGCCCGCCCGCGGCCAGGTGCCCGACCTGCTCCAGCGCATCCACGAGCGGGTGGCCGTCGGCGAACGCGTGCTGGTGACCACACTCACCAAGCGCCTGGCCGAGGACCTGTCCGCATACATCGAGCAGCAGGGCCTCCGCGGGCGATACCTGCACAGCGAGATCGACACGCTGGAGCGCGTGGACATCCTCACTGAGCTGCGCCGCGGCTCGTTCGACGTGCTGGTGGGCGTGAACCTTCTGCGCGAGGGGCTCGACCTGCCCGAGGTCTCTCTCGTGGCCATCATGGACACCGACAAAGAGGGTTTTTTACGCAGCGAGACCTCGCTGATCCAGATGATCGGCCGCACCGCCCGCCATCTGCGGGCCGAGGTCATCCTCTACGCCGACAAAATGACGCCGAGCATGCAGCGGGCGATCGATGAGACGAACCGCCGCCGCAACGTCCAGCTTCAGTACAACGCCGAGCACGGAATCACGCCCGAATCGGTCAAGAAGGCCATCCGCAACACGCTCGAACAGGAAGTGCACGCCCGCAAGATCGCCCGCGAGGTCATCAAGGCCAACGAACAGCAGTACGACCGCACTGAGCTCATCAACATGCTCGAAAAAGAGATGCTCGACGCCGCCGAGGCCCTCGATTTCGAGAAGGCCGCGATCCTCCGCGACCGCATCAAGGAGCTGCAATCGCTGCCCGCCCTCGAAAAGGTCGCGGCCGGCGCCGATTGCGCCGAAGACGCTCAGAGTACCGACCCGGGCCAAAGAGCCGCGGGCTTCAGCCCGCGCGGTCCCTCGCACAGGAAGAACGCCCCAGCGCGCCGACGAGGACGCACCGGCTGAAGTCAATCGTCGCCGAGTAACGCTCACGTCCTGTTCGAGCTTGAGGAGGTCATTGACGGCGACCGGCCCGCCAGATCCTGAGCGACTGCCTTACGCTGCGAAGCCGACGGAGCCGGCCAAAGAACCGATGGGACCAATCCAACGTGCGATCGCGCCGTTTGCCTTGGTGTTTCAGATCCTGCTGTTGATCTGGCTGATTGGTGCGGCCATCTCGGTGGTGATCCTGTTGTGGATCGGTCTTCGTTAGTATTGGACAGCTTATATGCAGCCGGGGACCAGCGTGCGCTGCCCAGATGTGCTGGCGGCCGCCGCTTCGTCCGGAGGACGAACGATCGTTGCCAGGGACTTCCAGTCCCTGGATCGGGGAGCCACCCTCCCCTCCTTTCTCTTTTTGTCCGCCCGAAGGGCGGACAGGAGGAATCGGATGCCCAGCGCCTGGACGCAGAACTTCTACCACATCGTATTCAGCACGAAGAACCGGGCGAACTCCATTAAATCAGAACTGGAGGCCCGCCTGTATCCATTCATCGGTGGCATCCTACGGGATCTTCGTTGCAGCCTTTTGGAAATCAACGGAATCCCCGATCACGTTCATCTGCTGGTGCGATATCGACCTGATCTGTCGCATTCCGAGTTGATCCGGCACATCAAAGGACGGTCCTCGAAGTGGATTCATGAAACGTTCCCCACGCACCAGGGATTCGCCTGGCAGGAGGGCTATGGCGGCTTCACCGTGAGTAAGTCCAATGCTGAAATGGTCGCGGAGTACATACGCAATCAGAAACAGCACCATCGACAACAGGATTTCAAAACAGAGTTTCTGGCGCTGCTCAGCGCCCACGGAATCGAGTTTGACGAGAGGGAGGTTTTCCGGTGAGACTCGCCGCCCTGCGGGCGGCGAAGTGAAAGGGGGGGAGCCGGCCTGCCCGTCCGGGGACTAAAGTCCCCGGCAACGCTCGTGCGCCCTCCGGGCGGAATGCCGAATGCCGCCCTGCGGGCGGCGAAGAAGAGGTGGGCGACGAAAAGGGCGGGAGAGGGGGAGCCTGGCTCTCTGGGACTCAAGTGCCTGGCGAGCCTGGCTCTCGGGGGACTGAAGTCCCCGGCAATCCC
Organism: uncultured Planctomycetales bacterium; assembly: GCA_964591605.1. Taxonomy (GTDB): domain Bacteria; phylum Planctomycetota; class Phycisphaerae; order UBA1845; family PWPN01; genus CAYLLT01. The sequence continues at coordinate 2,880 of CAZQEN010000071.1, forward strand.
AGATGAAAAGGAGGGTGTGTGCAATGGCTGACGGCTCAGAGAAGTTAGAGTATCCGGCCAGGCCCGTCGCATCCGGCCACGGCCGGCTGTGGCGTGTGCTGATTGTTGTCCTGGTTCTGAGTCTTCTGCTGCTTGGGATCTGGCTGGCTGGCGAGCTATTCGCCTGAGGGGACTCTGCGAATGTCTCAACTGATCGATCGCAGTCAACTCCGCCACCTGTGGGAGCAGGCCCTGGCCGAAGACGGGGCCGAGCGGGACATGACGTCGCTGGTCTGCATCGATGAGCAGGCGGGCGGCGCGGCCCGGATCACGTCGAAGGCCGACGGCGTCTTCGCCGGCCAGGCTGTTTTCGATGTGCTCAACGAAGCGTATGCGAACCGCGTCACCGTCGAGCGCCTCGTGCAAGACGGCGAGCGGATCGCTCCCGGCACCGATCTGGCCGTCCTGCACGGCCCGCTGCGGCGGCTGCTGTCCATCGAGCGCACGCTGCTCAACTTCCTGCAGCGGCTGTGCGGCGTGGCCACGTTCACGCGGCAGTACGTCGACGCGGTCGCCGGAACCTCCGCGAGGATCTACGACACCCGCAAGACGATCCCCGGCTGGCGGCAGCTCGACAAGTACGCCGTCCGCTGCGGCGGGGGCGTCAACCACCGTTTCGGCCTGCACGACGCCATTCTGATCAAGGACAACCACCTGGCGGGCGTCGAGACGCCCCGCCTGGCCGCCCACGTATTCGCGATCCTCAACGAGCTCCTGGCCCGCTGCGGCGGTCCGGAGCTGCCCTCCCCGCCCGCGTTCGTCGAGGTCGAAGTCGATACCCTCGAACAGTTCGACGAGCTGCTCAAGGTCGTCGGCATCGACGTCATCCTGCTCGACAACTTCAGCACCGACCAGATGCGCGAGGCGGTGCGCCGGCGCGACCGGGCCGGGCTGCGCGGAAAACTGGCACTCGAAGCCTCTGGAGGCATCGGGCTGTCGGCGGTTGCCCGCATCGCCGCCGCCGGGGTCGAGCGCATCGCCGTCGGAGCACTGACGCACTCCGCCCGCGCCCTGGACATCCACATGGAGGTGCGTTCCGGCGCCCGCCCATGAGCCCGGGCCGCCCGCCGTCCCCGGCTGGGTGCGGCTGCCCTTCGGTTGCGCGATTTAACGATGGCCCCGGGGCATTCTGCGCCGCACCCTGCCCGGAACTCCAGATTTTCGTGGTTTTTTCTGTTGTACACGCGGGCGTTCGGCGGATACGCTGTATCTTGTTGTTCGCTGATCCAAAGGTGGGGCAAAAGCACCATGTCGCCCGAATCCCCCTTCTGATTGGCGAAGCCATCGAGCCGCTCGAGCATTCTGTGTGCTGAGTGTGAGCTCGCGCAAAGAGGCAAACCATTCTGGGATGGAGGTGGACGATGAAACGTGTCGCGCTGGCTTGTGCTTTGATGCTGTTCTGGGGAACCCCGCTTTTCGCGGTGAATTTCCAGGACGACTTTGAAAGTGGCATGGGCAACTGGACCCAGTTCGGAGGTGCGGGGCCGCTGGGTCTTGACACCAGCGGGTTCCATAATCATACGCCCGGCGGCACCAATGCCGCCCAGCAGTTTCCCGCTATCGCCAACGGCACCGGTTTCGCCTCTTACCACAACTTCGGCCTGACCACCGGCGGAATCGCGGTGGAAGCATGGATGTGGGAAGATGCACCGATCGACTATTTCGATCCGGTCGCGGGAGCGATCACTCTGGCCCGGGAGAATGTCAGCGGCGCACCGAGTTTTTCGGATTATCTGCGCATCGGCGTCGAGCAGTTCTCCGGACAGAACGTCAACTACATGATTCGAACGGCGGCGGGCGGCTATCAGAACACCGGCGTGCCCCGCAAGGCCGGCTGGACCCGGTTCAACATCCTCGCTGATGGCGGGGTTGGCGGCACGGTCAGGTTCTACATCGACGGCGTGCAGGTGGGGACCTCGACGCGCGTCCAGGCCGACTTCTCGACGATCATCCTGGGTCAGAACTTCAACAACCATAACAACTGGTGGTACGACGACATCAGCGTCACCCCCGAGCCCGCGGCCCTCGCCCTGCTGGGACTCGGCGGCCTCATGCTCCGGCGCCGTCGCGCCGTGGCCTGAATGGCTCGGCCAGATCACACGTCCAGAGGCCGGCACCGACTGCGATGCCGGCCTTTTTTCTGCTCCCAAGCAGCCTCGTCCCGGCCCTCGCAGCGAAGCTCATCCTTACTGCCAGCGAGGTGAATCGAGCTAACAGTCCCCGGGTCGCCACCCGCTGGACGAAATATCGTCTAATTCGTAACTTCTTGATTCCGTTGACGTTGCATCAGAAAGCCGATACAATCAACCAGTCGAGAGTCGCCTGGAGCCAGTTGTGGGACGGTTGACACCCTTGCTTCGGGCGCAGTCCGACCATGCATTGCGGAGGAGAGCTGGATGAGACCCCCTGTCGCACATCTGATCCCGATTTGCCTGCTGCTGGCCAGTTCCATGGCCTGGGGGCAGGGCCGCGTGTGGGTCCTGCCCGTCACCCGGGTGGACAACGAAGCCATCATGACGGAGGAAACCACCGGCGGGTATGTCAGCGCCGCGTATCCGTACCCCAAGAACGGGCACTACTGGTGGGCCAACACCAACGACGGCGTCGCCCGAGGCTGGTGGAGGTTCCGATGGGATCCCAACGGTGCCAAGGGCGGCGGCCCCACCTTCGACCCCGGATTCACCACCGAAGATCCGCCCGCCGAACCGCGCCTCTACTTCGTCCGCACCTGGATTCCGCCCGCCCATTCGAGCGTGTTCAGCATCATCGATGTGGATACCCTCGGGCCCGACGTGCCGGATGATCCGACCACCCGCGACGCACGCACGCCATGGACGGGCCAGTTCAGCACCAACCGCCAGTGGCTGACCCGCAACGCGAGCAATCAGGGCAACTGGCGCCAGGCCGGGCCGGGACCTCAGGCCCCGGTGGCTCAGCAGGATCCGGTGACCGGCGTCTACTACGCCCCCTGTGATGCCGGAGGCACCGGCTTTACCGTCTGGCTGCGAAAGGGCGACTGGCTCTACGTCAAGTGGAATTTCGACACCGGCGTCAAGAGCATCGGCTTCTCGGCGATCTGGATCGAGGAGGCCAACACGATTCCGCCCGGCGGATTCAATCCGGTGGCAAGCTGCACGCTTCCGGCCTGCGGCGGGGCGATCGACCTGCGCTGCATCGGCAATGCCGATCCGCTCTTCGGCATCGGTGCCTCCCTCTGGTGGGATTCAACCGACCGTGAGCCCCTCGCCCAGCCGCGGTCCGACAGCCGCGAGTACGGCGTCGACGACTGGAGCCTGGCCGCCGAAGGCTACCGCCACCCCTGCCGCACGATTGAGACCCCGCTGGCCGGCGGCCTGCCGCCCGACGGCGCCTACACCGCTCACCTCGAGACGGGCGATGTGCCCTTCCGCCTTCGCTACGATGGAAGAAACTCGATCAAGTGGGACAGCGGGCACACGAATCCAACCGACCCGTTCTACAAAGACCGCGTGTTCACGCTGAATAACACGATGGTCAACGAGTTCATTCCGCGCCTGTACAACAAGCTGTATCTGCTCACGATGAAGAACGGCGGCAGCAACGGGCAGCTCAACGTTCAGCTCCATTACGACGACAGCACGTCGCAGACCGTCAGCGTGCCGCTCTTCGACTGGTTCAACACCGACGGCGACGGCGTCACCGGAATCGCCGTCGGCCTGAACGGCGATCGCAAGGCCAGCGGCGCGGTCGGGCTCAAGCGCATCAAAGGCAACGACGACGCGCCCGCCTACGGGGCGATGGAAACCAGCGGCGGCGGGACGGACGGCGCGTTCTTCTTCGTCCATCCCATCGACATCGATCCCGCCAGGGCCCTCACTCAGGTCCAGCTCAGTGTCTCGAGTGCCAATCCGATCAGCGTGACCGGGGCCAACTGGCTCGACGGCCCAAGACGGATCGTCGCTCCCGGAGCCTTCGCGACTTACGTGTTCAACGGTGGCGAGCAGTTCACCATCACTGCCGGCAACGGCGGGGCGAGGCTCCAGCGCTTCGGCATCAAGGCCAGGATCGACGACAGCACCATCGAGCTGTACGACGACATCAACGACAACTGCGGCCAGCAGCCTCTGACCGGCTGCGATATTCTCGACGGATCGATCGCGGGAACGACCGGCATGGGCGGCAATACCGTCGTCTTTGCCGCCACCCTGGTTTCGCCCTACTCCCGGTTTGACGTGGCCGGCGGCGGTTCATTCGGTGACGTCGGCGACGGGATCCTCGACATGAACGATGTCGGCTTCTTTCAGCGCTGCTACAGCGGCGGACTGGCCGGCCTCGACCCGGCGGGCTGCGTGTGCGTCGATCACGATGGCAATGGAACCATCGGCGACCCCGACCTGCAGTCGCTCATGGGCTGCATCCCCCCGGGCGGACGCCCGGGACCGGCCGACGTGAACTGCGACCAGTGACCCGGAATGCTGCGAATCGCCCGACATGCCGTGTGGAACCACGCGTTGCGACGGCGCGAGACGCTGCGCATCCTTCTCACGGCCCTCGGCATGATGTGGGGCACGGCCGCCTCGACGTTCGCTGCCGAGATCGCGCCGGGCGTCACCTACACCGAGTACAGCCTGCCCGGCCCGAACAAGGTCTACGTGGTTGCGGTCGATCTGGCCCGCTCCGAATACAAGCTCGAAGTCGGCTGGAACGGCAGGCACCGCAACTTCGGCTCCTGCGAGCCCGGCTGCATCAACTGCACCGGCAAGCTCGCGACCAGCGCCATCGCCGCCCAGTATGACAATCCGGCCGGCAACCACGACGTCCTCGCGGCCACGAACGGGTCCTACTTCGGCTGCCCGCCCGACATTGTGGGCTGGCCGATCGCCAGCAACGGCGACATCGTCCAGCCGCCCTACAATATGGGCCATCCGACGCTCGCCCAGGTGCAGACCCTCTCCTTCGGCCCCAGCCGCGTGCCCGCCATCGAGGCCAGCGTGACCAGCGTGGCCGGCGGCGCGGCGGGCGTGCTCACCTTCGCCAGCGGAACTGCGATGGTCATCGACCAGTACAATCTTCCGCAGGAGATCGGCAAACTCACCGCCTACACGCCGGGCTACGACACGTCGACCCGCTCCGCCAACCAGGGCGTCGAGGTCATCCTCGCCAACGTTACCTACCCCATGCGCAGCGACAGGGAAGTCTCCGGCATCGTGACCGCGGTCAGAACCGGCGTCGCCTCGACCAACAACACGATCCCCGTCGGCGGCATGGTCCTGAACGCCTGGGGCTCGCCGGCCGCGGGCCTGCTGTTCAACAACGCCCGCGTCGGCGATAGACTCCGGATGCTGTTTCGAACCACTTCGCAGGGCATGAACAACGCCGATTTCGCCATCACCGGCTCCGGTTGGATTCTGCACAACGGGATTGCGAATCCCAACGGCAACTGGTCCAGCACGCTGTCGGGTACGAATCCGTTCAGCGTGAACCCGCGGACGGTGATGGCGTGGAACCCTGGCAAGTTCTTCATGGTCGTCTGCGACGGGCGCGGATGCGGCGGCGCCGTCGGCTTCACCTTTCAGGACATGGCCAACTTCCTGACCGGCACGCCGGAAATCGCCGCCCTCGACGCGATCAACTTCGACGGAGGCGGCTCATCGACCCTGGTCGTGGACGGCGTGCTCAGAAATCTGCCGTCCGACTCGTGCGGAGCGGCCCAGCGGCCGGTCGCCAACGCCATCCTGCTGGTCCGAGAAACGCCGACCCCGAGCTTCCCCTTTTCGGATCTGTTCGCTGCCGGCGGACGGCTCGCCGGATGGGATGACAAATTCGCCTACAACGACGTGGTCGTTTTCACGCCGTCGGCCCCCAGGGGGGATGGCCGGGTCCTCAAGGTGATCGACGCCTCGGGGACCAGCACCGCTCGCCGCGGCGATTACGCAGACGCCGACTACGCCGTCCAGGCCGACATCTACTGCGACTACCGTCCCGACGTGGCGGCCGACGGCTACGAACGCTATGCCCTCTTCGCCCGCGACAGCGGCACCGGGGCCCTGGGCCTGAGCACCTACGGCGGCGGCAACTGCTACGCCCTCTGTTTCGACTCGCACACCGGCCTGATTCACGCGGGCAGGTACGCGGGCGGCACGTTCACCGACCTGGGTACACCCGTCATTCAGGCCACCTCCTCCGGCTGGCACCGCTTCCGCATCGAATGCAGCGGCTCGAACATCACGTATCGCATCAACAACGCGCGGGTGCTCACGGTCAGCGACGCGACGCACGCCCGCGGCTATTTCGGGATCGGCTACCAGAGCTTCTTCGCGACCGCCTCGAACCGCCGCGGCACGCGCGCCGACCACTTCAGCGCCACCGTCGCCGCGCCGGCCCAGCCGGCCGACCTGGATTTCGACGCCGACGTCGACATGAGCGATTTTGCCCTGTTCCAGCGGTGTCTGAGCGGATCAGAGCCCCAGACCCTGCTGGCCTGTCACGGCGCTGACCTCGATTCGGACGGCGCCGTGGATGACGCCGACCTGGACCTGTTTGCGGGCTGCATCCGCGGCGCGAAACTGCCCGCGGACCCGGGATGTGCGCCGTAGCGCTCCTGGAAATGGGGGGCGGGCGTCGCGCCCGACGTGAGACGAATCCCGCACGCTGAGCCGCGGCGGCCGATTCCGGCCGCGGCGCTTTGGGACGATGGATGCCTACAGTCTTGAGCCGAGTGACGGCAGGGAGGTGACGTGATGACTGATCCGCATCGAAAGACCCGGGGCTTTACCCTGATCGAAGTCCTGGTCGTCGTCGCCATGATTGGCCTGCTGGCGGCGATCCTGATTCCGTCCGTGCAGCGGGCCCGCGAACAGGCCAAGATCGGCGTCTGCAAGACCAGTCTCCAGCAGATCGGCAACATGGTCGCGATGTACCAGGCGGCCGAGCAGGACTTCGTCCCCGTTCTGCTGAACTGGTACGCCAATTACGGCTTCAAGTATCCCGACGGCGTGTCCCGGCAGACGCCGGCCCGCGCCCGATGGGCCTCCGTCGCCCTGCGCCGCTATGACAAGGTCGTCTCCCGCCTTCCGCCGGGATTCGACGCCGAGCAGGCCTGGGACAACGCGAAGCGCGATGAGTACGCCCGCAACGTGATGGGCAAGCACTGGATCTGCCCGTTCTATCGCGATCGCCCGGAGGTCACGGAACAGAAAACCGGGACGATCCTCGTCACCGGGCCGGCAGGCTCGCAGAACTACTCCATCGAGGAATGGCAGGGCTATCGCGAGTGTTACATGCCCTGGCTCTGGGAAGATGTCGTGCGCAACAAACCCGTCCGCGGCGGCCAGGAAACTCACCCGAACGATCCGATCGACGGCCGGCCCAAGTACTCGGTCCTCACTTTCAACCGGGTCGAGGTGCCGGCTCAATCGGGTGAGCGCAACATCCCCGGCGCCATGAAGCTCGACAAGACCAGTCAGACCAACTCCTTCGCGCTTCTGAACGCGCATCGCCAGTGGACGGATGTCGATGCGAAACGGCGTTACTCCTCCAGTCTGTCGGACATGACGATTCTGTTCTGTGGACAGGGGAACTTCCTGGCCTTCGATCACTACATCGATAACCCGGGCAGCCACCGCACCAGTCAGGGCGCGGGCACCAACACGGTCTTTGCTGACGGCCACGTCGAGTGGGTCGGCGGCACGCACATCGGCTGGCCGTGACCGGCAGTCGGGCGGTCCCGGCCTGCCGAAACCTCACCGGTGGATCGGGAATCGGCGCGACGGAGATCTTCCCGGACCGTCGTTTTTATACCCACGCTGACTCGTCATCCTAAGCTCTGCAGGTTCGGTTGCGCGATTTAATAACAGTGCTCCCGCAATGGGCCCGAATCAGATTCCCGAAATCTTTCAGAAATATCCGCGCGTCGTTGTCGCGATTTAAGGGGAGCGCTAACCGCGAAAACACGGCCGAGAACCGCTCCAAGATGTGAAATAACCGCAACTTAACGCTTGAGCCCGACCGGCGGACGGGATAAGATAAGCATCAGAAAGGTTCGCACGGCGAACCTCGTGGATGGAGGAGGGAAAGAGCACCCACCAGTGGTTTGCTCCCCCTCTTGATCACTCCGGACTTCAGAAGCGCCGTCTGTTTCGGCCTTCAGGGGATGGGTATCGCTCAACGCGAGAAACCACGTTTTCAATTTATCACAGGAGGAAAAAGCATGAGAACCGTGGCTGCAAGCCTGATGATCCTCTCATTGGTCGCCCTGCCGGCCCTCGGGGCGCCCGGAGATCAGTGGATCCTGGGGATCCACCATCTCGACAACGCCGGCGTCTTCACGATCGAGCCGGGCGTGGGCTACGCCGGACCCGTGTCCTCGGGCAATGCCGCCTACTTCGGAAACGCGGCCCAGCGCAGCGGCGGACCCAGTGAGGGCGTCACCCGCGTCTACTGGGAGCTCAGCGGCCTGGCCGTCAACAGCGGCGCCGCCCTGCCGGCCACCACCGAGCTCTACACCGTCGAGTTCTTCGGCGTGCCCGATGGCGGCCACAACTCCTGGCAGCCGGTCGAGTCGCAGTTCAACGGCGCCGCTGGCGAAGGATTCCCCATCGAGCCGGGCATCCCCTGGGCCGGCCAATTCAACACGAACCATCAGTACATCGCGGCCGACGGAACGGATGACGGCCTGTGGCACATCCTGGGTCCCGGCCCCCAGGCCGACACCACCGCACCCGCCGATGGCACCATGATGTGGCTCAAGTCCGGCTCGTGGCTCTACGCCAAGTGGGACTTCGGTTTCGCGATTGACCGCTCTTGGAGCGCCCTGCGCCTCACGCAGATTACCCCGGAGCCGGCCAGCGCTCTGGGACTGCTCCTGGGCGGCGGGCTGCTCGCCCTGCGGCGCAGGAATCGCGTCAACTGAGTCACGATGACAGGCATCGATCGCCGAACCTTGGTTCGGCGTTGAGACTATAACGAATGGGGCGGAGGGCCGGCGCCTCCGCCCCGTTTGCGTCTACAGGGCGCAGGTGGCCCCGCGCGGGCGTTCAGCCTGATGTCCGCCGGTGAGTTCCCGACACCGGGCGTGAATCCGACCGGTGCTCCCGGAAGCGTTTTCGGTCCGTCTGTGCCCAACCGGAGGAGTCCGGCCATGCCGCTGTGCCACACATGTTCAGATTCTTCGCGCCCTGCGCGGATGCCTGGGACGACTTCATCTCCAATCTCAGATCTCAGATCTCAGATTCTGTTGCGGGCAGCGCCCGCAACAGACGCTCGTATCCCGATCATCGTGCTGGCTCTTGCCCTGATCGCAACTTCGCCGCTCGCGGGGCAGCAGTATTTCTTCGACAGCTTCAGGGAGCCCATCGCCCAGAGATGGATTCCGTGGGACCCCGACGACGGCACCATCTGCACCGGCTGCGGCCCGGAGATGGTCTTCAACAGTGACAACCATCCCCACGATGGCGATGGCGCCTGTGCCCGGCAGGAAAAACACCAGCCCGCCTGGTACGGCATCCTGCACGAGCAACTGGACCTGCCCCAAACCGGGGACATCCGCCTGAGCGTGTGGATGTTCGAAGACTACAACAAGAAGCTGCCGTTTCCGCCCGGCCACCCGGAATTCAACCCCCACGACCAGGTCCAGGGCTGGATCGCCCTCATGGATCTCGACCAGACCGAGTTCTACGCCATCGGCGTGCACGCCCACAAGAACGGCCCGCTGGAGGCCTGGAGCTACCTGTCCTGGTCAACCTCCACCGACGGCTGGCAGATCACCTCCGTACCGCGGCAGCAGGGCTTCCGGCATCTCGAGATCGTCGTTCACCCCTACACCGGCGACGCCAGCGTCGAGTTTTTCGTCGACGGCCAGCTCGTCGGACAGGGGCGCCGGGCGCCGTCCGGCGCCGGCGTCTGCACCGGCATCCCCATCCACATGATCGGCATCGGATCCAACCCCAACTACGTCGCCGAGGACTATATCTCCAACACGTACGAGTTCTTCTGGTACGACGAGGTACGCCTCTCCGTCGAGCCCGATGATTCGTGCGGCCCGATCCGCTTCGATTCAGACGGTGATCAGGACGTGGACCTCACCGACTTCGCCGCGTTTCAGCGCTGTCACACCGGTGAGGCCGCCACGCCCGACTGCTCCGCCTGCCGGTGCTTTGACGTGGACGGCGACGGGCGCATCGCCACAATCGACATGGCCGCGTTCGAGCAGTGCGCCACGAGAGACCGCGTGGCGGCCGATCCGGCCTGCGACGATCCGTAACCGGGGGTCTGAGCCGCCCAATGCCGCAGTTTGTCTCACAGCCTTTCCTGCCTGGGAGTGCGGTCATGCGTGTCGTGTGCGCGATGTCTGCTCTGATGTGGCTGGCTGCCCCGCTGGCGGCCCAGCCGAGCTTCACGGAAACATTCGATCCGGGCGGCATCAACGAGTCCGTCTGGAAGCGCTGGCCGGAAGCCACCGAGCGGCTCTTCACGAGCAATGCCCACAACCACACCCCCGGCGGGACGTACGCCGCCATGGCTGTCGAAGCCGATCCCTACGGTTACGCATCGTATGCCGATGTCGGACTCCAGAGCGGCGACGTATACGCGGAAGTCTGGGTGTACGATACCCTCAACGACGACGGGACCAATCGCGACCGCCCCGTCTCCTGCATGCTTGCCCTCATCAGCGGCACGCCGTCGGTGGACAGCTTCGTATACACCGATTACCTCCAGCTCGGGGTCGTCGCGTATCACACCAGCGGCCTGAGCACCACGTACTCCATTCGCACGGCCTACCGCGATTCTCAGAACGGCGGCTATCTCAGGACGGCCGTGGCCCGCAAACTCGGGTGGACGAAGCTGGGTATTCACGCCCGCTCGCTGGCCTCCGGCGGGCAGGTGCGATTCTTCATCGATGATCAACTCGTTGGCATGTCCCGCCGCAGCGGCACCGAGCTGCAGTTTGTGCGGCTGGGCGTGCCCTTCAAGAGCTACGACTATTTCTGGTACGACGACCTGATCGTGACGCCCGGCGGCCCGCCCGACACGTTGCGCTTCGACACCGATGGTGACGGCGACGTCGACCTGACCGACTTCAGCCTGTATCAGCGGTGCTATACCGGCGTGAAAGGCCTCGGTCTGTTCTATGACGCGCCCACCTGCTGGCCCATGGACGTGGATGAAGACGGCGACATCACCGGCATCGATTTCGCTGGGTTTCAGAACTGCGGGAGCCGCTCCGGCGTCCCGGCCGACCCCGCCTGCGACGACGCGCCGTGAGCCCCGTCGCGGCGATGTTGCGTGCCCGGTTTTCAGGACCCTGCGGACGCCCGAACCGCCGAATCTCCCGCCGGCTCTTGGCGCGATTTAACGAGCCTGTTATCTCGAATTACATTTGCACAGCCATCGCCATAACCAGTTATTTTCCAACAAGTTAGAGGAATCATCTCTTGCTGCGCGGCGGCCGTGCCGCTAAGATCTTCATAGACGTGTATGAACCATCCCGCTGCGATGACCGCATGTGCTGCTTCGCTTCCAGATTGCCCCCGCCCGGTATCCGTGCCGCACGCCGCGTGAGCATGGCCATCCTCCTTTGGTCCGCGAGCGTCAGTGCTCAGACCCTGACGCTGCCCTTCCATGAGGATTTCGAGCCCGTCGGCGGTACGCCGGGCGACTGCAATTCCTCGGATCGCGGCCACTGGAACTTCCACCTCGAGTGGGAAGCCTGCGACGCCGGCAACTGCCCGGACGACGACCCCATCCTCACGTGCGTCAATCCCAACACCGACGCCTGGTGCTGGGGGCCGCAGAAGTTCGAGTCTTATCCCGATCTGTGTGCGGGCGGCCACGTATACGAAGGCTACCGCGCGGGACGCCAGCCGATCTTCGACCCCTACTGGGCGGCGATCGTGCATCCCTTCGATCCGCCGGCCGGCATCGGCGACCTCCAGGCCCAGGTCATGTTTTACGACTCGCTGAGCATCGTGTGCACGTGCGAATGCAACTGCGATCCCGACGGTCCGCTCTACGGCTATCCCAACGGACGGCCGAATTACCAGATTCAGGGCTGGCTCACGCTCGAAACCCCGGACCGGCAGGAAGCCTTCGCGATCGGGATCAACAGCTATTCGAGCTGGGTGTTTTACTCGTGGTTCACGGCCACCGACGGCTGGCATCGAACTGCGGTCGCACGCTCGGCCGGCTGGCACCGGCTCGACATCTTCGTGCATCCGTACACCGGCCAGCCGGGCGACGTGGAATTCCGCATCGACGACACCGTCGTCGGACAGGGCCGCCGCAAGGCTCCCTATCTGCTCAACGAGCCTGTGAGCTGGGTCCGGTTGGGCGGGGATCCGGTCCTGATCACGCAGAACCATCTCGTCAACACGTTCCAGGAGCTCTGGTACGACAATGTTCACCTGACCTTCACGCCCGCCACCTGTCACCCGGTGCGCTCCGATTTTGACCATGACAACGACGTGGATCTGGACGATTTTGCGCTCCTGCAGCGCTGCCATACCGGGCCGGGCCCGATCGCTCAGTTCGATGGTGCGACGTGTCACTGCATGGACTATGACAACGATTCGGATGTGGACAACGTCGATTTTGAGGTGTTCCGCCTGTGTGCGGCGGGCCCAGAGGTGCCGGCCGATCCGGATTGCGGCACATGAGCGCCGCCGCTCCGGTTACAGGCCACACGATCTTCGCCATCGGGCGAGGTAGAACGATGCAACGGTATATGAACCAGTATGGTCGTTATCGCCCCCCGCATACCAGCCAGGGCGGGTATGCGCGCCGGGCGTTCACGCTGATTGAGGTCCTGGTGGTCGTGGCGATCATCGCCCTGCTCGTCGCCATCCTCCTTCCGTCGCTCCATCGCGCCCGCGAGGAGGCCAAGGCCACCGCATGCGCCAACAACATGCGCCAGGGCACGCAAGGCGTGATCACTGTCCTGCTCGAAACGGGAATGCGCAAGGAACGGTGGAACACCAACTTCGGGTGGGCGACCCAGTCGCTCAAGGTCAACAAGGGTCAGGCGGACATCTTCTCGTGCCCGTCCGACCCCGCTCCGCGCCCCATGCCGGCCGTCATCTGCAAATTGAACGGCGGCGATCGGGGAACCACCGCCGGCGACGGCATCTTCAATCGAACGCTCCGCCAGGGCAACGATCTCTGGCGGACCGACATCCAGGACGACGTGGATGCCGATCGGTTCGGCGGCGATGCCTACAACGACCATGAAGGACACGATCTGCTTGTGGAATACCAGGCCGTGCCCGGCCAGCGGACGACTCAGGCGAAGGTCCTCGACCGGGCCGGCGGAATCCGCTTCGACGTCTATTCCTACAAGGGAGGCAGCATCTGGATCGACGCCGCCGGCGGCATGGGGCCGTCTCCGGTGCCCCTGCTCTGGCTCAGTTACAGCCCCAACGCCAGCGCCGGGCTCGCGACGGTCAAGGGAACCCCAGCCCTGCTGGTGGAAGCAGCCAAACCCGGCGTTTTCGCCGAAACGCTCGGGGGCTTCAAGCAGGACAACCTGCCCTGGCCCCTGCGATTCCGCCACGGGGGAAGGGCCAACGACGGGCTGCTGCGCGGGTGCGACTACACCATCGATCCCCAGTATCCCGACCCCGCCCGAAGGCTCTCCCGGTCGCGCGTCGATCTCCAGTACGAGCCGCGCGAGAAGATGAACGTCTCCTACATCGACGGACACCTGGAGCGGCTCGCGCACTGGCAGATGTTCGACCTGTCGACCACGCCGACCCCCGCCCCGGTCGCCCGGGTCTGGTTCGGGAATCGTCGCGGAGGCGAGTATCTGTCATATTAGCCGCGCTGGTACAATGGGCGGTGACGAACGCCGTTTGCCCGGAGGGAATGGATTGCCGCCACGATGCGCCATCACACTGCTGCTCACCGCGATGCTGCCGCTCTCCGCACGGGCGGCTGAGATCGCTCCGGGCGTCGATTACACCGTCCACCACATCACGATGTCGGATTCCCAGCCGAACGTCGTCTACGTGGTGAGCATCGACAGGGCCCGCTCCGAGTACAAGTGGGAGACCGGCTGGGCGCAGAAAAAACGCCGATACATCACGCGCGAAGGCACCAGCGTGATCGCCGGCCGCTACCACGTCGCCGGTACGCACGAGGTGCTGGCCGCAGTGAACGGCTGCTTCTTCGATCCGGCAACCCCCCCCCGCATCATCGGCATCGGCCAGACCGCCGGCGAGATGCTTGACGTGCCGACCTTCGGTTCCCTCACGGATCACACCGTGTTCGTCGGGCCCTCCCGTGCCCCCGAGATCGCGGCCAACTTCACTGCCGCCGCGGGGAGCGTCACTTTTTCCGACGGCTTCACCACCGGCCTGGGCAGCTACAACTGGAACGCCGGCTCCTCGCTCGTTCCGATCAACACCATCACTGCCTTCACCCCCCACTTCGACGCCGTCACCCCGACGTTCGCTCTCCCCACCCTGTCCGCCGAAGTGGTCCTCACGAATGTGACCTATCCGATGCGCAGTGAGAAGCAGGTATCGGGCATCGTCCAGCAGATCATCACCTCATGGTCGGGCAGCAGCGCCGGCGGCACGGCCATCCCGGCCGGCGGCATGGTCCTGTGCGGATACAACACCCGTAGCACGATCCTGGCCCACACCAGCGTCGGCGACCGCATCCGCGTGAAGGCCGCCACCGCCGCCCCCGCGTACAACAACGCCGACAACGCCATCACCGGAAGCGGCTGGATCATCCACAACGGCGCCGCATACACCACCGGCTGGCAGAACATCGAGAGCGGCGCCGCTCCATCCTCGCGAAACCCGCGAACCGCCCTGGCATGGAACAACAACACCTGGTTCATGATGGTGTGTGACGGCCGCAGCGCCGCCAGCGTCGGAATGACCTTCAGCGAGATGGCCACCTTCCTCACCGGCACCCTGGGCGCCCTCGAAGCGGTCAATTTCGACGGCGGCGGATCATCGACCATGGTGGTCAACGGCGCCATCACCAATGTCCCCAGCGATGGCAGCCAGCGGGCGGTCGCCAACGCCATGCTGCTGGTCAAACAGCCCACGGCCACGGTCTTCCCGGTGTCCGATCCCTTCGCCGCGACCGGCCGCCTGAGCGGCTGGGATGACAAGTTCACGTACGCCGATGTGATCCCGTTTTCGCCCGCGTCGCCCGACGGCGACGGCTACGTGCTGAAGGTCGGCAATCCCGCCGGCGGCGTGGACACCGTACGCCGCGGTGACTTCGGCGATACCAACTACTCCGTGCAGGCCGACATCTACTGCGAGTATCGCCCGGGCGATGCCGGCGATGGCTACGAGCGCTACGCCCTCTTCGCCCGCGACAGCGGAACCGGCGCACTGGGCCTCTCGACCTACGGCGGCGGCAACTGCTACGCGATGGTGTACGACTCACACACCGGCGCGGTCGGCGGCGGCAAGTACGTCAGCGGCAGCTTTACCGACCTGCTTCCCGGCCCCGTCAGCATCACCGCCTCCGGCTGGCACCGCTTCCGCATCGACGCCTACGGTTCGACGATCCGCTACTGGCTCGACGGCGCCATCATCGCCGGCGTGACCGATGCCACGTTCACCCGCGGCTACTGCGGCATCGGCCATCATTCCTTCTTCGTCACCCCCGGCAACATCCACGGCACGCGCGCGGACAACTTCCTCGTGTTCGATACGGGCAACACCCTCCCGCCCGACCTGGACTTCGATAACGACGTGGATCAGGTCGACTTCGGTCTGTTCCAGGTGTGCCTGAACGGTTCGCTTCCGGTGACCGCTCCGGAGTGTGCTCTCGCCCACCTCGACAGCGACCAGGACGTC
The DNA here is from genome assembly GCA_964591605.1 of uncultured Planctomycetales bacterium. Lineage (GTDB taxonomy): Bacteria > Planctomycetota > Phycisphaerae > UBA1845 > PWPN01 > CAYLLT01. The sequence goes on from CAZQEN010000071.1 coordinate 18,719, forward strand.
GACGCCGCGGACATGCTGCTCTTCATCGGCTGCATGAGCGGCCCCAACATCACCCCGGACCCCGCCTGCGCCCAGCCCTGACCTGGTACGTCCCGCCTGCCTCCCGAGGCCCGCGATACCCCATCCCAACCGAGCCCGAAGCGCCAGCGATGGATTCCCTCGCTCCAATAGAGCCCGAAGCGCCAGCGAGGGGTTCACGCGCTTGCATCGCCTTGCCTGCAATTACCTCCCCGCGGCAAGACCCCGCCCGCCTCAGCGCGCCGGCAGCGGCAGCCCCAGTTGCTGCATCACCATCTTGAGATCCGACCACGCCTTGCCCTTCTCGGCCGGATTCCGAAGCAGATAGGCCGGATGGAAGGTCGGCATGAGCATCGTCGCCGGGCCCAGGCCGACCATGCCGGAAGTGTAATACTGGTGCCAGTTGCCGCGCAGACGGCCGATGCTTTCCGTCGTCCGCAGGAGCGTCTGTGCGGCCGGCTTGCCCAACGCCACGATGACCTCCGGCTGGATGATCTGGAGCTGCTTGTCGAGATACGGCCAGCAGGCGGCAATCTCGTCGGGCGCCGGCGTGCGATTATCCGGCGGCCGGCACTTGAGAATGTTGCAGATGAACACCTGGTCGCGCGTGAGCCCCATCCCCGCTTCGATCATCCGGGTCAGCAACTGGCCCGCCCGCCCCACAAACGCCAGGCCCTGCGCATCTTCATCCGCTCCGGGCGCCTCGCCCACAAACACCAGCCGTGCTCCGGCATGACCCTGCCCGAAGACGGTCTTGGTTCGCGTCCGGCAGAGCTCGCACTTGCGACAGACCTTCACCTGCTGCTCGTCGAGCGCTGCCAGTTCCTTCTGGCGGCGGGCCAGCTCCGCCGCGCTGATCTTCTGGAGGGCGATGCCCGCGGCCGCCGGCGGTGCCCCCGCAGGTCCCGCCGCGCTCCCGAGCCCTGCAACCCCGGCACGAGGGGCACGCGAAGGCCCGCCCGCCGGCGGTGGTGCAGCCGGTCGAACCCCGCGCACCGCGCGGATCCGCAACGGCGCCTCCTGAATGCCCAGGAGCAGATCCGTCATCAGATGTCGAGCCACCGCCTGCCGGCATTCATCTGAATCCATCGACGACTCCCTGCATGCCAAAGCACCAAGATCTTCGCGTCCTGCGAAAACCCCCGGATGCCCCAGTCTCAAATGTCAAATCTCGAATCTCCAATTCGATTGCTCGCATGACGCAATCATACCACGCCCGTCACTCGCTATCGCATTCCGCCAGCCGCTGGCGATACACCTCGCGCGCGCGATCGTAGGCCGCCTGGCACGCCTCGCGCTCGCTGTCGCGCAGGCGATTCGCGCCGGACTTCGACTTCCAGCACTGCTCGACGCCGTCCAGGCACCACTGCACGCTCTGACGCGACGCCCGGATCGGCTTGTCGCTCACGAGCACGTACACCGGGTTCGTGTGCGCGCTGGCGAAGATGCGCGTCGCCACCCAACTGCTCCGGGAGATGGGGACGTCGAAGGTGAGCTCGTGCGGCCGGCCGTCGGCCAGGATCTCCCGGCTGCCCACCGCCGCCCCGTTGACCACCACCTCCACCGCCACCTTCCGCGAATTGCCGATCCGCGCCCGCTCGATGTCCCAGTACGGCTTCTGGTCGAGCTTGCGGCTGCGGATGCCGCGCCTGGGCTTCTCCGGCAGATACGCGAAGGCCATCACGTGCGCGGTTACCGTCCCCGGCCCGGAGAGCTTCAGCTCGCTCCCGCCTTCGCCCGCGCTACGGTCGTTGACGCCGAAATCCATCAGGTGGGCGTGACCCTCGCTCACGTACGACCGTCCCGCCTTCATCGAAGCAAGCCACTTGTCGAACGTCAGCCCGCCGTCCACCTTCGCATAAATGCGGCCCAGCCCGACCCGATCGCCGTAGATGCACGGAAAGTCGGTCTCGCCGCTCAGCTTCGTGCGAAAGCCCGCGTTGTTCGTGTGATACCAGATGTTGAGCTCGAACGGCCAGGGCGTATCCACCGACGAGATGAAGTCCACCGCGTCGTGCGTCACGTCCACGATGTACTCGTTCGCGCCGATGCCGTCATAGGGAGGTATCTCCAGGTTCGGCACCTCGTGGCTCTTGGTGGCCAGCCCCCAGCCCGAGTGGCTGAAGCCCACCACCGCCCCCTGCGACTTGCCCCACTTGAGGATGGGCAGGTCCCACGTCGGCCACTCATGAATGCGCGTCGTCCCCGGGTAATCATCCTCCTTCAGCCCGATCAGGCACAGGTGGCCGGTGTAGTCGCTCGGAAAACCCGATACCTCCACGTCGTACCGCATGATGTAATTCGGCTGAGACAGCGGGTGCACCTTCCCGTCGAAGAAGTTCTTCTGGAAATACCAGCACGGACCCCAGCTCAGCACGCAGCCGACGTTGAGGTCCTCGCCCAGGATGTGCCGCATCATGTCCTTGGGCGTGACGCCCTGCTGCGGATCGGTGTAATGCGCGCAGCCCGCCGCGTGCACGTGGTGATCGCCCGAAAACCAGCCCTCCTTCGCCGGATGGATCCAGCGCTTGAGCCTGAATTCCGCCGTCGGATTCGCATCCTCCGCGCCGATGGTGATCTCCTGACTCGCCGGCACGTATTCCGGCCCGCGCGTGTACGCCGCCTGATACGTCCCCGGCGCGAGCGAAACGGTCTCCCCGTCGGCGCGGTAGATCTGGGCGTGGAAGAAAAAGTCGGGCGCCAGACGCTTCTGAACCGAGGGATACACCCGCCCCCGCCCGTCCTTGAAGATGAAGCTCGCCGTCGTCGGCTTCCCATCCTCGTCGAGCACCCGCAGTTTCAGCTCCCTGCTGGCCGTGCACTCGAACAGGATCGGCACTTCGCTCCGGAAGCCCAGGTCCTGCGTCCCCTGGCCGACGTGGAAGCTCAAGACCGCCTCGCGCCGGCCCGCGTCGCGGCTGTAAAGCTGCATGATGCGGTACTCCAGGCCCAGGCCCGAGAGTGTGCCGGTCATCGGCTGGTCGTTGAACTGGCTCACCTCGAGCCAGCGGTCGCGCACGTCGGCGGCGGTGAGCGTCACCTTCGGTTCGGGCCCGTCTTCCCGGCGATACACCGGGGCCGCGTTGGGGCTTTCGATTCCCAGCGGCGCGGTGACGCCCGCCTGGTTGTGTACCTTGATCAGGAACGTCCGCCAGCCGCTCTGGAGCAACTGCGGCCGGGCTGGCCCCGCCGCCGCCTTCACCCGGCTCTCCGGGTTGATGTTCACACCCACCAGGCAGTGGGCGTCGAGCACCTCCTGCACGCGCACCAGGGCCGCCGCCGCGTCGTCCGAGGCGATCGCATCGCTGAGCTTCTTTGCCTCCTCGGCCGAAAACGGCTCGCCGATGTACGTCATCGCCTCGATCAGCCGCCGCACCTGGGCGGCCAGCGGTTGCAGATCGACCCCGTCCACTACCGGCAACGGTGAACCCGCCGCCCCGGCCCCCGCGCCGGCCGTGCTGATCAGGACCATCCCGAAAACGAACGCGCGGCCGAAAACCCGGCTGAATGTGTGCATGACTTACCTCTCTGATTGTGCAGAACACCGGAGACCCGAACCGCCCCACACTTTAATCGCCGCCCGCCCCCCGTCCAAGCCGCCCCGCTCACTCCGCCCGTGATCGCCGGGGGTGCATCCGAAATACAGGGGCGTGTCTCCCGGGTGGCATGGTCCCGGCGCGCCGGGATACTCGCTGCCCGTGGGAGTGGGCCACGGGCAATCCGCATCCACGATTGCGGGTGGCCGCCGCGGCGACCGCATCCCACCCGCATGCCACTGAATTCTGGATGCACCCGATCGCCGGTGCCGCATCAGGATCCACCTTGCCGCAGCCGACCGGGCCGTCTAGCATTGTGGCATACGGAGGCGCAGACCTGTGACCCATCGTTGCGCTGAAAAGCCTCCTGACACTTCTTACCTGTTGGAAAGGAAGAATCATGCGACACATCGACAGTCTGGCTTGCATCATGATCAGCGGAATCCTGCTCGTCGGCTGCAGCAAGGAATCCGGGCAGAAGACCCCTCCGCCCCCGGCGGTCACCTCGCACGACATGGATCAGCCCAAGGCGCCGACCGATGCTTCGGAGGCGCCCAAACCCGATCAGCCCTCAGAGGGGGCCGCCAGGGTGGAGCAGCAGGTCAAGGAGTCGGCCACTGACGCCGCCGCCCAGGCCGCGCCGGCCACCCAGGAGGCCGGGGCCGCGGCCGCCGACGCTCAGGAACAGCTCAGCAAGGACGCCCAGTCACTCCTCGACAAGGTTCTGGCGGCCATCAAGAACGGCAAACTGGACGAAGCCGAGCAGTCGCTCAAGGAGCTCGAAGGAAAGGTGGGCACGCTTCCGGCGCCGCTGCCGGACCGCATTGCCGCCGCCCGCAAAGCACTGGATGCGGCCAGGCTGGCCGAGTCCGCGAAATCCGTGCTGCCCAAGACCACCAACTGAGCGGCCGGCATAAACCGCCCGCGCCTCTGCGTGAGCCTCTCTCTCCGCTTGACGGACAACGCCTGCCGCATGTCCGGCGTCTCAAATCAAGCCCCGCCCCTGGGGATGCAGATCGCCGTCGCCCCTGAGGCCACCGCCTCCGGGCCGCGCAGTCTCCTCCCTGTTCCGCCCCTCTCCCCACCCGTGGAGCACCCGCTGTGTTTCACTCAGAAGGGGACCGTGCCCGAGTCCCCATCCAGGGAGCTTGCCCATGCAGACTCGAACCTGTTCGACAAAACGAACCCAATCGCACCCCGCAAGACCCGCCTCCCGACGCCGCCACCCCCGGTTCCCCGCCGCCCCTCCGACTTCTCCTGGAGTGCAAAACGAACCCAATTTTACCCCGGCCCCGCGCCGGACGGCCCCGTCAGGGGCCATTTCCCGCGCCCGCCGCGGTTCGATCGATCCCCGCCCGACGAGGGTCGGACCCGGCGGTCGCGAAGCGCCAGCGCCAAGCGAACCCACCCGGCACGCCCCGGCCAGCCTCTTGACAGCCCGAACACTCGCTCCGCCCCGGCCAGGTTCAGCCGCCGGATGCCCATCCCCGCCACGCGGCCAGCCCCAGCAGCGCCCAGCCGATCAGAAAGGCCACCCCACCCAGCGGCGTGATCGCCCCCAGCACTCTGACTCCGCTCAGCACCAACGCGTACAGGCTGCCCGAAAAGAGCACGATGCCCGCCAGGAAGCACCATCCGGCGGCGTTCACCATCCCCCCGGCCAGGCGCGTTGCCAGCAGGCCCACCGCGACCAGGGCCAGCGCGTGATACATCTGATACCGGACGGCCACCTCCCAGATCTCGAACGACCGCGCCTCCAGCCGCTCCCGAAGCACATGGGCGGCAAACGCCCCCAGACTCACCCCGACAAAGCCGTTCACCGCGCCCACGATCAGCCAGAGCCGCATGGTTGTTCTCCCGAGTATCGCTCCGGTGCCAGAGGCGCTAAACTACCGCAGTGCGCTCTCGCCGTCACGGTTGCGGAGCGTCTGACCGTTTCTCCGGGCAGGGCCGCCGTTTGTGGTGCAGGCGTCTCGCCTGCACCGTGTCCCGGCGCGCCGGGAAGACGGCTGCACCACAACGCTGGCCCTGCCTTCTGAGGGAATTGGCAGACCCGCTGCGGGCAACCGGGAATCGACCAGCGCCGATGCTGACATGGCCAAACGTTTCTTCATCATCGATGGCATGGGGCAGATCTTCCGCTCCTACTACGCGCCGTTCCAGAACCTGACCTCCCCCGGCGGCGAACCGACCCGGGCTACCTACGTCTTCACCAACATGCTTCTCCAGCTCGCCCGCGAGCAGAAGCCCGATTACCTCGCCATGGCGATGGACCCGCCCGGCGAAGAGGGCGTTTTCCGCCGGGAGATCGCCCCCGACTACAAGGCCCACCGCGACGAACCGCCCGAAGACCTCGCCCCGCAGATCCAGCGGATCCTCGAGATCGTCGCATCGCAGAACATCCCCATCCTGATGGTCCCCGGCTTCGAGGCCGACGACGTGATGGCCACCATCGCCCGGCGCCTCGGCGAACTTGACAACGTGGAAGTCTATCTCGTCAGCAAGGACAAGGATCTCGACCAGGTGCTCACGCGGCGCGTCAAGCTCTTCGACCCCGGCAGGAACGAGATCATCGGCCCGGCCGAGTTGGTGGCCAACAAAGGATATGGTCCCGAGAAGGCCATTGAAGTGCAGACGCTCTGCGGCGACACCACTGACAACATCCCGGGCGTCAAGGGCGTCGGCCCCAAGAAGGCCGCCGCCCTCATCGCCAAATACGGCACCGCCCAGGCCGTCATCGAACACGCCGACGAGCTCACGCCCGCCATGAAGGCCAACGTCAGGGACTTCGCCCCCAACCTGGAGCGCACGCGCACCCTCGTCACCCTGCGGCAGGACATCCCGCTCGATTTCGACCTCGAAGCCTGCCGTTGGAAGGGCGTCAACGACGCCGCACTCCTGCCCATCGTGCGGCAACTCGGCTTCACGCG
>CAZQEN010000072.1:0-15903 GCA_964591605.1 uncultured Planctomycetales bacterium
CGTGTACGTGCGGACATAATCGCGGACGGGGCCGCCCCACAGCTTGTGACAGGGCACGCCGAGGGATTTGCCCAGAATGTCCCAGAGGGCGATGTCGATGCCGCTCATGGCGGTGCAGCGGACGATCCCCTGCGAGTGCCAGAAATGCTGGCGATACATCATCTGCCAGAGGTGTTCGACGCGGGTGGGGTCCTGGCCGATGAGCAGCGGGGCGAGATCCTCGACGGCGCCGACGACGCTGCGGGTGTGCCATTCCAGTGTCGCTTCACCCCAGCCCCAGAGGCCGGGCTGGTCGGTGAGAACTTTGACGAAGATCCAGTTGCGCATCCGGGCGTTGCAGACATGCGTTTCGATCGCGGTGATTTTCATGACGGTTCCTCGACTCCTGGGGCTACTGATCCCGGGCGCGCAAGCGGCCGGGCGCACTCACGTTAGAAAGAGGGACGGCAAAACGCAAAGCCACCGGAAAGCGAAGAAAGACTCAGATTAGAGGCTTCCCATCCGGCCGGGGCACGATATAATGCGAATCAGTCGTGGGAGCCGATCGGCGGGGCGTCTGTGCGACCGATCGCAAGTCGTTTCATCCACTTGAGATGCGTCAATGTCTGGATGGCAGTCGCAGACCTGGTGTTTTGTCGGCGGACTCCTCCTGGCGGGCCAGGCGGCGGGCTGGGAATCTCCGTTGGAGATTTCCGGACCTTCGGACAGCGAGCGCTCGACCCCGCGGATCACGCGGGGGGACAACGGCCGGCTGCTCGTGGTCTATCTCGACAAGGTGGCGGGGGCATGGCGGGTGTATTTCCGGGAAAAGTCCAGCCTTGGAACGTGGGACGCCCAGGTGCTGCAGCTCAGCCCGCCGGGGCAGTTCTCCGTCCGTCCGGACGTGGTGGAGGACTCGCTGCACCGGCCGCACGTGGTGTTTGCGGCGGAGCGGTCGTCGGCGTACGACCTTTACCACACGTATCGCGATGGGCCCGACTGGGTGGGCGGCTTCCTGACGGAAACCGGCGAGTTCGAAGATGAGCCGCGCCTGGCCAACGACCTGCTGGGGCGGATTCACCTGGTCTACACGCGCGGGGTGGTCGAGAGCAGCACGGGTGACGTGCTTTACCGCGTGTGGACGCCGCCGTGCGATCCGCAGCCTTGCGGTGGCTGGTCGGGAGAGGTTCCGCTCGGACAGGTGAGCAACGCGTACTATCACCGGCCGGACATCGTGGTGGATGCGCTGGGCAACATCCACGTGGTGTGGATCTCGCAGTCGGGCGGATCGTACAAGGTTCGGTACCGGCGCAGGACGAGCGGGATCTGGGGGGCGACGATCGACATCGGTTCGGGGGCGAGTTCGGGGCATTTCTTCAACTATCCGCGCATCGCCACGGCCAGCTTGACCCAAATTGCCGTGGTCTGGCATGACGATGCGTCGGGCGGCGGGTCGAACATTCTCTGGAACCACTCGCTTAACGGTGGATCGAGTTGGGCCTTCGCGCCCAGCGGCTCTGATCAGGGGCAGGTGCTGCATGCCGGGCACTATCCGCAGCTCGAGTCGGGTCTGCCGGGCACCGGCACCGTGCATCTGATCACGAATCAGGAACCGGGCCAGACGCGGCTGCTCTACCGCCAGTGGGCGGGCGGGGCGACCTGGACCGCCCCGGACGAAATCTATGCGAGTTCCGACTGGAAGGGCTGGCCGGACATTGCGGAGGATACCAACGGCGTCTACCACGCGGTGTGGGACGAGCCGTACGGGGCGGAGACCTGGCAGCACTTCATCGCCTATTCCAGCTCCGCGCCGGATACGACGCCTCCGGGCCCGGTGACCGGCTTCACGGCGGCGGCGTTCCACAATTCCGTGCGGCTTACCTGGACGAATCCGATGGATCCCGATTTCCAGAAGACCCGGATCTGCTGGAGCATCGTGAACTATCCCGCCGATCCGGAGACGTGCGAGAATCCGCCCATCGACCGGCCCGACGTGCCGGGGTCAGCGGACACGGTGGATCACGGAGATGCGGAACACCCGCTGCTCAATGGCACGACCTACTACTACTCGGCTTTTGCATACGACACGGGCAACCTCCACTCGGTCGGCGCGACGGCCCAGGCGACGCCGTTCATCCCCATGGACGACGACCGCGACGTGGACGTGGACCAGAGCGATTTCGGCAAGATGCAGACCTGCCTGGGCAACCCGATCCCTCCCGGCTGCAACTGGGCGGATTTCAACCTCGACAACGCGGTGAACGCCACGGACATGGGATCGTTCATCGATTGCTGGAGCGGGCCGGGCCTGCCCTACGTTCCCACCTGTGCGGATTGAATCACCTGTCTATCGCATGCCGGTCGTGCTGATGCCGCGCAGGAAGGTCCTCTGTGTAAAGAAAAAGAGCAGGATGATGGGCAGGCAGATGAGCGTGCTGGCAGCCATAAGGCTGGTCCAGTCGGCCCCGCCGTGCTGGCTCTGGTAGGTCTGCAGGCCGAGGGAGAGGGTGAAGGTCTCACGCCGGGTCAGGAAGAGCAGCGGACCCATGAAGTCGTTCCAGGCGTACAGGAAGTGAAACAGGGCGACCACGGCGAGTCCCGGCTTGCTGAGCGGGAGGATGATCCGCCAGAGGATGCCGAGCTCACTGGCCCCATCCAGGCGGGCGGCCTCGGAGAGTTCTCTCGGGATGGTGAGGAAGAACTGGCGGAGCAGGAAGATGTTGAAGCCGCTGCCGAAGAAGGCCGGCACCCAGAGTGGCAGAAGGGTGCCGATCCAGCCGAAGGATTTGAACAGGCTGTAGAGCGGCACCATCAGGACGGGGAAGGGGACCATCATCGTGGCGAGGGTGATGGCAAAGAGCACGCCGCGTCCACGCCAGGGGATCTTGGCCAGGCTGTAAGCGGCGAGCGAGCAGCTCGCGAGGGTGCCAACGACGCCGAGGGCGGAGACGATGAGCGTGTTGCGCAGATAGATCCAGAAGATCGGGATCGTGCGCATCCCGAAAAGCGGCACCCACACCTCAATCATGCCCATCTTGCGGATGGCATCGGGATAGTTGGACCAGAAGAGGCGGGGATGGGCCTCGATCTTGTCGGGTGGGAGCACGTCCCAGTTGAGGGGGACATCGTCCACAGGGGCGGGGCGGCGCTGGGTGATGCGGAACCAGCCGGCTTCGGCCCTCCGCAGGACGGTGGCGGCGGTCCAGTGGGTCGCACCGGCAACCTCAACGCGAATCCGCCCGCGGCCGGGGTCAGTGTCACTGGGGGTGAAATCCTCCGGAGCGACGACCTGCTGGGTGCGGGCCTGGGGGCCCTCTTCGAGGCGGACGACCAGCATGGGGGTGGTCAGCTCCGCGCCGCGCACGACCGGCTGCCACCGGCCGTTAAGCTCCGCGCGATAGTCATAGGGGATCCAGTGCGGCGGGGTGGTGTTGCTCTGCTCAAGCGGCTTGAGGGAGGTTCCGATCATCCAGAACAGAGGGAATGCGAACGCTAAGCTGCCCACAAGAAGCAGCGAGTAAGCCAGGAACCGTCCCAGTCGCGTCCGTGGCTGCAATCAAGAACCTCCAGAGTGAGACGTGAGACGTGTGACGTGAGATGTAGTGCAAGTCGAAAGTCGGAAGTCGAAAGTCGAAAGCGAAGGCATTCGGCTCCGTCTGTTTCGACTTTCGACTTTCGACGTTTCGACTTTCGACATGCTCATCTCACATTCTCAGTCAGAGTACGTGACCCGCCGTGACGCGATGCGATGGGCGGCCAGAGTCAGGATCACGATGACGATGAACAGGACCCAGGCCATGGCGCTGGCATATCCCATGCGCAGCCATTCGAAGGCCTGTGCCCAGAGATAGAGCGTATAGAACAGCGTGGATCGGGCGGGTGCGCCCATGGTGCCGCCGCTGGGGCCGCCGCCGATGATGTACGCGGGGGTGAAGATCTGCAGGATGCCGATGAGCCCGACGATGAGCGTGAAGTAGAGGACGGGGGAGAGGCAGGGCAGGGTGACGTGAATGAGTTTGCGCCACCAGCCGGCGCCGTCGAGCTCAGCCGCTTCATACAGCTCGCCGGGCACGTCCTGCAGGCCGGCGAGGTACACGATCATGGTGCTGCCCACCGCCCAGAGGGCCATGAGGGCCAGGGCAGGCTTCGACCATGCGGGATCATTGAGCCAGGCGGGCGGGACCCAGCGCACGCGCGTGGGAGAGCCGACCAGCTCGAGCAGGCGGTTAGTGAGCGAGCCGAGCACGTCGAGCACGCCCGAGAGGCCGTAGTTGAGAATGCCGTATTCGCCGTTGAACACCCAGAGCCACAGCATCGTGGCCGCGACGGCCGGGATCAGGCAGGGGAGGTAGAAGACCGTCCGGAAGAAGCCGATGCCCCGCACCCCCGTGTTGAGCAACAGGGCGAGGGCGAGGCCCACCAGCATGGTGCCGGGCAGGGCGATCGCGCCGTAGACGAGCGTGTTGCCGAGAGATTGGTAGATGAGCGGATCGGTCGCGAGATCGGTGTAATTCTGGGCGCCCACCCAGACGGGGGGCTGAAGCGTTGAGTAGTCGCAGAAAGAGACGTAGAGGGCAAACAGCAGAGGATAGGCCAGAAACACGCCCAGGCCGACGAGCCAGGGCAGCGCGAAGAGGAGCCCGTTGCGCAGATGCCGGCGTTCGTGCGGGCTCATGAGCGCAGCTCCATGGTAACGGCATGCCGTGCGATGGACTCCTGGTGGCGCTGCCAGGCGAGTTCGATGCGTTTCTGGACGTCGTCGAGCACCTCGCGGGCGGTGTACGGCCGGCGGGTCTTGGGGTTGATCTCCAGGAGGCGGAGCCGCTCGGCGGCCGTGCGCAGCTCGGCCTCGTAGCGGACCCAGATGCCCATCTGCGGCAGATGAATCACATTCGGACTGCGGGACATATCGACGAACAACTGGATGAACGGATGGGGGTGGTTGGCGATGAATCCATCGCTGATCCGGGCGAGCGGGGAGTTTTTGCGCTGGCCGAGGTTGAGCAGTTCCATGGCCGGCTGCGAGCTGACGAACTTGATGAACTGCCAGGCGGCCTCCTGACGCTCGCGGCTCAGGCCGGCGGGCATCACGAGCACGTCCATGTCGGCGATGCTGAAGTTCTCGGGTCCGTTGGGCGTTTTCGGCCACGGTGCGGCGCCGTACTCCATGCCGGGGGCGTACTGGGTGATGTAATTGTGGAGCCAGACGCCGTGGAAGCCCATGGCGACCTTGCCGGCAAAGAACGCGTTCTGCGGCGAGGCGAAGGTGCCGAAACCGCTCATGAAGCGTTTGACCCGCCCGGCGCCGTACTCACGGGCGTAGCTCTGGAGCCAGTCGAAGGCCTCGACGTTCCGGGGATCGTTGGCCGTGACGCGCCGGCCGTCGAAGAGCTGCCCGCCGAACCACGGGCCCAGGCCCCAGACGTACCAGTCGGGTTCCCAGGGTAGAAAACCCATCTGCACGATGTTGCCCTCGGCGTCGAACCGGGTGAGGTGTCGGGCCATGTCGTCGAGTTCGCTGAGGGTGCGCGGGGGGCGTTCGGGGTCGAGACCGGCGGCGCGGAAGAGGGCCTTGTTCCAGTAGAGGGCCATCGTGGTGGGTGTGGTCGGGACGGCATAGACCTTCCCGCGGACGGTGCACAGGTCGATGTAGACAGGGATCCAGTGGTCCTCGGTGAGGCCGTCGCGGGCCATGAAGTCGTCGAGGGGGGCGAGGGCCTGGTGATCCGCGTGGGAGGCGACCTGGGGGGCCCACATGCCGACGATGTCGGGCGGGTTGCCGCCGGCCGTCGCCAGAAGGGTCTTGCGGTCGACGGGTCCGAACGCCTCCATGTGGACGACGATGCGGTCCTGCGAGGCGTTGAAGGCGTCGACGACGCGCTGCATCGCCTGGCCCTCGAAACGAACCCACTTCTCCCAGTACTGCAGGTGGACCCTGCCGTCATCCGGGGCCTGACGGATGCAGGAGGCGCAGGGAATACACGCGAGCGCGATCAGCAGGATCATGGGGGACAGGATGGGACTCCGCTGGCGCATGTGACTACTGTCTACCGGGAGGCCATGAGTTTCAAGGGGGAGGCCGCGGCGTTTGGTCCGTGGTCCGTTGTCCGTGGTCCGTTGTCGGTCCGGTGGTCCCTTTGTCCGTTATCGGGCGGGGGGCGAGGATTCCAGCTCCTCGCGCGTGTCAGAACCAACGGACCAACGGACAAGGGACCCAACCACGGACAACTGACAATGGACAAATCCCAATGGAACCTGCGCACGTTTTTGGGTAAAACCTCCGACATGGACCGCAGTCAGCTCACGATCCGGCCGGTTATCGGGCTCGAGATTCACGTTCAGCTTGCGACGCGCACGAAGATGTTCTGCGCGTGCCCGCTGGAGTACGGGGCGGAGCCGAACAGCGCGGTGTGCCCGGTGTGTCTGGGGATGCCGGGGGTGCTGCCGGTGATGAACGAGGTGGCGTTCGCGTACGCGGTGCGGACGGCCCTGGCGCTCCACTGCGAGATTGCCCGTTACACCAAGTGGGACCGCAAAAGCTACTACTACCCCGACCTGCCCAAGAACTACCAGATCAGCCAGTATGACCTTCCGCTCGGTTTTGACGGGTCGTTTGACGTGACTGTGCCGGAAGATGGTAGGGTGGGCTCTGCCCACCAAAGCGGCTCTGCCCACCAGGGCGGCTCTGCCCACCAGGGCGCGGAAGGTGGGCAGAGCCCACCCTACGCCCGGCGTGTACGCATCCGCCGCACCCATCTCGAAGAGGACGCGGGCAAGAACCTGCACGAGAAACCGGGCATCACCCAGGTGGATCTGAACCGCACGGGCACGCCGCTGCTCGAAATCGTCACCGAGCCGGACCTGGCCAGCGCGGAGGAGGCGTATGCGTTCTGCATTGAGCTGCAGCGGCTCGTCACGTACCTGGGCGTCAGCGAAGCGAACATGCAGAAGGGGCAGATGCGCTTTGAGCCCAATATCAACGTGGTGATCGACTACGACAGCCGCGAATACAAGACGCCCATCAGCGAGGTGAAGAACCTCAACAGCTTCCGGTCGGTGCGCGACGCCATCGCCTACGAGGTCGAGCGGCAGGTCAGTGAGTGGATCATCGACCACGACTACGTGATGGGCAAGGCCCCCAAGGAGAACCGCGGCTGGGACGACGACCGCGGCGCCACCGAATTCCAGCGCGGCAAGGAAGAAGCGCACGACTACCGCTATTTCCCCGACCCTGACCTGGTGCCGGTGATCGTCACCGACGAATGGCTCGAAGAGCAGCGCTCGCACTTGGGCGAGCTGCCGCTCGAACGGCAGGTGCGGATGGAGCGCGAGTACGGCCTGACCGAGGCGGATGCCGCGACGATTCTCGCTGATCGTGCGACCGCCGACCTGTTCGAGGCCGCGGCCGCCGTCGGTCACCCGCCCACGCTCGGCAAGCAGTTCATCAGCTTCTGGATGGCCCGGGCCAATGAGCGCAAGACGACGATTGCCGGCCTGGGCATCGACGCCGACCGCCTCGGCGAGCTGGCCCGGATCACGGCCGACGGCCTGATCAACGCGACGGCCGCCGCGACCATCGCTGACATGCTGCTCGCCTCGCTCGACACGCCGACGGCGATCGCCCAGCGCGAGGGCCTGGTTCAGGTCCGCGACGAGGGCCAGATGCAGACCTGGGTCGAAGAGGCTTTCACCGCCAACGCCAAGGCCGTCCAGGACGCCCTCGCCAACCCCAAAAAACAGCAGCAGGCCCGCGGCTTCCTCACCGGGCAGGTCATGAAAATCTCCGGCGGCAAGGCCGACCCGAAGATCGTGGGGAAGCTGATCGAGGAGAAGCTGGCGGCGATGTCGAACTGAAATGGTCAGAGGATCATCGCACGCACCGACATCGCGAGGAAAGCATCGATGCGAGACAACTACGATTTCTCAGAGGCCAGGGATAATCCTTATACTCGCCGACTCGAGGAACCGATGAGCGGTCGGCATCGGCCGATCGAACAGAGCGCTCTGAACTTGGAACAGCGGCGGTCATTCCCCTCGAAGGTCTGGGCGAGCTTTCTGCTGCTATTCATGGGTGCTCTCATCTGGTCAGCAAGCGCTCTTTCTGAGGCGAGCGACCTTTACAGGGATCTTTGGTTTCGGGTCGTGGTGCACACGCTGCTGGAAACCATCGTACTCTTCGTTGCGGCAGCGGTCGTGTTCGTCTGGTACAGGCCCGAATGGTACTGTCGTTTGTACCTCAAGGCGGAGAAAAAGGTCGGTGCCATCTATTACGGGGTCGTGCTTATGCTTGTCGTCGGTTTCCTGTTCCTCCTTGCCGCGAATGCTTTGCACCAGTGGATTCTTCGGTCGTAGTGCTGTGCGCCCGCCCCGATCGCTTCCTGATATAATGCAAGCATGGCTGGGAAGCTGGACAAAGAAGCTACGATTCCCCCCGACTGGCTTGCCGAGTTCGAGGCGGCGGCGAAGCGGCCGCTGGAGACGCGCTTCAGGTACTCGTTCATCAAGACGTACAAGCCGGTGATGGACGACGCGCGGTTCCGCTCGTTCGAAACGATGGAAGAGTACCGCCGCTGGTGCGAGGAAAACCTCCCGGATTGGCTCGGTTATGGCCGCGTTTGAATACCGACAGGCACAAGAGATTCGCGACGCACTCGCCCGGCATGGTGTTCGTTATCTTTTCATTGGCAAATCCGGTGCCATCCTGCTCGGATTCCCGGATACGACGCAGGACGCTGACTTATTCGTAGAAAAGAGTCTCCAGAACGGGCGTGCTCTCGTCACCGCCCTCCGCGAACTGGGCTTTGCGCTGACTGCTCAGGAGGCCGCCGATGTCGAACGCGGCAAAGACTTCGTGCAACTCAAGAACGGTCCGTTTGATCTTGATCTGGTCTTCGCGCCCGACGGAATCGAGCGATTTGAAGATGCCTGGCAGCGCCGCGTCGAGGTAGCCGGCTTTCCCGTCTGCCACCCGGACGACATCATCGAGAGCAAACGGGCGAGCAATCGTCAGAAGGACCGCGAATCGCTGCCGCGCCTGAGATCGTTCCGTGACTACTGGATGCAGCATCGTACTCCACAGCAGGATTGACGGGTGTCAGGATGGAACGCGTTTTGCGAGTTCTGGATGATTGGCAGCGTTCTCCTACGACTCACTGCTGTGAAGCGATGTCCTTTCAGGTAAACAAGTCGTGCGATCAGCACTCCGACCGCTGGGACTGCGGCGACTCGGTGGTGGTGTACCTGCCGTACTTTGATGAATATGGCCTGCCGCTCCGCGATGGCGGCACTTCGATGATCCTGGTTCAGCATTGTCCGTTCTGCGGCACAGAACTACCGCAGTCCAAGCGGGACGCGTGGATGGATGCGATGGAGCAGTTGGGGATCGACGTGTGGGAAGGCGAGATCCCTGAGCCATATCAGTCCGACAATTGGTGGAAAAACACCCCCTGAGCGCCGTCAGTTCGGTAACGGTGGGGGCGATTATCGTGAGTGAATGCCAGAACGGAACAGCGACAACACGGACATCCCCCCCGACGGGCTCGCCGAATTCGAGGCGGCGGCGCAACGGCCGCTGGAGACGCGGTTCAAGTATTCGCTCATCAAGACGTACAAGCCGGTGATGGACGACGCGCGGTTCCGCTCGATCGAAACCATGGAAGAGTACCGCCGCTGGTGCGGGGAAAACCTCCCGGATTGGCTCGGTTATGGCCGCGGTTGAGGCTGAATGCGGCGTGACGCCGCGATCGGCCTGCCTGGAAGGCCCTCTACCCGTCGAGGAGGACGAGGTTATCGCGGTGGATGGCTTCGTCGTAGGGTTTGCGGCCCAGCACGGCGGCGAACTCGGTGGACTTGAGGCCCTTGATCTTGTCAAGCTCGGGGCGGCTGTAGTTGGTGAGGCCCTGGGCGACGGGCCGGCCGTCGGGATCGACGACGCGGACGATCTCGCCGCGCTCGAAGTCGCCGGTGACTTCGCGGATGCCGCTCGCGAGGAGGCTTTTGCCGCCCTGACGAAGGGCGTTGACGGCGCCGGGGTCGACGGTGATCTGGCCGGCGGGGCGGACGGCGGCGCCGATCCATCGGTCGCGGGCGCTGCGCTTTCGGTCGGCGGGGGCGAAGACGGTCCCGATGCGCTGGCCCTCCATGATCTTGAGCAGCACGTTGGGCGTGCGGCCGCAGGCGATGATGGCGGGTTCGCCGGCGTCGGTGAAGAGCTTGATCGCGCCGATCTTGCTGGCCATGCCGCCGCTGCCGAGCGGCGACCGGTCCGATTTCACGAAGGCCCGCACTTCGCCGTCCACCTTCGTCACCAGGTCGATGACCCGGCCCTGGGTGTCGAGCAGGCCGTCGACCACGGTGAGGATGATCAGCAGGTCCGCCCGGAGCAGGTTGGCCATGAGGGCGGCGATGGTGTCGTTGTCGGCGAAGCGGTCGAGCTCATCGACGGAGATGGTGTCGTTCTCGTTGATGATGGGGATGGCATTCAGGCGGTGCAGGGCGGCGATGGTGTTGCAGATGTTGACGTACTTGGTCCGCTCTTCGAAGTCGGTGCGGGTGACGAGGACCTGGCCGACGTGGAGATCGTGTTTGGCGAGCGTCCGCGCGTAGAGGGTCATCAGCATGGGCTGGCCGATGGCGGCACTGGCCTGCATCATGGGGACGGACCTGGGCCGGCGCGGCTGGCCGGTGAGGCCGACGCCGGCGCCGACGGCGCCGCTGGACACGAGCGTGACGTGCAGGCCGCGCTGGCGGAGCGTGGCGATCTGCCGGGCGATGCTGGCGATCATGCTGGTGTCGAGCTGGCCCCGGTCATCGGTCAGGACGGCCGTCCCGACCTTGACGACGACGCTGCGGACGGTCTTGACGAGTTGCTGGCGAATCGCGGTGCTGGGCATGGGTGTTGATTGCCGATTTCCAATGACCGATGGCCGATTTCCATCTCAAATCTCAGATTTCAAATCCGCCTTCCATGATCTGAGATTTGAAATCTGAGATTTGCATCCAGTCTGCGGACTGATGTTCATTTCACATTCACTCAATTTACGCCGATTTTGGGCCTGGAACAAGCGTCAGGAGCCGGTCGAGGGTCCGCTGGGTGGCGCCGAGGTTTCTTCGGACCACTTCGCGGGCGCGCTGGCCCATGGAACGCCGCTGGTCGGGGTTATCGAGCAGCTTCCCGGCCACGTGGACGAGCGCCTGGACCACGCCCGTCTCGGTTGCGCTGCGCGGAGACACGGTGACCGCCTGGGCGGCGAGGAGCTGCTGCATGGCGTCGGCGAAATTGCGGGTATGGGGGCCGACGATGATGGGTTTGGCCAGGGCGGCGACTTCCATCATGTCGGAGCCGCCCATGGGCACCAGGGAGCGGCCGACGAAGACGAGATCGGCCAGGGAGTAGACCTTCCGAAGCTCGCCCATCGTGTCCACGAGATGGACGGCCTTGTCATCGCAGGTGCGCGAGGTGCCGTCGGGGCTCCGGCTGCGACGCACACAGGTGAATCCGTTCTGCTCGATGAGCGCGGCCACCTCGTCGAAACGCTCGGGCTTGCGCGGGACGATGACGAGCTGCAGCGTGGTGAGCGGCGGATTCTGGCGCAGCCGTGTGAATGCGTGCAGAATGATGGACTCCTCGCCCGGGCCGGTGCTGCCGCAGACCCAGATGGGGACGCGCGGCGCGGCGGGCGCGGGTTCGGGCGTTGAAGGCGCGGGGGCGCTCTGTGCATTCGGGGGGCATTTTGACGAACCCCTCGCTTGCGCTTCGGGCTCCATTCTTCTCGCTGGCGTTTCGGGCTCTATTTGCAGGCCCATGGCGCGGGCCAACTCCGTCGCGCCGGGGAGGGTGTCGGCGATCTGGGCGGTTTCCCACTTGAGCGAGCCGGTGACGCTGACGCGGTCGGCGGGGACGCCCAGGCGGCGGAAGCGCTCGGCGTAGGTGTCGTCCTGGGCGCCGACCCAGGCGAGGGCGCCGAACATGCGGCGGGCCACCGGGCGGATGCGGGAGAACCAGCGGACACTCTTTTCGCTGAGCCGGCCGTTGATGATCGCGACGGGGATGCCGCGCTTCGCGGCCAGCGTGACAAAGTTGAACCAGACCTCCAGCTCGACCAGCACGATGAGGCTCGGCTTGATGCGGTCCAGCGCCCGCCTCACGAAACGGCTGAAATCCAGCGGATAGCGGATGACCAGCAGGTCGGGAAAGAGTTCACGGGCGCGGGCCTTGCCCGTGTCGGTGGTGCAGGAGATCACGATATCGGTCTCGGGTCGCTGTTCCCGCCACCTGGCGATAAGACCGCGGACGGCGTTCATCTCGCCGACGGACACGGCGTGGATCCAGACGCGGGGGCGATCGGGGGTGGGGGCGGGGCAATCGCGCATGTGGCCGCGGCGCTGATCCCAGTCGGTGCGGTATTTGCCGGTCTTCCACGAGCGCAGGAGCAGGATCGGTGCGACGAGGACGGCGGCGACGAACTGACACAGATCGACCAGCAGGTGCATCGGAGGGGTATCATACGGGCGAAAGGCGGGACATTGAACGCGACCGGTCCAATGCGGGCGATGACGAGGCGTCGGTGGATCGCGGGGCTGACGGCGGCCGTGCTCTGCCTGCCGGCGGGGACGGCCTGGCACGAGCTCGTCGGGCACGGGCTGACCGGCATCCTGGCGGGGGGACGGATCACGTCGGCCGACGTTCTGTTCGTGCAGGTGTGGCCGTCGCTGCGGTTGCACGGCTGGACGGAGCAGTACGGCCACTGCGAGGTGGCGGGGGTGCCGACGCGGACCGGAGAGCTGTTGATGGAGCTGGGCGGTTCGATGAGCACGCTGGCGGCGTCGGTGGCGGCCCTGGTGTTGCTGCGGGGGCGGCGGTGGGGGCCGGTTGGGCGCGCGGCCCTGCTGGCGGTGGGAGTCTGGTGGGTGGACCTGATCACGTACACGCTGCCGACGTGGGGCATCCGGCGGTCGATCCTGTGGGGCGGACTGTATGCCGAGCCGTACGAGGCGGCGGTGGGGCTGGGCATGTCGGGGTGGCTTTTTCAGACGCTGGTGCTGGTCGGCTCGGGCGTGCTGGCGGGGTGTTGGGTCATTATGCTGGTTCAAAGAGGTGTGGTCCAGTCCGGGGGACCGCGCGGGCTGGAACCGGGTGCGCGCTGAACAGTGGGCTGGCCGAGCATGAAGCGCAAATGAGGCCCCACACGGAAAAGCTGCGTTACCTGCCCGGCCCTCGCAGGGGCGTTGGGTCCTGGCTGCTCGCTTTGCTCGCAGGAAGGTGTGGGGCGGCGGCGGGCGCGGGGAGGGTGTTGGTCGTCCGGAGGCGACCCGGCGAACCCCTCGCTCGCGCTTCGGGCTCCATCGGGGGGCTTTCGGTTTTGGGAGTCCTGCCTCTTTGTGGAGTCTCACGTGTCCCCATCATCGTGACCCCACCCATCGCTGCGCGATGGATGGGCCACCCGGCGCACCCGTTCAACGCCCACGCGGAGATGCTATCTGGGAGAGGTGGCCGCGTTGATCGCAGTGGTACCGAGGCGGACGCGGGGGATTTTGAGCTGGATCTGGCGGACGAAGGTGCGGTCGCCGCCGGTGTAGGCGGCGAGCTTGACGGTGAAGGCGCCCGGCCGCTGGTAGCGGTGGACGGGCGTGGCGACGTTGGTCCGCGGGGAATCGTCGCCGAAGTCCCAGAGATACCGTGCCGGCTCGAAGGAGGCTTTGACGCCGAGACGGACGGTCATCGGGTCCTGCGGGTCATCCTCGATGGTGATGCGGATCCAGGGGCGATGACGCACCACGTCGACGAAGAATGAATAAACCGGTTCGGGGTCGCGGCGGTGAGGACCGGTGCGCTCGATGCGCTGCGGCTCGAGGGCGTGACCCTTCAACCAGTCGATGGCCTTGAGGCCCTCGTCCTTGAGGGGGTCGAGGTTGCCGAAGATGAACAGCACGGGCTGGTAGCGGTCGAGGAAGGGGACACAGGGCTCAAAGTACTCGGCCTTGAAGTTGCCCTGGCGCACGACGAGCGCGCGGAAGATGTCGGGGTGGCGCAGGCCGGTGTAGAGGACGGCGTAGCTGCCGGCGGACCAGCCGGTCAGGAAGACCCGCGTGTCGTCGATGTTCCGGGCGGCGGAGATGTCGCGGACGATGGCGAGGATGGCTTTCTCGTCCTCGACCTGCTTGCCGATCTGGGCGGAGACGGCCGGCTCGAGGGCAGAGGTGCCGACGAGTTCCGGGGCGGCGACCAGAAAGCCCCTGGCTTCGGCAAGGCCCTTCCATTCATCGAGCTGCGCGGGAGCGGTGTCGAAGGGCCGCGTGCCGTGGCAGGTCACGACCAGCGGCCAGCGCCGCTGCGCGTGGTAGTACGACGGGACGTAGAGGTGGTATTCGCGCTTGAACTGGGGGTCGCGGAGGGTGAGCCGCTGGCCCGGGGCGGGCAGGGTCTGCGTGACCGGGCAGCCGGCGCTCAGAAGGGCGAGTCCGCACAGGGCGAAGGTTGCGGGAAGCTGTCGGTTGAGCCTGGGGACCATGGAGACGCACCTCCTGCCGCTCCTACCGGTTGCGTGACAGCCAGGGCGGCGGAACTGCCCATTGTGGTGCAGCCGTCTCGGCTGCACGCGCAGGCGGGACGCCTGCATCACAATCGCCCCCGCCCGCGGATCGTGTCGCGGACCCGCTCATACCCGCGTTGCCGCAGCAGATTGCAGACACGGGCGGCCGGCGGTGGGGGATTATCGGCTGAATCGATCATTTCGCAAACCGGAGCGGCGTGCCGGGGAGGTTGCGGCCGTGTGGCCAGGGTGGCACAGGTTCGCCAGCCGGCATGGGGGCCGTCCGGCCGTGTAGCCGGTTCTACCGGCGTGGTTGGCGCGAGTAGGAGACCGTGAGGCCCTCGGAGGTCAGGGTGATCGTGATATCGCCGTGTTCGGCGGTGTTGAGGTACCGGCGGTGCTGGAGGGCGTCCAGCAGGCCGGTGCGGGTGTCGGCGTCGTGCTGGCCGCTGGAGCGGATGCACCAGGTCGGGTTGACCGCCTGGATGAACGAGCGGGTGAAGGTGGTGACGGCGCCGTGGTGGGGCAGGACCAGCACGTCCGCGCGCAGGTCGGTCTCGTCGATGAGCTGGCGCTGGGCGTAATCCTCGATGTCGCCGGTGAGGAGGATGCGCCGGCCGCCGAAGGTGATTCGCAGGACCATCGAGGCGTCGTTGGTCGTGAGGGTGGAGGGCAGGTCGTCCGGTGGGGGTGGCCAGAGGCACTCCACGTGGGCATCGCCGGTGCCGGAGAGGCGCTCACCCCGGCCGATCGATTGCGGGGTGAAGCCGTGAGATTCCAGTTGCTGCAGAAGACGGCCGGAGGGGCTGTCGGGCAGGCACAGGAGGTCGAAGAGCCCGGTCGTGAGCACGCGGCGGACCCACTGGCGGCTCAGGAGATCCGGCACGCCGCTGAAATGATCGAGGTCGGGGTGGCTCAGGAGCAGGGCGTCGATCCGGTAGATGTTGCTGCGGGCCAGGAGCGGCCCGAGTGTCCAGCGCTGAATGTCGTACGGCGGGCGGGCGCCCATGTCGTAGAGGAGGGTATGTCCGCCGGGCAGGCGGATGAGGTGAGCGCTGCCGCTGCCGACGGCGAGGATCTCGACGCGAAGCTCGCGGGAGGGGCCGGGCGGCGCCATTCTCCAGGCGGCGAGGGTGACGAAGGCCAGGGTGACCATCCGCAGCGTGCGAGCCGACAGGCGCAGCCAGTCGCGCAGCATCCAGAGCAGCAGAACGGCCGTGAACGCGGCGACGCCCGGTCCGCTCACGTGCACGGGCGGCAACGGTGAGCCGGGCAGCCGGGTGAGGAGGTATACCACCTCGATGAGCAGATCTGTGCTCCAGGTGAGCAGCGGCGCGAAAGGGAGTCCGAGGCCGACCCAGACAGATGTGGCGACCGTCTTGATGAGGCCCAG
>CAZQEN010000072.1:15913-24980 GCA_964591605.1 uncultured Planctomycetales bacterium
GAACCTCTGTCACATGCGGGGCGAGAATCAGGCTGTTGAGCCATCCCCATAGAGACACTTGATAGAAGTGATAAGCCCCGAGAGCCACTCCGGCCAGCCAGGCGGAGATGCCAACGCCCAGGCAGAACGCGGTTGCACGCTCGATCTTCCACCCGACCATTCGGATCGGGTGTGGATGGAATAGACGTTGGATCTCGGGGGTGAGCAGCGGATCACGGACGCCGCGGATGTATCGGGATGCGTGCAGCATGCCTCGTCCCATCGACGGTCCGAGGTAGATCAGCGAGATCAGGGTGCTGAAGGAGAGCTGGAAACCCGGGTCGAACAGGTCCGTCGGTTTGAGTACGAGCAGGACAATCGCCGAGAGGGCGAGCCAGTTTGCCACGCGCAAAGGGTGGCCGAGAATCACGGCGGCACACATCACGTCTCCCATGATGACCGAACGCCAGATCGGAGGATTCGCTTCAGCGACCAGACCGTAGGCCGTGATGACCACGGCGATCCAGCATGCGGTGACCCGGCGGGATCGCCCCGCGGGAATCGCGATCCACCACAAAGCACCGGCGAGCATGCCGACGTGGGCGCCGCTCACGCTGAGGTAATGCACCGTGCCGGTGTCCACGAAGGCCTGGTTGATGGCGGGATCGACGGCGCTGCGCTGGCCGAGCACGAGGGCTTCGAGGAGGTTGGAGCCCGGCATGTCGCCCGGCCAGGTGCGGTCGAGCATGGCGAGGCGGGCCTTCCGACGAACGGCGGCCAGCAGCCGGCTCGGGCTCCGCCGCTCAGTGCCGTGCCGCAGCACGCGGACGTTCTCGGCATGATCGCAGGTCATCTGGACGAGTACGCCGTTGCGGCGGCTGATGCGGGCCCAGTCGCGGGAATCGTTGCTGTCCGGAGGGCTGGGGCGGTGGAGGCGGCCAAAGACCTCGACGCGGTCGCCCGGCCGCGGAACTGGCACGGGTTCGTTCACTTTGACTGAGACGATGCCTTCGACGGGGAGGGGGCCGCTGATGCCCTCGAGCCCATCCGCGCTGACCAGGAGGCGGGTGACCGGCGATTGCTGGAACCATTCGATCCGGCCGGTGTGGGTGGGTCGGATGAGCGGCGTGGCCAGCAGGGTGCCGGTCAGCCGTGCGGGGGTCGGCGTGTCGCCGCAGTAACGGACGATGCAGCGGGACGGCCAGTGGCGGTAGGCGGCATCGTGGAGCATGGCGCCGATGCAGAGGGTCGCCGCGAACATGGCCGCGTGCCGTGGTCCGTCGGCGCCGCGGCGTCGGACGATGACCGGGCCGGTGGCGACGAAGAGGAGGACGAGCGCGACAAACGGAATCGGCTGTGCGGCGTCGAGGGCGATGCCGGTGACGAGTCCGAGGGCGGGCGGCACGAGCGGCTGGCCGGAGAGCCATTCGAGCAGGACCTGCGTGCGCGGTGGGAGCGGCCGCGGGCGGGCGCTGGAGGCTCGCGCGTCACGAGGTGAGGTCGCCCGTGTCGATGATGCGTCGGCCATGCAGGAACACCAGCCAGCGATGGGCAATGGCCCGGTCCGCTATAGCTTCCATGGCGGCGGCGTAGGCGTCAATCTGTGGGCCGTAGAGGGCGGCGCGCTCGAGGCAGGCGTCGCCTTCGACGGCGTCGGTCTTGTAGTCGAGGATTTCCAGGGCATCCGTGGTGTCGAGCAGCACGTCGATCATACCGCGGACCAGGATGACGTCGCGGGAATCATGCGGGGCGAGCGTGGCATCGTGTTCGGAGGGCGAGATCCGGGAGACGAACGGCACCTCGCGGCGGACGCGGGCGGCGGAGGTCCGGAGCCGCCGGCCCAGGTCGGTCTGGAAGAACCAGTGGCAGGCGTCGATGAGGACCGCCCGCGCCTCGGCAGGGGTGAACCGGCCGGCGTCGGTCAGGGCGTCCAGTTGGGTCTGCAGGTCGGTCAGGCTCGATGTGCGGGTCAGGTCGAGCAGTTGGAGGAACCGGTGGGTGGCCGTTCCGCGCCCGGCGCTGTCGAGGGCGGCGGGTTCGATGAGCGTCCGGGGCTGCGGGTAGGTGATGCGGGGCGGCAGCGATCGGGCCGGCCGTTCGAGCGGATCGCTCTGCGGGTCCCAGCGGCGCTTCAGATCGGTCACCGCCCGGCGGGCGGGGACGGTGGTGAGTTCGAGGTGGGGGTAGAGGCCGCCCAGCGCGGCGAGAATGGTGTCGCTCGCCGGTTTCGGTGCGAGGGACGCTGCAGATGGGGCGGGGGCGAGACGGGGCTTTCGGGGGGGCGGCGGGGGGGCTGGAGGTGCGTGAACGGGCTCCTCGGGCGGCAGGGGCTGCAGCCGGGCGATGGCGAACAGGGCGCCGGCCTGCTCGGGGCGCTCCGGCGGCGGGAGCTGCCAGGCGTCGGTGGTGGCGCGGTCGTAGGTGTAGAGCTCGAAGAGCGGCCTGGCGGCGGGCGGGGCCTGGCCGGGCCAGCGCACGGCGCCGGCCGGCATGGTGCTCAGCGCGGGCAGGAGCCAGTCGAGCGGGGACTGGGCGGTCCGGAGCTGGAGCGCGGGGATGCAGCGGGGGTGCTCGCCGCCGGCGGCGTGAAGCGTGCGATGGATGTCCAGCCGGTCGAGCCGCGTGCGGCCCACGAGCAGAAGGTGTTCGCGGGCACGGGTGAGGGCGACGTAGAGCACGCGGAGCTCTTCCGAGAGGCTCTCTCGGGTTCCCGATTCGGCGGCGAGCTGGTGGAGAAGCGTGGGGTAGAGGATCCGCCGCTCGGCATCGGCGGCGCGGAGGGCGATGCCCAGCTCGCGGTCGAGCAGAACCGTGCTGCGCGTGTCGGTCAGGTTGAACGCCTTCTGCAGGTCGGCCAGGATGACGACCGGGAATTCGAGGCCCTTGCTGGCATGGATCGTCATGATGCGGACGACGTTTTCTTCCGGTCCGGCGCTCGTGGGGCCGAGCGAGAGCGATTCGCTTTCGCGGACATCCTCGACGAAACGCAGGAACCGGCGGAGACCCTGCCGGCTGAACTGGCC
The DNA here is from genome assembly GCA_964591605.1 of uncultured Planctomycetales bacterium. Classification (GTDB taxonomy): domain Bacteria; phylum Planctomycetota; class Phycisphaerae; order UBA1845; family PWPN01; genus CAYLLT01. The sequence continues at coordinate 18,916 of CAZQEN010000072.1, forward strand.
GAACTCGCGGGCGAGGTCGTGCAGACGGATGAGGTTCTGGCGGCGTCGCAGGCCGTCGGGCAGGCCGCAGACGTACGCCAGATACGCCGTCTCGCTGTATATCTCCCAGAGGACTTCGGCCACCGGGGCCTGCTGCATGCGTCGGCGGTAGCGGGCGATGCGGGCCAGCGCGCCGGAGAGCCGTTCGCACAGATCGATATCGGAGCCTTTGTCGGCGTACTCGACGACCGCCTGGTGGAAGGGGATGTCCTGATTGAACAGCCGGATCTCCAGGAGCTGCGTTTCATTGAAGCGATCGCCCATGATCGGTGAACGCAGGACCGCGGCGAGCGGGATGTCCTGCTGCCGGTTGTCGAGGATCTGGAGCAGGCTGATGACGTCGTTGAATTCGGTGCCGTCGAGGCCGCCGTCGTCGCGGTCGACGCGGGCGGGAATGCCCATGCGGCGCAGGATGTCGGCCATGGGGGCGGCCTTGTGCGGAGTCGAACGCAGAAGGATGACGATGTCGCGATATTCGATGGGGCGGGCCTGGGGTGGACCGTCGGGGGTGGCGGGCCGGCCGGACACGCACATGCGGGTGCAGCCGGAGGTGTGGCCCATCCACTGCTGGATACCCGTCGCGATCAGGTAGGCTTCGCGCTCGATTCCTTCGAGCTCTTCCTGAGGGGCGTGCGGCGGCGAGGCGCTGGCGTCATCGTCTTCGTCGTCGCTTCGAGCCGTGGTCTGCGTGATCGGTTCCAGCAGGTGCAGCTCGACGGCGGGGCGGTCGAACATCGGCCCGCCGGCGTCCGGGGCGAAGGTGGCGGCGGCGGCGAGCTCGGCATCGTGATCGTACTCGCTTCCCCCGAAGCTGCGGCTCATGAGCGGGCGGAAGATCAGATTGACCGCATCGATGATGGCGTCGCGGCTGCGGAAGTTTTCGCGCAGGTGAATGAGCTCTCCGCCCGGCGGCGTCAGGGCGGGCGGCGAGGGGGCGAAGCGATCGGCGCGGCTGGTGAAGAGGTCCGGCTCGGCGAGGCGGAAGCGGTAGATGCTCTGCTTGATGTCGCCGACGGTGAAGAGATTCCCTTCGGGCGGGTCGGCGGATTCACGGCTGACCAGGCGCAGGATGGCTTCCTGGAGAGGGTCGACGTCCTGGAATTCATCGACCAGGACGTGGCGGTACTGGCGCTGCAGGTGGCGGGCGGCGTCGGTGGGGCGGCCGTGATCGTCGGCGAGAACGCGAAGCGTGCACCGCTGGAGGTCGTTGAAGTCGACGACCGCCTGGGCGTCCTTGGCGCGGCGGTAGTGCCGGTCGAACTGCCGCACGAGCTCGACCAGGGTGCCGGTGTAAGGCGCGACATGCTGCAGCCCATCGCGGTATTCGTCGGCGGTGAACAGGCAGCAGGCCTGCCGCACGCGGCGCTCGAAGATCTCGCCGGCCCGGTCGCGCAGGGCCTTGGCGGCGTCGAACACGAGCTTGTCTTCATCCGAAAGGTCCGTCGGGCGGCGGGTGTTCCATTTCATATCCGCGTCGCGGATCTCGGCAGCGACGGCTGACCAGCTTGCGGCGGGGCCGGCGGTCAGGTCGCCGAGCCAGCCCTCGATGCGGTCGCGAAGCTCGTCGAGCGAATCCGCGTGCATGGCGGCGATGGGCCAGCAGCGGCGGATGGTCGCGGCCGCCGCGCGGACAGAATCGATCTGCAGATGCAGTTCATGCTCGAGCCGCTCCCGCTGCAGATCGTCGATCCGTGCGGCGATGCCGTCGGCGGAAGCGGCGTCGAGACGGTCGATGGCCCGCTGCAGCCAGGGGTCAGGGTCGGGGAGGCTGCTGACGTAGTTGTGCAGATGCAGGACGGTGGCGGCCATCGCCGCGTCGTTACCGGCGCTGTAGTCGTCGATGAGCTGCTGAAAGGCGAGGCTGAACTCATCGGAACCCGCATAGAGGTCGGCGAAGAACGCGTCGAGGACCTCCTCGCGGAGGAGCTGGGCCTCCTGGCCGGCGAGCACGGCGGCCTGGGGATCGATCCCGGCCTGGGGGAACCACCGCTGGATGACGCTGCGGCAGAACGAGTGAATGGTGGAGATGCTCGCGCCGTCGAGCATGTAGAGCTGTTCGGAGAGCCGGGCGTCCCGTGCGGCGCCGGGCTTTTCGTCCATGCGCTTGCGGATGGCCGCGGCGATGCGGGATTTCATCTCGCCGGCGGCGGCGTCGGTGAAGGTGACCACGAGCAACTCGTCGATGCCGCAGCGCTGGTCGACCGGTCCGTCGCAGACGAGAGCGGCGCAGCGTTCGGCGAGCACCGTCGTTTTGCCGGAGCCGGCGGCGGCGGAGACGAGGATGCTGTGGCCGCGTGTGGTGATCGCACGGCGCTGGCTCCCGGTGAGATGTGCGAACCGATCAGCCATGACGCGCCTCCGGCCGCGGGGACGACTGCTGGCGGGCCATCTCCTTGAAGATATCCCCCCGCATGAGCGGGTCGATCTGGCGGGGCGGCTGCAGAAGGATTTCGTAGCGGCACACCGGCCGGTATTCGCAGAAGGAGCAGGGCATCTTGAGGCGCAGCCGATAGGGATCGACGGAGATGTCCCCCCCGATCAGGCGGTCAGCAAGCTCGCCCATGCGCCACCCGACGAAGGCGATGAGCTCCTGGAGCTCCGCGTGTTCGGCCAGGTCGCAGCGCGCGTCGGGGGTGCCGTCCTTTTTCAGGCGGGCGCTCAGGAATTCCGAGCCGACCCCGGGCTCCACCGAGCGGTCGATGGCCTCAAGGGCGCTGCGGTCGACGACGCCGCGCAGGCGGAACGAGGACTTTTTCTGCTCGCTGGGGTGCCTGACCGACTGGAACGGTTCGAGCAGCGGCAGATAGAGGGAGGCAACAGGCCGGATGGGTCGGCCGGCGAGCGAGTGGCCGCTCTGCTGGAGGGCGAGCAGGTATCCGACGAGCTGGAGGGTGAGGCCGTGGAGAACCTGCGTCAGATCGAGGCGCCGGTCGGTGGTGCGCTTGTAGTCGATGACCAGGCCAAGAAGCTCGTTGCCCAGTTCGGCCACGTCGACGCGGTCGATTCGGCCGCGCAGATGGATGGTGCGGCCGGCCGGCGTCCGCAGGGTGAGCCGGCGGGCCTCGTCGTATCCAAAGGGATACTCGGTCCAGCGGGGGCGGAACTGTCCGGCGCGGGCGGCGTTGCGCTGCCAGCGGGTGACGCGAGCGAGGTGGCCGCGGCTGCGGTCGAGAAGGTAGGCGTTGCGGCCCTCGCCGAGCACCATCTCGCTGGCCACCTGCGGCACGATCTGGGCGGCGAGCTCGTCGATGTGCTCGGCGATCTGGTCGTCCTCCATGTCGGCGAGGCTGCGGGACTGGTCGGCCAGTCGCTGGATGAACTTTTCGAGCACGGCGTGACAGAGCGTGCCGAGATCGACGGCGGCCATCTCGGCCTCCGCGCGCGGCCGGAGGCCCAGGGTGTATTCGGCAAAGTGGGAGAACGGACACGCGGCGAAGCGTTCGAGGCGGCTGACGCTGGCCACCAGCGGATCGGCGACCGCCCGGGGCACGATACCGGGGGCGAGCTCGGCGCGGTTGGCATAGGCCAGGCCGGCAAGGGTCCGTTTCAGGGTGGCGGACCACTCTTCACGGCGGCAGGACTCCACATAGAGGCAATTCCACTCGGCCCGCCGCGCGGGATCCGGCTCGCCGTCGAGCGCGGGGCGGTAGCGGAACTCGGCAGCCAGGCGCGCGCCCAGCTCGGGCAGGCCGGTGATCAGGGCCGGCTCGCGCTGCGTCCAGGGATCCGCGACGGTCCCGGGCTCGAGCTCGGGCAGGGCGCTGCGGATGTCGCGGAGGTAAGGCGAAGGCTGAAGCGGGTGGCCGTCGGTGTCGGCCCGCGGGTAGCTGATCCAGAGACGCTCGGTAGCGCGGGTGAGCGCGATGTAGGCGAGCATGCGCTCGTCCAGCAGTTGCCGGCGGCGGGACGGGCCGATGTCGAGGCCGGCCTCCTCCAGCACCTCGCGGGCGCTGTCACCCAGGAGCGGGTCTTCGGACCGGCGACGGGGGAACGACGATTCCTCGAAGCCCAGCACGAGCGCGGCGCGGACATTGGGGTGGCGGCTGCGCTCGATGGCCCCGACGAGGACCTGGTCGAGGGTCGGCGGGGCCAGACCCAGGGTGAACTCGGCGAGGCCCGCTTCGAGACTCTCGCGAAACTCGGCGAGCGTGAGCGCGTCATCGCCCAGCGCGGCGTTAAACTCATCGATCAACTCGACGAAGTCGCTCCAGACCTGCCGATGGGCGTCGGCCTCGTCGGTGCGGCCGTCGTCCTGCGCCTCCTGAGCCCAGCGGGTCAGTTTCCCGGGGACATCGATGCCGGTCAGGCATGCGTACAGCGAGGCGGCCCACTGCCGGCCATGGGCCTGGACCTGCCGGGCGGCCTGCATCCACGGATCCAGCGCACGCCACCACGCCTGACGCAGGCGGTTGACCTGCGCGAGGGCGGCGCCATCCTCTGCGGCAAGGCGTCCGGCGGCATCGCGCTTGAACATCCGCGTGTACTTCCACTCGTGCTGCCAGGCGCTGACGCCCTCGATGCCGGAAGCCAGCAGATAGTTCTCCAAAAGGTCGGCATCGTCGCCGGACAGCGGCAGGAGGCCCGTCTTGAGGGTGAGGCGGACCGAATCGAGGCGGCAATCGTCGCAGGCGACGGCGAGCATCGCGCGGATCAGCTCGACGAGCGGATGGTGGGCGGTCGGCTGGCGCCGATCGATGAAGCAGGGGATGCCGTGAGAGATCATCGCCGCGCGGAGCAGATCGTGGTAGGGCTCCAGGTCGCGCACGATGACCGCGATGTCGCGGTAGCGCAGGCGTTCTTCGCGGGTCAGCCGCTGGATTTCGGCGATAGCGGCGAGCACTTCGGTGCGCCGGTCGGGGAACTGCATGACGCAGACGGCGGGGGGCCCGGGCTGCTGTGCATCGGCGGGCAGGGCCGCAATCCCGGGCTGCGGCGGGAGGCGCCGGACGCCGGGTCCGATGTCGGAGAAGAAGTGTCTCTCGAGCTGGGCGAGCTGCGGGGCGGCGAAATGCGAGCCGTCGAGCCGGATCGGGCTCTCCATCAGGATGCCCCGGGACTGCATGTCACGGCGGAGGCGGACCAGGGTGCGCTCGGTCCGGGCAAAGAGGGAGTGCGAGAAGCCCGGCAGCCGGTCGGATTCCAGGGCGGAGGCGTGCGGGTCCACCAGGAGGGTGATCTCGACCTGGGCGGCGCGGCGGGCCAGCTCGGCCAGCAGGTGATACTCCTGCGCAGTGAAACCGGCGAAGCCGTCGACCCAGACGCGGCACTGGTCGAAGCAGGTACAGGTCGCGAGCCGCTCGGCGGCGAGCGAGAGATACTGGGCCGGGTCGAGGCGATCCGTGAGCAGGTAGTCGAGATACGACCGGTAGAGGCGCGACAGGTCCGAGAGTTTCGCCGTCTCGAGGGGGCGGTCCGGGCGGTCCTGCAGAGCCAGTTCGGCCAGCCGCTCGGGGGGGATTTCCTGGCGGATGAGTTCGTCCAGCGCGGTCGAGACCTGCTTGACCAGTCCGGGCTTGTCGGCGACGCGTCCGAGCAGCACGAGGCGATCGCGCTCGCGGCGGATCAGCCGCCGCAGGACCATGATGCGGCCGAGAGAACCGATGGTCTGATCGCCGCGGCGCGGGTCCGCCCCGGTTTCGGCGAAGATGCGGTACGCCAGGCGCTGGAAGCTCAGCACCTCGCAGCGGGTGAAGCCGGCCAGCTCGGGCGACTCGATCAGGGCCCGCTCCATCTGGAAACTCGCCTGCTCGGGCACGAGCAGGATGAGGCGCGGCCCGTCCAACGGGTCTCGGAGAAGCTGTGCGTGGATGGCCTGCAGGCACCGGCGGGTCTTGCCGCTGGCTGCTCTGCCCACCACAAAGCGCACGGACATGTCGTCGTCTCCTCAGAAGGCCCGCATCATACGGCGGCCGAAACCGGTTTTCACGGCGCGTCGGGGTGCCCAGGGAACGGGGGGTCCGTGACAGCTTGCGCGGGGTGGCATGGGCAGCTTCGGCTTCGCTCAGCGAAGCCGAAGCTGCCCGTGT
>CAZQEN010000073.1:0-1658 GCA_964591605.1 uncultured Planctomycetales bacterium
AGTCACCTTCAACGACGTGCGCGGCGACTTCAACCACGACGGCCGCATCGACGCCGCCGACTTCGACGCCTGGAAGCCCTGCGCCACCCGCGACCAGGTCGCGCAGACGAACCCCGCCTGCGCCTTCGCCGACCTCGACGGCGACACCGACGTCGACCTGCGCGACTACGCCCTCTTCCAGCGCTGCTACAGTGGCCCCAACCTCGCCAACCCCGCCTGCGACGACTGAAAAGTGTTGAGCCGCACCTCGCGAAACGGCCCGTCCCCCGCGTCGCCTTCCCGTTTGCAGCGGGACAACACCCCGCCGCCCGATGCAACCTCGACACGGTCAATCCGATCTCGGAGATTCGACTCCCGACCCTCTTTGTCCCTGTTGGCAAGACGGGCCCGCCCAGCGATACTTCATCCCGGCCGCCGTCCGGATCAGCCCGGGTGGCAAAACCGGCCCATCTGCGGTCTACTGTCCATGGTCGGCCGGTAAACGCGCCAAACGCTGCGCGAAAGGAGCATCATGAGCACCAGACTGGTCTGCGGCACCGTGTCCTATCGGCAGCAGTCGCTGGAACGGGCCCTGGAGGGGATCGCCCGGTCGGGCTTCAAGGCGATCGAAGTGTCGGCCATCTCCGCCTACTGCGAACACGTCGTGCCCGAGGAGATGGCGGCCGGCGACATGGACCGGCTGGGCCGGCTCGTCGAGCGATTCGGCCTGAAGATCGCCAGCATCGCCGGCCACGTGGACCTGGGCTGGCCGCTGATGGGCAAGCGGGCCGACGTAGCCCAGTTCCCGCAGCTCCCGAAAGACACCGACATCGCCCACGGCGGCTTCGTGCGGCTCCGCAGCCGGATCGACCTGGCCAGCCACCTGGGCGTCGGCATCGTCAATACCGGCATCGGCGTGACGGCCGACCAGAAGGAGGTCGAGCGGTTCTATCGCGAGTTCGACGCGCTGCTGGCCTACGCGGAGAAGCGGAGCGTCCAGATCGGGCTCGAAAGCCATGCCGGCCTGACGGAGACGGCCGTCGCGACGCTGGCCCTGTGCCGGAAGCTCGGACGGCCGAACGTCGGCCTCAACTACGACGCCGCGAACGTGCGGTTCTACACCGGCACCGACCCGGTCGCGGATCTCGAGTCGTGCGAAAAGGAGCTCGCCGGGAACGTGGTCCACGTGCACATCAAGGACCACCGCGGCGGCAAGGGCAACTGGGACTTCCCGCCCCTCGGCGAGGGTGAGGTGAACTTCCGGAAACTGGCGGAAATCTTCCGCCGCATCGGCTATCGCGGTCCCTTCAGTCTCGAGATCCAGTTCCACGGCCCGGGGACAACCGATCCAACCCCCGAGTTCATCGATGAGGGAATTGCGGCCTCGTATCGGTTCATGCATGGTCTGGGACTGGAGGACTGACCTCATGAAACGACGCACGCTTCTGAAAGCCATGGGTGGCATGGCGGTTGGCATGGTGGGTGGCATGGCGGGTGGCATGGGCAGCGTACTCGCTGCCCGTGCTGTAGCCCCACAGGCGCTGACCATTCTCGCACAGGCCTCCGCACCCGCCGCCAACGACCGTATCGCAACGGGTGGCATGGGCAGCGTACTCGCTGCCCGTGCTGCAGCCCCACAGGCGCTGACCATTCTCGCACAGGCCTCCGCACCCGCCGCC
>CAZQEN010000073.1:1758-24887 GCA_964591605.1 uncultured Planctomycetales bacterium
ACCATTCTCGCACAGGCCTCCGCACCCGCCGCCAACGATCGCAGCGCACCCCGGGCCGCACGAACGGCCCTGCCCAATCCATTCTTTGCCATGAATTTCGAACACCTGGACCCGAAGATCTCGTCGTCGCGCGATGCGCAGGCGAAACTGCTCAAGGAGCTCGGCTACGACGGTGCGATGTACCTGGGCCCGATCGGCGGGATGGCGGAAGAGCAGCGTGCGCTGGATGCGGAAGCCCTGCAAATGTTCGCGGCGGCCGTGGTGCCATACGACATCTTCGTCGACCCCGGCCAGTCACTCCCGCCGAGCCTCAAGGAGGCCATCGTCCAGCTCAAGGGCCGCAGGACGCTCCTGCTGATCCAGTTCCAGAGCAGAACGTACCCGCGGTCATCGACCGAGGGCGACGCGCGGGCCGTCGAACTGGGCCGCGAGCTGGCCGACTTCGCGGGCCCGTACGGCGTGCGCCTGGCCATCTATCCCCACCAGAAGATCTGGTGCGAGCGGGTGGACCACGCGGTGCGCATCGCGAAAGCGTGCGAGCGCCGCAACCTGGGCGTCTGCTTCAACCTCGGTCACTGGCTCTGGACCGAGCCCGATGGTCATCTGCAGCGCCGGGCCCGCCAGGCCATGCCTTACCTCTTCCTGGTGACGATCCACGGAACCAAACCGGAAGGGTCGCAGGAGACGCTCGACCAGGGCACCTACGACGTGAGCGGCTTCCTGAGGCCGTTCATTGCGGCCGGCTATCGGGGACCCATCGGCCTGCAGTGCGTCGGCATCAAGGGCGACGCCCGCGATAACCTGACGCGCTCCATGACAGCGTGGAAGAAAATGTCAGCCAGGCTCGCCGAGTCCGTGAAAACCACTCAACCCCAGGAGCAACCCTGATGAAACGACGCAGCTTCCTCAAAGCCGTCGCGGGCGGACTGGCCGCACCGCATGCCTTCCCCCGCGGCCTGCTCGCCTCGGCGACCGCGCCGGCGGCCAACGATCGCATCCGCGTGGGCGTGATCGGCTGCGGCGGCCGCGTCACCGCCCTCATGGCCGACGCCCCGCCCGAGTTGCAGGTCGTCGCCCTCGCCGACTGCGACCTGCGCCAGATGGGCGCCGAGTCGCTCTTCGGCAAGACGGTCAATCATTTCGACCGCTACAAGCCCGATTTCGCGAAATGGCCGCGATACCAGGACTATCGCGAGATGTTCGACCGCGAGAAGCTCGACGCGGTGTTCGTGACCACGACGACGCACGCCCGGGCCCTGGCCTGCATCCACGCCGTTCAGGCCGGGCTGGACGTGTACGCCGAGAAGCCGCTGACGCTGACGATTGAAGAGGGGCAGGTCCTGGTCAAAGCCGTGCGTGCCCATCGTCGGGTGCTGCAGGTGGGAACGCAGTGCCGGTCTCTCGAGCTGTACAAGTTCGTCAACAATCTGGTCCGCAGCGGCGGCCTGGGAAAGATCGAAAAAGTGGTCGCGCACGACTTCGATCCGCCGGTCCGGCGCACGCCGACCGCAGGCGTTCCCGTCCCCAAAGAGCTGAACTGGGACATGTGGTGCAACCAGACGCCGCTGGTGCCCTACGATCCGGGCGAACTGCACCCGGGCTGTCTGAGCTGGGGCAAATGGTGGGATTATGACGGCGGCGGGCTCACCTGGGGCATGACCGGCTGGGGCACGCACTCCCTGGACATCGCGCAGATGGCGCTGGGCACGGATCTGACCGGCCCGGTCGAGGTGTGGCCGGAAAAGCCCGGCGACGCCCACAGCCCGGTGTTCATGCGCTACGCGGACGGCCGGCGGCTCGAATTGACGCTTCCGCGCGGCCACATGGATTTCTGGGGACACATCTTCCATGGCGAGAAGGGGCGGATCGAGTTCTTCCTCGACAAGGTCAAGAGCGACCCGCCGGAACTGGTCGCGGATCATCCGAAATCGGTGGGCTACCCCGCCCGGCCGCACCTGGAGAACTGGATCGCCTGCATGCATTCGCGCCAGCGGCCTGTCGCCGACGTTGAGATCGCCCATCGGTCGTCAACGCTCTGTCATCTGGCGAACATCGCACGCGAGCTGGGCCGGCGCCTGCGCTGGGACCCGGACAAGGAGGCATTCGTCGGCGACGAGCAGGCCAACGCCCTGCGCTCCCGCCCGCGCCGCAAGGGATACGAATACCCCAAGTCCGTCTGACCGCGGATCAGAGACCTCACATGAGCTCGAAACCCATCGGCCTGGGCGTCATCGGGATGAACCCGCACAACATGGGCGGCACGATGACGCTCCTGGCGGGCGAGACGGACCTGCGCTTCCGACTCGTGGCAGCATGCGCAAAGCGGGCGGACGTGCTGGAGGCGTATGCAAAAGAGTCGGGAATACCGTTCGCGACAACGGATTACCGCGAACTCGTGCGCCGGCCCGAAGTGGAGGTGGTGGCCGTCTACTCCCCCGACGCGCTGCACGCCGAGCACTGCCTCGCCGCACTCGAAGCCGGCAAACACGTGGTCTGCACGAAGCCGATGGTCACCAGCCTCGAGCAGGCGAAGGCCGTCGTCCACGCGGTGCGGCGCAGCGGCCGCAGGTTCCTCGTCGGCCAGACGATGCGGTTTGACCGGCAGTTCGCCACCCTGCGACAGCTCTTCGTCGACGGCGAGCTCGGCGAACTCATGGCGGCCGAGGCGTTCTACATCCACGACATGCGCCCCGTGTACGACTTCACGCCGTGGCGGCTGACCATGCCCCAGGACCTCATGTACGGCGGCGTGACCCATCCGGTGGACATTCTGCGCAGCTTCCTCGGCGACGTGGCCGAGGTGCACTGCTACGCCGGCAAGGGCGGGCTCACGCCAGCCTATCCGCTGGCCAATCTGTTCTTCCTGAATCTGAAGTTTCAGAGCGGCGTGATCGCCCAGGTCAAGGGGCTCTACGATGTCGTCGAGCCGCCGCTGCCCATGATGCGGGTGACGCTGTACGGCACGCGCGGCACGGCCGTCGCCGAGTTCACCGACAACCGGCCCGGCTGCCTGCGGGTCTCATTCGACAAATCGACCGGCAGGCCGGCTCAGTCAACCGTGTTCGAGGCTGAACGCGACACCAGCGCCTACGGCCACGGTGCGACGGTCATCCGCTACATGCGCCACTTCCAGGAGTGCCTCGACCGCGATCTCGACCCGAGCCCGGGCGTGATCGACGGCGCCAGGGCCTGTGCGGTCGCCGCCGCAGCCTGGGAGTCGGCCCATTGCGGCCAGCCCGTACGCGTGTTCAACGAATTCTGAGAAACTCGGCTGGCTGGGTCAATCAGCGCAGTTCGGATCGGCCGGGACGTCCGGACCACGCAAACACGTCAGGAACGCCGTGACGTCTCCCGCATCCACGTCGCCGTCGTGGTTGAAGTCGCCGCATCGGCAGGCAAGGCTCGGCGCCGGCACGTCCGTGCCCGACAGGCACGTCTGGAACCAGCCGAAATCCTCCATGTCGACGTCCCCGTCCTGGTCGTGATCTCCCGGCTGCGGCGGACAGCAGGGCGTGCTGGCACAGAGGCTGCCGAGACCGCCGAACTGACCGCCCAGCGTCTCACAATCGCCGCCATAGATCTCCGTGCACGAGGTGTCGGCAAAGCAGCAGGCCCCCGGCGCCCCATAACCAACGCCGCCGCGCAGGACGATGTTGTCATAGTGATTCTCGCCGCCGCCGGGCAGGCCGAGCGGTTTATCGCAGGTGGGATCCTCGAAGCAGACCCACTGGGCAGGATCGAGCCGGCAGGCCTTGGGGAAACCCGCGCCGAGGGCGTTGAAGGGCCCGGCATAGGCGCCGGGGATCTCACACCAACTGTACTCGCCGGTGTCGAGCGTGGTCAGTTCGACCTTGACCGAAGCCGGCCTGATGGTCAGCCTGATCTTGTGCTCATTGTTTCGCAGTTGAAAGTCGCCGCTGCCGGCAAAGAGCCCTCCCCTCAATCGATACCACTTGTGCCCGTCGAAAAACGACAGGTGATGGTTGTACGGCCAGTGATTGGTCTCGCTGCAGTGACACGGATTGTTGTCCAGGTACGCCAGGAACCCGATGGCCAGCACTGACCGGCTCGGAGCGGCGGCGATCGGCGGGCACCCGGCGATGGGCGACTCCTGCTGGCAGATCACCGGCCACCGCTTGAGCGGCGGCGTCATGCAACTGCACCATTCGCTGAAGACCCAGTCGGTGGGAGGAAATGCGCTGCTCAGGCCCAGCGTCAGGAACGAATTGTCGAAGGCGGACCTGCCGAATCGCTCACCGTTGAGGATGAACTCCAGAATCAGCGGGTTGAGGTCCGTGGCAATCACGGTCGAATACTCAGGGCCGAACCTCTCTCTGATCTCGGGAGGGATGCTCTTGATGGAGTAGCCGAAGACCCCACCCTCCTGCGTATTTGTAAAACCTGCGAATGGCGGTGACGACGCGTAGTCGTCCCTCAGGTCGAGCGCACTCGCGCAGTACCCGGTGATGTCGCCCGTCGGCACCCACTGCACATAGAACGGGTTCATGCTCACCGTCGAGCCGGCGGGGCACTCCTGTGGATCAGGCGGCGGCGACATGCAGTAGCGGTCGAAGTCCTCGCAGACCACCGCATCGGGAAAGTGCGTGGAGCACCAGGTGTCGGCCCGCAGAGTCGCCGGAGCCCAGGCCGCCCACAGCGCTGGAAGCCAGACCAGCCGGGCCAGCACCACCGGCCTCGCGCTCCAACGCCCGCCGGTCAGACGCGACCGGCCATGCTTGCCAACCGGGGTGGACTCACGCATGGTTCTGCTGCCCCCCACCGCCCCTCAGCGCCTTACTTGGCGCAGTTCGGGTCGGCCGGATTCTCAGGACCGGACAAGCACCCGATGAACATGTTCACGTCATCGGCATCCACGTCTTCATCATGGTCCAGGTCGCCGCACCGGCAGGCCACCGTCGCCGCCGGGATCGAAGTGCCGGACAGGCACGTCTGGAACCACCCGAAATCCTCCATGTCCACGTCCAGATCGAGGTCATGATCGGCCGGCTGGGGCGGACAACACGCGGTGTCGGCACAGACGGTGCCCGACCCCGCAAACTGCCCGCCCAGCGTGCTGCAGTCGCCCTCAAAATGCTCGGCACATGTGGTATCGGCAAAGCAGCACGCCCCCGGCGCGGAATAGCAGACGCCGCCGCGCATCACGATGTTGTCGTAGCGGGGAACCCCGCCATTGGGCACGCCCACCGTCCCGTTGCAGCTCGCCAGGTCCCGGCACTCCCATTCCCCGGATTTGAGCTGGCACGCCAGGGGAAAGCCCGTGGCCAGCGTGTTGAACGGCCCGGTGTAACCCGGAAGCTCGCACCAACTGTACTCACCCGCATCCGGGCAGGTGAGCTCGACCTTGATCGAGGTGAGACCGATCGTCAGCCGGATCTGGTTCTCGTTGCTGCGCACGCGGAAGTCGCCGCTGCCCGGGAATAGTCCCTGACGCAGGCGATACCACTTGACCCCGTCAAAAAACGCCAGGTGCTCGTTGTACGGCGAATTCGGGCTCGACCCGCAGTGACACGGGTCGTTGTCCAGGTACGCCAGAAACCCGACGGCCAGCAGCGGCCGGGCCGTGGCGTCGCCGATCGGCGGGCAGGCCGTCCCCGGCGATTCCTGCTGGCAGATGATCGGGTAGCGCGGGTCGCTCGACGTGCAGCCGCAGAACGGACTCCACGCCCAGTCGGTCGGGGCTGTCGCGTAGCCCGCGCCGATCGTGAGGAAGGAGTTGTCGTACCGCGCGCGGCCCGACTGGCCGTTCATCACCAGTTCCACAATGAGCGGATTCAGATCCGTCCCGATCACCGACCCGCCACAGCTTGCCCCGAAGGTATCTCGGATGGCGTCGGCGATCGTGTTGACCGAGTAGCCCAGGTCCCCGTTTTCCTGCGTGTTCATTTTCCCTGCGTAGGGCGCGGATGCGTAGAAGTCGGTGTCCAGGGCCATCCAACTGCTGCACGGCCCGGTGTGCACCCACTCGTTGAGGAAGTCATCGCCGTCCGTGTAGGCGTCGAAATCCTCACAGTAGACGGCGCCGGGCCAGCTCGTCGTGCACCAGGTCTGAGCATGCACGGGCGCCGCCGTGACGGCCACCACCGCCAGGAACCCGGCGGCGGCACAGCACCGGCGACACGCCCTGTGGGTCCGGCGGACCTGCTGCTCACTTCTCACGTCTCACGTCTCACGTCTCAGCGTTCACCATGTCCGCCGGACCGCGCGGGCTGAAGCCACGCGGCTCTTTGGATACATTCACGTCTCACGTCTGACTTGCTCTACGGCACGCAACTCGCCGGAGAGCCCGGCGCCCACGGCACGTTCGCACCAGTCACGCAGTTTGTGAACTGCAGGAAGTCGTCATCATCGATGTCGTTGTCGCTGCCGTGGCGGTTAAAGCACTCGCACTTCAGGTCCGCCGGCAGTGGTCCGTTCGGCCCCGTGAAACAACGCTGGAACTGGCCGAAATCGTCGACGTCCACGTCGCCATCCCCGTCCGAATCCGCCCACACGTAGGTGTCGTGCGCACAGCACGCGGTCGTGCTGCAATCCGTGTTCGATCCGCCGTGGATGTCGCCGGGAGCCTGGCAGTTTTCGGGCAGCTCCACCGTGCAGGTTCCGTCGCTGTGGCAGCACGCGCCGCTGATTGCATGACCGACCCCGCCGAACAGCACGAAATCGTCAAAGTCGACGAACCAGTTGAACGGATCACGATAGAGGATGCAGGCACGGTCCGTTCCGGCCTTGCAGGTGTCCCAGTCGGTGTTATTCGCGAGTTCGCAGCCCGGTCCCACACCCATGCTGATGCGATCGAACGGTCCGGTATACTGCCGCGGAATGTCGTCCATCACGTTGTAGACGTCATACTGAAAACCGTTCGACGACTTGAGCCGGCTGGTGAGTTCCACCCGGATGGTCGTGGCCTTGATGGTCACCCGGACCAGATTGTACGACTTGGTTCCCGACGGGGGAGACGAAAGAACGAAATCACCGGCCACCAGATCCGACGGGTTCGCCGGGGCGTTGTCGCGCGGCGTGACTGTACCCGTGCTGGCCACGGGATTGTTGGTCCTGAGCACCCACCAGAGCTGACCGTCGAAAAGTGTCAGGTGAGTATTCTGTGGATGATGCTGCTCGGTATTGCCGCAGTGGCAGGGGTTCGGATCGGTCTGGGAGATCTGACCAACCGCGATTGCATTGCGGATCGGCGCCGTCTCCTTGGGCGGGCAACCCACGGGTACGAGCGGCGGGTTCAGCGCGCTCATCGGGCTGCCCTGGGCGCAGATGATCGGGTACGGCAGTTGCTGAATGCCCGGACTGCAATAGGTGTTGCAGTTGGGACTGAGGGCATAGTCGGTGTTCGCACGGTTGGCCGGGTCGCTCGGCGGGCCATACGCCAGCTCCAGATAGCTGCTGCCCAGGAACAGCTTGCCCACATCTGCGGCCATGAAGAATTCCATCGACAGCGGAGCATTGTCCGTCCCGGCGACCGCGGCGTACTGGCTGCCGAACACGTTGCCGATGAGCCGGTGGATGTCCAGTACACTCCCTGCCTCTGTCCAGTCGCGAACCGTGGACTGGCCCAGATCGCCCTTGGGAGAGCGCACGCCGAGGGGTGCGGAGTTGATCAGGCTCTGGGCATCCTCGACCTTGACCTCCACCCCGCACAGCGGCCCGGCCGCCCCGCTGGTCGAAGTCCTGGTCCAGACCTCCCTCAAATGCACGTTATTGACGCTGTTGTCTGTCGGGGCACAGTGCGGATCGCCCGGATAGCCCCCGGTCGCGCAGTACGTGTCGAAATCGTCACAGAAGATTTCGTTCGGATAACCCGACGGACAGTTCGCCCTCGCGATGTTTCCGCCGGCGACGATGGTCAGAATCCCGAAGCCACATGCCCACTTCTTCATTGGTATCCGCCTCCTGGCTCGCTGAGAACGGTGACCGACCCGGTCAGTCACCTGGGTACACTGATGACTCTGGTCCCTGCCGGCCGGCTCAAGGACCGGCGCGATTTATTGAGGGGCGACCCTCCCCCCGCTCATCCGCTTCAATCGGCGCAGCCCGGATCCGCCGGATTCCCGGGACCCAGCATGCAGCCGGCAAACGTCGTCACATCTCCGCCGTCCACGTCCCCGTCATGGTCGAAATCAGCGCACAGACACGGGACGCTGGCCGCCGGCACGTCGATCCCCGACAGACACGTCTGAAACCAGCCGAAGTCCTCCTGGTCGACGTCGCCATCCAGGTCATGATCGCCCGGATTCGGCGGACAACACGGCGTGCTCGGGCAGGTCGTCCCCGGACCCGCGAACTGACCGCCGAGCACCTCGCAATCGCCATAGTAGATCTCTGAGCAGGTCGTGTCCGGGAAGCAGCACGCGCCGGGAGCCGCCGCTCCCTGGCCGCCCGACAGCATGATGTTGTCGAAGGTCGAAGTCCCTCCGCCCGGTGCACCCTTGATGCAGGACCGGTTCGTGATCGGCTCGCTGCATTCCCACGAGTTGGGCAGCAGCTCACACGGCACCCGGAAGCCCATGTTCAGAGTGCTGAACTCACCCAGGTACTGCCGGGGAATCTCGCACCAGCTGTACTCGCTCAGCGGCGCGTAGGTCAGCTCAACCTTGACCGTCGTGCTCTTGATGGTCAGGCGGATCTCGTTCGCCTGGCGCGACGATTCGCTCGGCCGGGCGTGCAGGATGAAGTTCCCACTGCCGGGGAACGTCCCAGGGAATAACTCCTGCCGCAGGATCCACCACTGGCGGCCGTCGAAGAAGACCAGGTGGTTGTTGTACGGAAAATGACTGCCCGGCTCTCCGCAATGGCACGGGTTGGCATCCAGGTACGCCAGGGCGCCGACCGCCAGGCCGCTCTTGATCGGGGCGGTGGCCGCCGGAGCACAGCCCGCCGGGGCTCCGGCCTGGGCGCAGATGATCGGATACGACGACCCGTCGCCTCCGCACGCCGCCGTGCACGCCGGGGCATAGATGTAGTCCGTCGCCGCCTGTGGACCGTTACCCGACATCAGTTCCATGTAAGCGTTGAAGCCCGACATCTTGCCCACCGGCCCGTCCAGCACGCACTGCAGCACCAGC
The DNA here is from genome assembly GCA_964591605.1 of uncultured Planctomycetales bacterium. Classification (GTDB taxonomy): domain Bacteria; phylum Planctomycetota; class Phycisphaerae; order UBA1845; family PWPN01; genus CAYLLT01. Next base: position 10,851 of record CAZQEN010000073.1, read on the forward strand.
GGCGTGAGATCGGTACCTCTCACCTGCGGATACTGCTCCCCGAATCGCGCGCGGATGTACGTCGATAACGGCGCGATTGAGGATCCAAGCTGCCCGGTCGGCGGACACGGGGCCCGGCCCGAAAACGGGTCGGAGCTGACCCACTGATCCTCCAGCGTGATCTGCGAACCACATGGCCCGGTGGGACTCCACACCTCGAATACCCCGCCTCCCCGCGGGGCGCCGATGGGGCATGCCTCCGGCGCCGGCGGCGGAGTCTCGCAGTAGCGGTCGAAATCATCACAGAAGAAGGCGTCAGGGAAATGGGTGTAGCACCAGGTGTTCGCGGCAAAAACACTGGCCGCCGGAAGCTCCAACGCCAGGAACGACAGAGGCATCACAAGCAGGCGTCGCATGGATCTGATTCTCATTGAGACGAGTCTGGACCAGGACCGGGGCCTTCCCACCGGCCGGGTTCAATCGGCACAGGCCGGATCCGCCGGGATATCCGGGCCCCGCATGCAGCCGACGAACGCGGACACGTCGCCGCCGTCCACATCACCGTCACCGTCAAAATCACCGCACAGACACGGAATCGTGGCCGCGGGGATATCCAGGCCCGACAGGCAGCCCTGGAACCAGCCGAAGTCCTCCTGGTCCACGTCGGTGTCCAGGTCGTGGTCACCAGGCTGGGGCGGGCAGCAGGCGACTTCCCCGCAGGCAGTGCCCGGTCCCGCAAACTCGCCCCCCGCACTCGCGCATTCGCACGGCCCGGGCGTCAGGCTGCACGTCGTATCCTGTTTGCAGCACGCGCCGGGTGCCGTGTAGCAGGCGCCCCCGTGCAGCACGATATTGTCATAACGGGCAACGCCCCCGTTCGGCACGCCCACCGTGTAATCGCAGGTGGGGTCATCCCGGCAGCTCCACTCCCCCGTGTTGAGCCGGCACGCCTTGTGGAACCCCGCGGCCATCGTATCGAACGGGCCGTGGTACTCGCCGGGAATCTCGCACCAGCTGTATTCGCCCGTGTGGGGACAGGTCATTTCCACTTTGATGGAGCTCGACTTGATGGTGAGCTTGATCCGGTGTTCGTAGGCCCGCAGTCGAAAGTCCCCGCTGCCCGGGAACAGCCCCGCCCTGAGCTTGTACCACTTGCGCCCGTCGAAAAAGGACAGGTGCTCGTTGAACGGCGACTGGAAGACCGGCTCGCCGCAGTGGCACGGATTGCTGTCCAGGTAGGCCAGGAACCCCACCGCGATGGCCGCCGTCGGCGGAGCGCTGGCAATCGGCGGGCAGGCCGCCGCCGGCGACTCCTGCTGGCAGATCACCGGCCAGCGCTTGAGCGGAGGAGGCATGCAGCCGCACCAGTCGCTCCACGCCCAGTCCGTCGGAGCGAACGCCGAGCCGTAGGCCAGCGTCAGAAAGGTGTTGTCGAACGGGGCCTTGGCATTCGACTGCCCGTTCATGACCAGCTCGAGTACCAGCGGATTGAGGTCCGTCCCGATCACCGACGAATACTCAGGACCCAGGGCCACCCGGATCGAGTCGGAGATCCCGTTCACGGAGTAGCCGAAATCGCCGTGCTCCTGTGTGTTCATCTTGGCCGACAGGGGCGGCGAAGACGCGTAGTCGGTGTCCAGACCCAGCGGGCTTCCGCAAAAACCGGTGACGTCACCCGTGGGCGTCCACGCGTTGTAGAAGGCCATGCCGTCCGGATAACCGTCGAAATCCTCGCAGAAGACGGCGCTGGGCCACTCGGTCTGGCACCACGTCTGCGCCCGGGCCGCCCGCGGGCTGGACGCCACGAAGAAGGCGGCACAGGCAAATAGAACAACAGGCTTCATCGATCGGAACCCCAGGCCGCAAGGGCCGTGAAGGCGGCCTCCCGGTTGTGAAATCCATCCTCGTTGTGCTGCACCTGCGGCCACTGCGCCCGGGGCATCCTTCCGGCCGCGACGGGCCTCACACGGTCACTGCACGCAGTTGGGCGTCAGCCCCGGACTCCACGGCACGCTGGAGCCGCTCAGGCACTTCGAGAACTCCTGGAAGTCATCGCCGTCCACGTCATTGTCGCCTGCACCCCGGTCGAAGCACTTGCACTTGGGGTCCGGCGGCATCGGCCCGCCGTCGCCCGTGTAGCACAACTGGAATTTCCCGAAGTCGTCCGCATCCACGTCCCCGTCGCCATCGGCGTCCGCCCACACGTACGGGTCACGCGCACAGCACACGGAGCTCGCGCACGTCGTGTTCGGACCGGCGTGCGTGCTGGGCGCCGGACAGTTCTCAGGAAGTTCTTCCGTACACGTGCCGTCGACGCTGCAGCAGGCCCCCCGCGTGGTCGACCCTTCGCCGCCCGACAGCGTGAGATCGTCGAAATCCACGTGATAGGCCTGGTTGCCATTGCTGTCGATGCAGTGGCGGTCCGCCGGCCAGTAGGTCGGGGGAATCGTCGGCGGCTCACCGGGATCCCGCACGCTGTTCGCCTTGCAGATCGACCAGGACGCGTTCGACTCGAGTTCGCACCCCGAACCCACCCCCGCCCGGATCCGGTCGAACGGGCCCAGGTACTGCCGCGGAATGCTGTCCATCTCGCTGTAGATGTAGTACTCCAGCCCGGTGCTCCGCGAGATCTCCCGCGACCGCATCACGATCTTGAACGTCGTGCTCCGGATCGTCAGCGTGATCCAGTTCATCGACTTGCCCGAGCTTGCCGGGGGCTGGCCGCCATACAGCGTGAAGTTGCCGTACTTGTACTGCGTCTGGGACAGACCATCCAGATCGTTGGGCGGATTCGGAACCGGCGTGTCGTCCAGCAGCGTGACATAACCCGTACTGGCCACTGGATTGTTCTTCCGGACATTCCACCAGGTCTTGCCGTCATAGAGGGCCGGATGGTTGACCGTTCCGCCGTGTGCGGTGCCGCAGTTGCACGGCGTGCTGTCGATCATGGCAAAAACGCCGATGGCAATGGCGTTGTGCACCGGCGCCGTCTCCGGCGGCGGGCAGCGGGTCAGATCGAGGGGCTCTTCCGGAAGACCGACCGCGCACATGAAGGGGAACGGCCCCTGCTTGATCGCCGGAGAGCAGCAGCCGTAATAGGGAACCATGCCGAAATCCGTGTTCGCCCGGTTCATGCGGCTCTCGTCGCCCCTCGCCAGTTCAAGGTAGCCGTTCGAGTACCAGATCCTGCCACCCAAGCCGGGGGGGCCGCCCTTGCTGCTCACGAAGAACGATAGAACCAGCGGATGGGCATCCGTCGCCGCAACCTCCGTGAACTCGGGGCCGAACGCATTGCCGATGAGCCGGCTCAGGCCCAGGTTATTCGGGGCCACCCAGTCCTTCAGCGTCGCCTGACCCACAAGCTGATCCTGCCCGTTGTTCTGAGCTCCGGGACACCTCGCGCCGAACGGAAAAGAGGAAATGACCTGCCAGTCGGTCGAGTCCGCGTTGTCATTGTCCGGATCCATCCCCGGCTGCCCCGGCGGATCCGTGATGAGGTGAGCGGGATCGACGATCATCTCCTCGCCGCACAGCGTGCCTGTCGATTCGTCCATCGACGTTCGCAGCCACACGGACTGCAGCAGCGCGTTGTCCGGATTGGCGTTCGACGTGCAGGCCGGGTCCGACGGGTCGCCCGCCCCTCCCGGATAGCCTCCCCCGACGCAATACGTATTGAAGTCTTCACACAGAATGGAGTCCGCCGGGCACTCGGCCAGCACCGGACGTACGATCAGCGAAAGCAAGGCGAGCACAGGCAGCCATCGCACCATGATGGGGGACCCTCCGTAAGAAGTTTGGAGCGCATCGGACTCATCGGGTCACTGGGAGAGACGTACGCATTCTCCGCATCATCGGATAATAACGCACCCCGGCATCAGCCGTCAACGAAAATCTTTGCATCGTGTCAACAAAGATTATGGGGCGACCGGCGGTCCCAAGCCGAGTAAAGCCCCCCTGTACCCACCTGGAAGGTACGGCCTGGAAGAGGTTTAACGCAATTACCCAGCAGACTGATCGCCGCAGCCCGTACAGATTCCGTACCCACCCATCCCCCGCCGGGCTGCGGATGGGGAACTCCGAAAGGTCAGAGACACCCGGATGGTTCCCGCCGGGCGGACCTCCGCTGGCTCACCGTCGCGCCGCACACAGGCAGCTCGAGCCGATCGATACGTCGGCCTGTGCCCACGCCTTGCGGAAGCGCTCCTCGGCGCGAGCGGCCTCGGCCGAAGCGCCCTGTGCCCGCAGCGACTCGGCCAGACCGAACAGCGCCCAGCCGTTCTCCGGCCAGCGATGCAGATCCTCTTCGTACACCTGCCGGGCCTCGGCCGGACGCCCGGCCCGCAGCAGCACCGCCCCCAATGAATGCCGCACCGGCTGAATCCAGTCCGGCGCCTCGTCATAGCGCAGCGCATCCTCGAGCTCGACACCCTTGCGAAGCTCCGAGACGGCCTCGTCGAACGCACGCCGCGCCAGAGCCGTTTCACCTCGCAGCACATGAACCGCGACGGCCAGACAGTCGTGAGCCCGGTTGTTACCCTGAACCGCGTCTTTGGGCACCTTGTCGATCGCGGCCTGCAGCTCGCGCGCTTCTCGCCGCGCCCCCGCGACATCCCCCCTCGCGGCCAGCGCCGCCCCGCGGGCAAAATGCCTCAGCGCACGGGTGATCGGCAGGTAAACCGGCGGCGCAGGCTGCTTGAGGATGTCATCCCACTTCCCGAACCGCATCAGGACCTCGATCTCGATGGCCATGAACGGGTCCACCACCGCCGCGTTCTCCCGCACATAATCCGCCGGGATGCCCGCAATCATCTCGCGGGCCGCCTGCAGCGCCGCCCCGCTCCGCCCCTGCATCATGCAGGCCCAGGCCAGAAAATGGTGGTTATGGGCCATGTAGAACCGGTAGAACGCCTGCCGCGGCGAGAGGGCCCGGTAGCGCCGGTCGGCCGCGATCGCCGTCTCGTTGCAGGCCGCCGCGTCGGACCACCGCCCCACCCGGGCGTAGATGTGGGCGGGCATGTGCTCGAGGTGCCCCGAAATGGGCACCAGCCCGCGCAGGCCGTCGGCCGCAGGCAGCGCCTCTTCCGGATGTGGCGAAGCCTCCACCGTGTGGATCAGAAAGTGCATCGCCCCGGGATGACGCGGCTGAAGCGTCAGCACCCGCTTGAGCACCGCGATGATCTCCGGCGTTTCCGGCCGGGGCTCCCCCTGCGGCGTCCAGAGATCCCACGGACGCAGGTCCATCAGCGATTCGGCATACAGCGCGCCGACATCCGCATCACCGGGGTACTTCTTCCACACCTCGCGCATCGCCGCCGCATACGCCTCGTCCAGCGGCCGTCGATCGGCCGGCGGCGGATCGGCATAGCGCCGGGCCAGCGCCTCGATCAGGTCACGCTCCACCGGGCTGGCCTTCGATGCGAGCGCCGCCGCCTTCTGCAGCGCCTCCCACGCCGCTTTCGATCGCTCGGCCGGCATGGCCACGTTGTTGATGTGCGGACCGTTGCACAGGGCGATGCCCCACCAGGCCATGGCCAGATCCGGATCGAGCGCCCCCGCCTGCCGGAACGATCGAATCGCCTCATCGTGATTGAAGGCAAACGTCCACGTGAGCCCCTGATCGAAGTATCGCTGCGCCTGCGGATTCGCGGTCGTCACCGCGCGGCGATGCGGACCCATCCCCTCGAACAGCGGCGCCGGACTCGACGGCTCGCCGAGCGATCCGCTGGAGGTGGTTTCGCGTTCGGGTGAATACGACGCCCCGCCTTCCGGGGCACACCCGGCAGCGATCCATAGAAACAGCAACGCCACAACACTCGTGAGAATGTGGTATCTCATGTCCGGCCCTCTCTGCGGGTTGACCCGAGCCTTCAGATGAACCGCACCAGGCTACTCGCACGGTTGCGATGCCATGGCGGGATAACGATCGATCCAGTCCGGCGCCGGATCGAACGATTCCGCCAGCACATCCATGCAGGGCGCGTACCAGCGGAAGTGGAAGTACTGCGGATCCAGTTCGCTCAGCGCATGCTCTCTCGCCTCGCCGAGAATGCTCATCCGGTAAATGGCACTGATCGCCCCCGTCCGGTCCGAACCGCCGCTGCAGTGGATCAGCATGGGATGCTCGGCGCGCCGCAGCGTCTCGAGAATGTCGGCCATCATCTCGACCGGCGGCAGCGAGCCGGCGCTCATGGCATAGTCGACCAGCGTCACCCCCAGCTCCTGGCAGACGCGGGCCTCCGTCTGGTACCAGGGCTTGTCCGGATTCGTCCCCCGCAGGTTGAGCACGGTGCGGATCCCGTATTCCCCGATCGCCGCCCGCAGTTGCGTCTCATCCATCTGGGCCGAGCGATACACGCTGCCCTCCGCGACCGCATGGAAATTCGGCAGCGCGGGGCCCGACGGCACCAGGCCGTGTTGGCAGGAAGTAATCCCCACCCACAGCACCACGGCGAGGGTGAGGGTGACAGCCCCCGGGAGGCCGCCCGGGCGGCATCGCCGGGAGTCGCCCCCGCACGCCGCATCGAATGGAGAGGAAGGAGCATTCACGATCCTATCGTACGCTCCCTCCCGCCGTCGCGGTAGCATCGGCCTTGCGGTAGATCTGCTCGTCCACCGTCGTGAACGCCGGGGCGGGCGGCAGCCATCGCCGGGCCGACCGATCGTCCACCAGCAGAAGGCCCCCCGGCTTGAGTGCCGCCGTCACATGATTCATGGCCGCCTGTCCGTCGCTCGTCCGCGTAAGCACGCTGTATGCCACGATCACATCCGCCGACACCCCCAGCGGCTCGCGGGCAATGTCCAGTTGGATGCACTGCGACGATGGATAATCGCGCTGGACAGCCGCCAGCACGCGCCGCGAGATATCGATCACCACCAGTCGATACGGCGGCCGGATGAGCTCCTGCAGCTCCCCCGGTTCGAGCGAAACGAGCGGCATCCCCGGAATCCGGCGCAGGACCTGGTCCACCACGCGCGGGAAATTCCGGATCACCCGCTGCAGCTCCGGCGTCCGCTCCGGCACCGCATCGTGAATGAACCGCCGCACCGGCCGCGCCACCCCCCCGGGCCCCACCAGCACGATCGTCAGCTCACCCGGCATCTCCGCCAGCAGCCGGGCCAGCCGGCAGAAGATCGGCCAGTGCCGTTTCGGCCATGTCGTCGTCCGGACCGGATCGAGCAGGGTAAGAACCTCCCTCACAGCGCTAAGACATTACCGATGCCGTCGCCTCCGGGCAATCAATCAAGGCTGCTCGGCCCGCCATACTCGGTCTTGATGAACCGCGTGGCCCCTTCATCGGGGACGACGGCGATATACATGTCCTGATACCGGCCCGGCGGACGGCCGCTCCCGCCCAGCCGCCGGTAGATCGCCTCGTTGATGCCCATCGTGCCAAACGACGATCCGACGTTCCCGCAGAACAACACCGTCCCGCCGGCATGATTGGCCAGCATCTCATTGACCAGTTCGTCGGCCAGAGGCTCGGGATCGATAAGCCGCAGCGGATTGACCAGTTGGACGCTCAGACCCAGCAACTCGGCCAGAGGTTCCACGGTCTGGCGGTTGCGGAGCGTGTCGGTGCAGTAGATGGCTGTGACTCCCTGTTCCTCCAGGGCGCTTTTGAGCGCCTCGCGACGCTGGAAGCCCTCGTCGTTGAGCGGCACGAATTCGCCGGGGTCGCGCTCGGCGTGACGGATGATGACGATCGCGGTGGTCGTGCCCGGCGCCGAGTTCAACGGGGCCGTTGAGGACGGCACACAGGTCGCACCGGTGAACAGGGCGCCGATCACGGGGATCGCCGCCGCGGCCACCCGGGAATGGCTTCGACCTCTCATAGATTTACTCCTTGGGGTTCTTCATATGCGTCGCCGCCCGCCCGCGTCGGCGACATCCACCGCGGCAGGATATCACGTCTTCCAGCGGTTGCCGTCAATCCCGCCGGTCGTCGTCGGGCCAGAACGCATGGCCCGCCGCCGATCTCAACATCGCGTCGGTGTCCTCGTCCAGCACCAATCGCTGGCGCCCAAGCTCGACCACCGCCTCCCGGACGCGCGACACATAGGCCGTGCGCGTCGGATAACGTTCGAGAACGCTCCATCGGGGATCTCCCGCTGCCTCCCGCGCCGCGCCGTCCGCCGCCAGCATCCAGCACGAGCCCTCCCACCGCGTCAGCATGGCGCCCGCCCCGCACGCCTCGCTGCGAAGATTCCAGCCGACGAACGTGCCCAAAGGCACGCGCACATCAGGAAGACGAATCCCGGCCCGTTCGTTGCCGTCCGCGTCAACCGCGGGGACCAGCGTACGATACGCCGGTCCGACCCGTGGTGGAAGGTGATCGGCGATACCGTGCGACTTCCAGCGCGGACCCGGATCCAGGCGAAGCGGCGCATAGCACGATTCCGGCACGTCCACGCCGGGAATCGCGGGAAACGTCCGCCGGTACGCCGCGACATCGACCAGCGTGCCGTCCGCAATCCGCGGGTAGCGGCTTTCCGGCGGCTCCTCCCCGGTCGTCACCCAGCGATCCAGCGCCACCAGCAGGCTCCGGAGCAGCGGCTGGTAGTTCAGCGTGTTCACCGGGTGGCGCCCGCAGGGCAGCTTCTGAGGCGTGAAGAACAGATGCTGCCCCCCGGCGATGTGATAGAGCCGTACATTCGGATCGAGCCTCACGTCTTCACGCCCCTCAACATCCGTGTGCAGCAGAGACACCCCGCGCCCCCAGTACTCTGTGGAGGTACTGGTGATGAACAGCTTCGGCACGTGCCCGGCGTCTCGTGCACGCTGCAGCCAGTCGCCCTCCTCGCCGCTCAACGGGTCCCGCTGCCGCGCCGTGCCGAAAGGAAACGTGTCGATCGGATAGAGCTGCTCTTCGTGCGGGCTGGGATGACGGGTGATCTGGGCGAAACGGCTGTTGACCGCCGTGCGCCCGGCCCCCGCCACGTGGCTCAGCGCCGCGTCAAAGACCATTCGGTCGTCCTCATCGCTATTGAAGCCCTGGAACAGAAAATCATGAATCACCCGGCCCGACTGCGAGATGCCGAACACGTAGGCGCGGTCGATGGCCGCGAAAATCGGATTGCCGCGGTCTCCTGCGTCCCGCCGTTCATAGCGAAAGAACGAGACCGCGTCGCGGATGCCGACCAGGCCCAGTCCTGAGACCCTCGGATCACGGCTCGTGTAAACCAGCTCATACAGCCAGCCCGGGCGGAAGCCCTCGCGAAGATAGAGCCAGGCGGCGTCGGGTATCACGCGACCATCCGCCCAGCGCGCAAAGCTCCACTCATCACGCACAACCTCCTGCGCCGGCGCCGCGCGGGATACACGCGCGGTGAGCACAGCGGCCCCCTGATCCAGCGTCACCGCCGGATACACCCGCGTGTTTCCCCAGCAGAGCGGCTGGCTGACCACCCGCTCGCTCACGCAGATCTCCGAGTAGATCTTCCCCGTGATCGCCCGCCCCGCCTCCGTCGCAATCGGCAGTTCGATCTGCAGCCGGTTGTTGCCGGGCAGCACGTCGCCGTTCCACCCGGTCCAGAGGATCGTGTAGCCCTGCCGCATCAGAAAACCATTGCCCGCGTCGCCCCGCGTGCTCGGATCATTGCTGCGGGCGCCGTTAAAGGCAGCGATCGCCAGTTTATCCCCCCGGTTGTTCACATCATAGAGGAGTCGTCGATTGCCCTTCGCCGGGTCCATCGGCCGCAGGAGGTAAAAGTCCGACTCGAACGAGACCTTCCCCTCCGGCGTCCGCGGCGCCAGCTCAATGTCGACAACCGATCGGTTGGCCGGGTGATGCGGATCGACTGCGAAATGCAGTCGGCCGGCCAGCTTTTCGTACGCCCCGACCCCCTCGAACGGATGTGCGTCCGCAAACGGCTCTCGCCGCAGGATCTCGACTCGGACCACCTCGCCCGCAGCGCGCGGCGAAGCAGCTCCGCCGATCAGGCCGAGCAGAACACAGACCCTCGTCGAACGGATCCCGTTCATGAACCGACGTCCCTCCCGCCGCGCCTCACGCAGAAGCTTATCGCTTCGATTTTCGCTGGGCGGGCCCGGCCGTGACCAGGGGAGACGTATTGTGCAGTTGATCTTCGATGTAATCACGCTCGTAGAAGCGCAGACCGCTCCCTCCGTGACCCTGCCCGGTGAGAATGTCCAGGTCGCCGTCGCCGTTCCAGTCGATCACGTCCGCGCCCGAGACCAACTGGACGCTGAAATCCCGGACGAGCACCACCCCCTCGCCCGCCGCGAACCGCGGCTCCTCACCCGCTTTCCCGCTGCCGATGTTCCGGTAGAACCGCACGTCGACCTCGAACCAGCACGCGATGAGATCCTGTTTCCCGTCGCCGTCCCAGTCGACGATCTCGCCCAGGTTGGGTCGAACGTAATCGACCGGCTGGCCCCCGAAGAGAATGGGCCTGCCCGCGGCAAACCGCGGCTGATCATCCGTCCCGACGTTGCGGTAAAAGAGATAGCCCGACGTCTTCTTGTACTCCTGATCCGCAAGGATCAGATCTTTCTTCCCGTCGCGATCCCAGTCGCCGACGGCCACGCTCGTCCGTCCACCCGCCCCGCGGATCGGTTGCCCGTCCGCCTCGACCGGGAGACCGGGACCCAGCCTGGGCCGCTCGTCCGTCCCGACATTCAGATACACCAGCACCGCCCCGCCGCCGTCCGCTACGACGAAGTCCTTCTTGCCATCGTTATTCCAGTCGACGACGTCCGGCCGGAGATGCCCCCCTTCCGCGTAGCGCTGCAGAATCTGGCCTGCGGCGAGCACCTTGCGACCGGGAGCAAACACCGGAAAGCGGTTCCCCGTCTCGTTGAGAAACAACCAGAGAAACCCGTCCGTGTCGCCCGCGATCAGGTCGGTGTGATGGTCGTTGTTCCAGTCGACGCCGCGCACGGCGTTCTGCCGCACCGCATCGCAGATCTGGAACCTCTCGGTGAAGGGCGAGCCGTGCTCGGCATCCCGCGCTTCGAATCGCGGCGCCCGCCCAGTTCCCACATTCTGAAACAGTCCGCCGTAGTAACGCGGCCGGCTCGCCTGCTTGAGGGGTGTGCGTTCCCAGAATCGGCCGGCCACAAAATCAAGCTTTCCGTCGCCGTCGAAATCCGCCACGTGCACACCGGTGTGCGCGTCTCCGATCTTGTACGGCTCCGCGTACGCCACAACCTCCATGTTCGACGCGGTGAACTTCGGCTCCCGGCGTGTGCCCACGTTCCGCAGAAGCCGCACTGGCCCCGCCCCTTCCGTCGCGAAGAGGTCGAGATCGCCATCCCCATCCATGTCCGCCGCCTGCACCTGGGCCGGTGCGAACGGAAACTCCTTTCCGTCAAGCAGGATCGGAGCGGATTCCTCCAGTTTCATGCGGGGAATGTCGCGTTCGTCGCCGACGTTGCGATGAAACCGCGGCGCCGGATATCCCGCGAGCAGCACATCCTTCCTGCCGTCGCCGTCCCAGTCCACCATCGTGACGGCCACAAACCGTCCCCCGAGCGTGGTCCCGCCGGCCGTCTGCAGCGAACCGCGTTCCTGAAACCTGAGCTCCCCGCCCGGCGCGGTCACGTTCTCGTAGATCAGAATCTGGCCGGCCTTCGGCCCGTCGCCCATGCTGCAGAACAGATCGGCGTCGCCGTCATCGTCCCAGTCGTTCAGCGTGATCGCCATCCAGCCGCGCCCGCCATCGGGGTAGGTGGGGGCCGCGAACACCTGGCCGCCGGACGTCAACCGGCCGCGCTCGACCATCCGGTTCTGCCCGACGTTCTCATAGCAGGAGATGAACGGCTCGACGCCCCCCTTGAACAGATCGAGGTCGCCGTCGCCGTCGAAATCGCAGAAGCAGTCGAATCTGCTGGCATTGATCTCCCGCCGGCCGTAACCCTCGCGGAAGAAATCGCCGTCTCCCACGAGCCCCGGATATCGCTCCGGCCGCCCGAGTTTTGACTCGACCGTGTCAAAGTAGACCGCATACTCGGTGCACTTCTCGTCGGGAACCACAAAGTGCAGCGTCACCCGGCTCGTTCCGAAATACTTCTCCACCCGATGCGGCAGTCGAAATCGCTCGTTTCCTGGCCTCGAAGCATCAAACACCAGAGGCTCCGAAGGCTGGGCGTACGCCGCCACTTCGACCGTGTGCTCATCGAATTGTCCGGACTCGCTCAGCCCGCGCAGGGCCTGCGGAAAATCGAAGTCCACCCTCGCCGGCGAGTTCGACCGCGCCCGCCCGCGCGGATCGACCTTCAGGCACACCCGATACCGCTGCGCCGATGTCCACTTCAGATCATCCGCCCGCGCCGCACCGATCCAGGTGAAGCCCATCAGCAGCCACAGGCCGATCCATGCCCCACGCCATCGTCTGAGGTTTCGCCCGGTAGTCATGCTCATCTCCGCGGGATTGCCACCACGCGGGCGCATCGTATCCGGCCACCCGGGGCAAGCCAATCTGCCCCCCCAAGACCGGCAGGCGGCAAGCCCACAACGGCGCTTTCCCCCCGCCGCGGATGTTCATACACTGGCTTCCCGCCGCCCATCGTCGGGCCGCAGCCGTGCCGCGTCCGACCTCCGGAGGATACGATGCCATGAGACCACATCGCTGGTGTGCCTGTATTTGCGCCGTACTTGTTCCCCTCTCTGCACGCGGAGCCGAGATGAAACTGCACATCGACAAGGAAACCATCAGCGGACCGGAGAGCCCGGCCGTGCGAGATGCCTGGCTCGCCGAGATGAAGCGCTGGCGCGACGACCACCGCGCGCACATCAGGTACGACGGCGCCGAGTATGCCCGCCCGGAGCTGCTCTGGACGCAGCGCAGCTTCGTGCAGCCGCAGATGATGTGTGAGGAACGCTACTTCTACGATCCCGTGGCCGGCCGCTATACCGTCGATCGCTATCTCGACGACGTCGAGAAACGCTACGGCGGGATCGACGCCATCCTCATCTGGCCCGTCTATCCCAACATCGGCATCGACAACCGCAATCAGCACGACCTCCTGCGCGACATGCCCGACGGCATTCCGGGCCTGCGCAGGATGATCGACGACTTCCACCGCCGCCAGGTGAAGGTCTTCTTCCCGGTCATGCCGTGGGACTCGGGCGCGCGGCCCGAAGGGGCCACGCTGTGGGACGCGGCCACCCGCCTCATGAAGGAGATCGGCGCCGACGGCATCAACGGCGACACCATGGCCGGCCTGCCCCGCGAGTATCGCGATGCCTCCGATCGCGGCGGCCACATCCTCGCCCTCGAGCCCGAACTGCACTTGGGCGAAGACCCCATGATCGCCTGGAACAATCTGACCTGGGGATACTGGAAGTACGAACCAGTGCCCGTGGTCAGCAAATACAAGTGGATCGAGCCGCGCCACATGGTCAACGTGTGCGAACGCTGGGCCCGCGACCGCACCGACGGCCTGCAGTCCGCGTTCTTCAACGGCGTCGGCTATGAGAGCTGGGAGAACGTCTGGAGCATCTGGAACCAGTTCACGCCACGCGACGCCGAGGCCCTGCGCCGCATCCGCACCCTCTACCACGGCGTGGCCGACCTGCTGGCCAGCGCCGATTGGGAGCCACACGTGCCAACGCTGCAGAAGGGCGTCTATGCGAGCCGCTTTCCCGGCCAAGATCGCACGCTCTGGCTGCTCGTCAACCGCACCGACAAGGACATCCAGGGCGCTCAGCTCAAGGTCAAGGGCGGCGGGCGGGTCTACGACGTGTGGACCGGCGCGTCCATCGGCGACAACACCGCGCGGGTGCCGGGCCAGGAAACCACGCTGAACTTCGAGATCCAGGCCCACGGCTACGGCGCCATCCTGCAGGTCGCGCATGACGCGCCCGATGAGAAACTCAGCGCGCTGCTCTCACGCATGGCGGAATTATCGAAGACGCGTCTGAGCAGCCTGTCCGCCGAATGGAAGCCGCTCCCGCAGAAGATGGTCGATATCCCCCCGACCCGCCCGGCCGCCGAGGCCCCCGAGGGCATGGTCTCGATTCCCGCGGCCAGGTACCGCTTCAAGGTCTCAGGCGTCGAGATCGAAGGCAAAGACGAGCCCGGCGTCGACGTGCA
>CAZQEN010000074.1:0-20085 GCA_964591605.1 uncultured Planctomycetales bacterium
CCTCGGGGTACATCGTCTTCAACGCGTCCGCGGCGCCCATCCAGGCGTACACCTTCGCGGCAGCGCTCACGCAGTCGCGGACGCCGGCCACGTCGAAGTTGATGTCCTGCACCGGCGCGTTGATGAAGACCGGCCGTGGGGCGACCGCCGCGAGAACCTCCTGGAAGTCCCATGGCACGCGCTGCGGATCATTGCCGAACTCGGTCGCGATGCGTGGCATGTAACGGTCCTGCGCGTAGTTCTTGAGGCTGCCCCCGCCGTACTTCGACGCGGCGTACGCGGGCATGGACGTAAAGCCGCAGCTCGTGGCCGCCACTTTGACCCGCGGGTCCAGCGCGGCCAGCCACAGCGTGTTGTGCCCGCCCAGCGAGTGACCGATGCTGCCGATCCGCTCCGGGTCCACTTCCGGGAGCGACTGCAGCACGTCGATCGCCCGCATGTGGTTCCAGATGCCCTTCATCGTCCCGCTGACGTAACCGTGGTCGGACGGGTTGTACTTCTTCGTCCGGTAGTCGCCGAACGGCCAGTAATCGGGCGTGAGCGTGACGAAGCCGCGCTGCGTGAGTTCGAGGGCGTACGGCTGCTTGCGGTCTGGGCCCAGGCCGACCGGCTCGTCCTTGCTGGTGTCCACGGTCTGCGGCAGGCAGAGCATCGCGGGCAGCCGGCCGGCACGCCCGGACGGAATCATCAGATATGCGGCGACTTCGTCTTCCGGCTCAGCACGGAACGTGATGCGTTTCCGCACGAGGCCCGGCAGCTTCTCTTCACCCGTGATCTTCACGTCCAGAGGCAGCGTCTGCCACTGCCGCGGCACCGGCCCCATGACGCGGAGCATGTTATCGATGATGTGCTCGCGCCGCTGCTGCCAGTCCGCCGCGTTGCGGACCGGATGCACCCGGCCCTCATCGTCGATCACCGTCAGCAGGTCGTGGCCCTTGTATACCGGAGGCCCTTTCGCACGTGCCTCAGGAGCCTGCGTCGCCGGCTGGGATGCGGGAAGCGTCAGGTAGGCCGCCCCCATGAGCACGTCTGTCGACGCGCCGGCGGCCGTAGAGCCCAGCAGCGCCAGCAGCGGCTCGCGCACCCCGGGGCAGTGGCGGGCCAGCAGGCCCCAGCGCAGCGGGGACGATCGATAGCGGTCAAAGCCGCCTTTTCCACCGACGGTGTCGGCGACACGGCCGTCGGGTTGCAGGACGCGCTTCAGCAGCGTTTTCTCGATCCGGAGCAGGTCGTCGCGCGTGAACGCGATGCCGTGCTCGCAGCATCGGACCATGAACTCGACGTTGATCGCCGCGTGCGAGATATCCTCGGACTCCGTGCCGGGCCCGTCCAGCGGCGGCCAGTACGCCCAGTCGTAGGCGCCGTCTTCGCCAGTTCGCAGACGGTTCTTCAGGTAACGGGCCAGGCGCGTGATCCGGTCGCGGTGCGCGGTCGATACGTTCGCGTCGTCTATCGCCAGCCACGCCAGGGCCAGCGCGTTCTGCATGTTCAGCGGCAGGTCACGTTTGACGTAGAGCCCGTAGACGTGGCCTTCGTCGGGGCCCGGCCCGGGGCGGTACTGGTCGTCGTGAACGGCCACCGCCTGCTCCGCCACCTCCAGCAGTCGGTCGGCGGCTGTGCCCCATTTCGCCCGAAGTGCCGGATCGCTGCGCACCGTTGCGGCGAAACGTGCCATCGGCGCGGCGATCACGCCGGTATGCACCGCCCAGACGTAATTCTTCCCGCCGCTGTACGTTGTGGACCCCCAGGCGGGCAGCGCCCGCCCGCGCCACGCGTCCTGCTTCCCGTGCAGATGATCGCGGGCCGCCGCGACCCAGTCGGCGAGCCGGATGAACAGCTCCGCGTAGCGGGCCTCGCGCGTCCGCTCGAACATCTCAGCCAACGCGGCCAGCCGATAACTATCGCCCCACGCGATCTCGCCGCCGGCATTGGTACCGGGCCGGGCAATCCCGTTCTCCACCAGCGGGATCACGATCTCATCGAAGCGGGCGGTCAGTGCAGATGGCTGAGTGCTGAGTGCGGCGCGCGGAGACTGCTCCGCGGGCGATGCGGCGCGGACCAGGGCGACCCAGTCTTTGTCGCCATCTGACGGCGGTCGCCCGATCGGGTGCAGGCCCGGTCCGGCCAGCACGGGCCCGGAAATTAAATCGCCCCCTTTGCGGGGATCATACCAGTGCACCGCGTACGACCCGTCGGGCAGCTTCAGCTTCGCCTCGGTGTCGCCCCACACGTAGACCGCGTAGACTTCTCCCGGCTTTGCCAGGCACCACGCACGGCCCTTCGGTTCGACGAGCGTGTCGTCGCCCTGCATCTGCGTGAACGGTAGGTGCTGACGGAAGAACTCGAGGGCGACGGCGGTGAGGTCCCACACGCGCTCCCAGGGCCGCCAGTCTTCGCAGGCGGTGTCCTGGTGCCTGGCTTTCTGCCGCGGCCAGGTGTTGTAGGCGAAGATCCACTCCACGCCCGCGCCGCCGGCCATCAGGTGGCCCCAGAGCGCGTGCCGCATGATGTCCGGGTGCTCGGGATCCTCCGCATCGGGGCGGACACACGTGTCGGCCGGCCCGATCTCATCGAGGCAGACGAACCACGGCCGGCCCGCCTCCTGCGAGCGCTGCACCCACGTGAGCGTCTGCTCGTGCGAAAGCTCCATCTTGCCCAGTTGGAGCGACGGCCCGTCCAGGAACGGATATCCCAGCAGCGGCGCGTAGACCTTCTCAATCTCGTGGGGGAAGGTGTGAACCACGATGGGGTGATCGTATGGATCGAGCTCACGGATGTATTTCGCGAACGCCTTGCGCTGCGTGTCGGTATTGGTGTTCTCCTCGCCCAGGTTCCACACGAGCGCCGGGTGATGGGCAAACCGGGCGATCAGCTCGCGGTAATACAGTTTCCGATCCGGGCCGAGCTCGCCCTGGTCCAGGAGCTGATCGTTCTCCTGCTCCTGGTGCAGCAGATGCAGCATCAGGCCCAGGCGATCCATGTGGTCAAAGACGATCTCCCACTGGTCGAGCTTGCTGCAGTCGAAGCGGCGGCGCTCGTCCTTACCGGTCCACGGCCAGACGTCGTCTCCGTCGCCCTTGACGTTCATCGTGATCATATAGACGGAGTTCATCCGCCTGGACGCGAGGTAGTTGAGCGCACCGATGATGTTCTTACCCTTTCGGTCGCGCCAGGTCGGGTCGCCGATCCGCCAGTCGGCGGCATGGGCTGTATAACGCAGCGTCGGCGTTGTCTGGTCGAAGTCGGCGAAGGCCAGGAAGTTCTCCGGGCTGTCGGCCCCGCCCTTGATGAAGTATTCGCCGGTCTCCGCAAAACGCAGGTAGCGATCGCCGCCGCGATGCTGCAGAAGGCCCTTCGACAGGAAGCCCGATGCCGCTTTGTCCGGCGGGCCAACCGTAAACGAGCCGCTCACGCCGTCGAAGTCGCACGCCTCGCCCGCGCCCTCCTCCCGGGTCACGGCGATACCGGCCCCTTTCCGGAAACCGGCGCGATAAGTCCAGGTTCCCTCTCGGTCCGGCAGCAGATGAGCACGCCAGACGCGCCCTGCGGACGCGCCCGTCTCCGCGCCGTTTCCGTCGGCCGCGAAGTATCCGGGCACGACCACGGTTCGATCGCCACAGGCGAACGTGACGTCGAGCCGACGATCGAGGAACGGATTCGGATCGCCATCTTCCGCAAGCTCGGGCCCGGTAAATGACACCGTCACCGGCTGCCACTTCCTCATCGTGCCCGTGATGGCCACATGTCTGGCGGGGTCGTATCCGGCTGCGGCCGCCGCGAGTTTGAGTTTTCCGTTGGGGCTCTTTTCAGGATCGTTGGGCAGCAGTTCACCCCACCTGGCGTCCGCGGCGACGACAATCAGGCCCAGGCTGGGAATGATCGCCGAGCAATTGCCGCGGGCACCGGCCGTATAGATGGTGTCCTGCGGGGCATCGGGCCACAGCAGCCGGTCGCGATGATTGCGGCCCGCAGCGTTGAACCACCAGTTGAAGCCGTACGTGCCGGGCCCGGCGTCGGAGAAGTGCGACGATTCACCGCCGTAGGTGCCGATCGCGAGGTAGTCGTCGGTTGGGGCCTGCTGCGAGATCGGCAGGTCGCGGGGCACCTGCGGTTTCATGTACTCATCGAAGTACCGCTGGGGGAGTACCTGCCGGCCGGCCCAGTGACCGCGATTGAGCCAGAACCAGGCGATCCGCGCCCAGTCGCGGACCGATGCGAAGATTCTCCGTTTTTCCGAGAAGCGCAGCCCGTCCTCGAAACCCAGCGCGCCCAGGCGGCTGGGATCCTCACAGACCTGCCGGGCATCTCCTTTGAAGACCTTATCGAACAATGTCTTCTGATAGAGCTGGATCGCGTAGTCGTTGTACGCCCACGCCGCGCCGGGCGGCTCCGGGCGGGCGTAGCCGCTGATCATGCCGCCCAGGTGCCGCAGCGTCATCGAGCGGTCCTTGTCCTTGAGCGGCCAGCCGAAGTCGGCGATGGGCTGATCGACATTCTTCACCAGCCCCTCCTCGATGGCGAAGAACAGCATCGTGCTCAGCACCGGCTTGGCGGACGAAAACCAGTCGCCGCGCTTCGCCTGATCACCCCACGTCTTGACCACGTAGCCGTCCTTGATGATGCAGCCTCGCCCTCCGAGCTGCTGCGCGAGCAGATCGAGGGTTGCTGCATCGAGACCGAGCTGCGCGGGCTCACGTTGTTCCCAGGTTGCTGCAGGAAAGCGCCGATCCGCCGCCATCACGGCGTGCGGTATGGACAGATGGGCGAATATGGCGCCTGTGCCCACAAGAGCCAGGCTCGGCCTCCGTCCGATCTTCGCCGCCGCCGTCACACACCATGTCCAGGAGTTCATGCGAAATGTTCCTCGC
This sequence comes from uncultured Planctomycetales bacterium, assembly GCA_964591605.1. GTDB lineage: Bacteria > Planctomycetota > Phycisphaerae > UBA1845 > PWPN01 > CAYLLT01. The sequence goes on from CAZQEN010000074.1 coordinate 4,869, forward strand.
CTGGGGCTCCATGTTGATCGGGGTGACGCGTGTTGTCCATCCGCATGCGTTCGCCAGGTTCCGTGGCGGGGACGGCGCGCGTCCACGGAATGGCCGTAAGAGTGTTTTTGTATACTCTTCGTATTCAACTGACCAAAGCAGCTTGTCATCGGAGACGGGCCGCACACGTCGAGATGCCCGCTGCCCGTAAGTTGGCTGCTCTGAAGAAGCAAACGCGATTCGTGCGACCGGTCAGCGCGCCCACCGGGTCGGGGAAAACCACCGAAAGGCAAATATCAGGATAGTTCTTGTGTCCAATCGTAAGTGTATAGGATTCTTATCCTAATACTTGCGAGGTCCAGTGCTCCCTCTGCACCGGACGGTGGCGTCCGGAAAGATTCCGCCACTTTTTCGTTGAATTCTTGAGAATGGTGTGATACTCTCCAGATGCGCTGGCGAGGTACCGGTCGCACACGCCCTGTCGCTTGGGCACGACTTGTGTACAGGTTGGACGAGCTTCGTCCAGTTTATAGGACGCAATCGGGCTATGTTCTTTGGGCGAGCGAAGAGCAACGGCGGCGCCGGCGAATACCCGGGCGCCGGATGGCCAGGCAGGAGACGCACATGCATGAGCGTAACCAGACCAGATTGTTCATTACCGGCGGCGCCGGCCAGCCCCTCGAAGTGGCGGGTGACGCGGTGGCGGATTTTGATGGAACGGTGCTCGAGAATGTCCGACGCATTCTGGCCGAGCACGGGAACCGCGAAGCGGGCCACAACCTGACCGCGCTCTCGCAGGATCCCCACCTGATCATGGAGGTGTTTGGGCCCGGGTCGGGCGGTCAGTTGCAGGAGGCTCCGCTCTCGCCGTCGGCCGACTGGAGCACCATCCGGGAGCGGCTCCGGTTGGGCGACGTGGAACTCGGTCTGGCCCGCCGTCACATCGGGGGGGTGATCGCCGACGATGGGGAGGAGGAGGCCGATTACGTGGGGCCGTCGGCCCAGGAACTGCGGCGCCACCCGGCGGACTATCGCCTCACCCCGGCCGACATCGCCGCGGTGTGCGAGGGTCAGGCCCTCTTTTTCACCGGCTCGGTGCTGGCCAAGGCCCACCACCTGTGTCTGCGGGCCGATACGACCGAGATCATCTGGTACTTCGTGGCCGCGGATTCAGAGCCTTACCTCCTCATAGACCTGATTGTGCCGGAACAGGACGTCAGCAGCGGAAGTTGCGCCGCCTCGGCGCGGGGCGTGCTGCGGGCCAACCGCCTCGCCCGCTCGCGACGCCAGGTGATCAAGGCGGCGGGTCACTCCCACGGGCAGCTTCGGGTGTTCACCTCGGTGACCGACGACGATCTGATGCAGGATCTGTGGCGGGAAGGCGTTGGCTACGCCAGCGCGAATACCCGCCGGCTGACCGGCGCAGTGACCGTTGTCCGCGCGGCGGACGGCCGGCAGCACCTGACCGTCCAGTTCAAAGATCACCCGGCCCTGCGACTGGATCTGACGGTGCCCGAAGATGTGACTGCCGACCAGGTGGGTGCGTGTGTGTCGTGGCCCGAGCAGAGCCGACTCACGACGTGCTTCAGCACGCATAACTCAAGCGGCGATCGAATCTTCCCGGTGCAGATCGGCGTGTCCTGCCCGTCGTGCGGGCAACGCATCCGACGGGCCGTCACCCGGGAGGCGCTGGTGCACGTGGTGGGCCCCGAAACCATCAGCCGCGCGGAGCGGGCCGAACTCGACGCGATGTTCGAGGAACACGTCAGACTGGGCTGGGGCCGGCGCACAGATGACGAGAGGACAGCGCCGTGCTCCAACGACGCCGGAGCGTCGCGATCGACGGATAACTGAGGAAGACGCGTTTCAGACGGGCGACGACGCCGGAGCGTGTGATGACCCGATCGACCGGACTCCTTTCGAGCCCTTCCACGGAGCGCTACCAGCGGCAGGCGAGCGTGCTGTCCGATGAACGGCGCGGGCAACTCGCTCTCGCCTTCCTCGGGACTCCGTACGCGGAATGGACCGCGCGTTTCACGGTCGCCGGGGCGGCAGCCATGGGGGCGCCGCTGGTGGCGAGCGACGATGCCAGCGGGCCGCACCGATCGTGGTTCCTGGGCATGCACGCCGGTCTGGTGCACGAAATCAACGGCGCCGACGTGCGGCACGAGCTCATCGACCCCGTCGTCGTCGGTCCGGAGGTCGAATCGCTGCTGCTGGACCATGACAACCCCTGGGTGATCGTCTCGATGAACGAGTCCGCCTTCGCACAGGAAGCCTTGTCGCAGCTCGCCCGTCTGGCATGGGTGCGGCCGCGGATTCTCCTGGCGCTCTGCGGTCCGGGCGGCGTGCTGGTCGTCCGTGCTGAAGGCGCTCAGCAGGCGCAGGAGTACCTCGCTTCGATCGGCATACTGTCGGTGCTCGAAGCAGCACCCGAACTCGCGATGATCGCGGCCGGGCTGTGCCTGAACCAGATGATGACGGCCGCTCCGCCGTCGCCCGGCGAGACGGCGCCGCCCCTGGTGGGCTGCCACAGCCTTCAGCCCGCGACGGCGCGTGCGGATCGCCTGACGGATGCGCCGCTCGCCGCGCTGGCGGCGGGTGTGGCAGCGTCGCCCGGCTGCCAGGCTTCCTTCGCAGGCAGACACGTGCTGCAAGTCGGCGGCGGCGGGCTCGGCAACTTCACGGCCATACCGATCGCGCTCGACGGCGGAGTGCGCCTGACCGTCATCGACGGCGACGAGTCGATCGAAGAGCACAATCTGAACCGGCAGTTCATGTTGTGCCGCGGCGTGGGCCGCGCGAAAGCCCCCGTGCTCACGGAGGAGCTCCAGCAAATCGATCCGGCGGGCACGTACGAGTCGCAGGTCCGTTTCGTGCGCGAACCGGTGGATCTGGGACCGCTGAGCGATGCCGATGTCCTGCTGGCCGTGCCCGACAACGATGTCTGCCGGTCGGTCGCCGCGCAGGCGGCCTGGCACGCTGACGTGCTCTTCGGCCAGGCGGCCTCGAGCATCACCGGCGGTCAGGAGACCGTGCACCTGCCGGGTCAGGCCTGCCTGGGGTGCGTCACCGGCATCGGAACGGAGGCCATCCCGGTGTCCCCGGTCACTCCTTCGGGGGGGGCGTCCTGCGCACACGCGGCGTCCGACGCGGTGGTGAGCAGCAACCTGGTGTCGGCAGGTTTGTTGGTCAGTGCGGTGCGCCAGGTGCTGGGCGGACACCGGCCGCAGAACACGCGATTCGTCGCCGACCGCCGCAGCGGCAGCCCACTGGAGCGCATGGTGGGCAGCCACTTTCGTTGCCCTCACGCGCGGGATCAGCAGGTCCCGACAGACTGAGACGAGTCATGGCCCGAGTGCTTTGTTATCAGGCGGTCGACTGCGACGACGCGGGCGCGCGTGAATGGGTGCCCTACTGCGGGCCTCTCCTCTTCGAGCGTGCGGGGGACATCGTGATCGAACTGTCGCCGGAGCAGGCGGAGACGATGTCGGTCACGGTCAATGGTCTGGACATGGTGGCGGGGATTCACGTGCTCGCGCCGGGGGATCTGGTGCGGGTGCGTTCACCGCATCGGGCAGACCTCGAGCTGCTGGTTGAGCGGATTGTTCCCCAGGTCCAGCCGGGCCGCGGGCGGCGGTGCGGATTCACAGGACTCAGGATCGAGGGCGACGCGATCGCCTGTGTCCGGTGCGGCCTTCTGCTCTCCAGGCCGGCCGCCCTCGCGGCACGGATCTGCCCCCGGTGCCGGTCGCCGCTGGGTGATCAGGACGAGACGGGCAGTGTTCCATCGGAGGTGCTGCTGTGATGCCGGCCCGGCGATGGTGTCTGATCCAGGCGGGGTGCGGGACCGTGGGCTACCACTGCGGGACCCGGCTGGCTGGCTCATCTCTGGCGACCTCGCTGGAGGGTGTGATCACCATCGACCGTGCCCGCATCAGCAACAACAACGCCGTTTCCTGCCCCGAGTACGCGGGGCATGTGGACGAGCCCAAGAGCCGCTGCCTGGCCGGGATTCTGGGCGCGCGTGCGGGAGTCCGCGTGGCCGCCCATGTCGAGGACATCGAGGACGCCGACTGGCCGGCGCTCGTCTCGCCGGGCGGCGCGGTCGAATCGGAATCGGAGTGCCTGACTGTCGTGATCATCGGCCTTGACGACTGGTCGGCGCGTTTGTCGGTCATCGAGCGTCTCCGGCAACTCGCGGGGGCTGCGGCGACGCGCCTGCTCCCGATCCAGGTCGGTCTGGATCGCGGCCGGGCGGTGGTTTGGGTCTTCGACGCATATGACTGGGCGGCGCCGTGCCCGGCGTGCGGGATGGATCGGCTGCCGGAACCGGAGCCGTGCATTCTCTTCGATCGCGAGCATCACCTGGTCCGCGGGGACCTGCGCTCGGAAGCCGCAGCGGCGGCGGATCTGGTGTGCCAGATCGTGGGCGAGACGCTGGGCGGACGGACGGAGCCCGGCTGGGTCGGTACCAAAACGGAGCTTCACGCGGAGGCGGCGGGCGGGCCTTACCGACGCACCACGCGGCGCCGGCGGACGATGGCCCCGCACTGCCTGGGTCCCCACGATCCGCGCGGGCCGGTGAGCTGGAGCCATCTGGTGGAGGGATGACATGGTAGAGTCGCAACCCCTGATGCAGCCTTCGGTGGCGGGCGAAGACCTGCGACGGGCCGTTGACCGCCTGCTCGAGTCGACCAACCCCAGCGACCTGCGCAAGGGCCGTGACCTGCGGCAGTTGAGCGAGCTCTCGGAAGGGCTCTGGAACGGCCGCTTCGCCCCGGCCGCCCTGATCGGCCTGTCGGATGAGAGGCTGGGCCTGCTGGCGATGCTCAAAGTCGCCGGGCTGATCTGGTCGGACGGACCGCAGGCCCACGATGCATGGACGCTGCTGATCACGCTGCCGAGGCACTACCCGCTGGCATCCGCGACGGTCCAGTTCGTGGGTCACGTGCCGTACAACCCCCACGTGGTCCACCGTGCGTTCGTTCCGGACCGGGCGGGTCTGCCGGCGGAGCTGCACAGCTACGTGGCGGCGGTTCGCAGCGGTCAGGACGGCGGCTGCTGCTTTGTCCGCCACACGCAGTGGGCCGCTGATGTGACGTGCGATCTGTCGCTGCTGGTCTGGCAGGTGAGCCGCCTGCTGTGCGGCGCGCGGATCCACGGCGAGCGATCCAGCCTGAACGATCAGGCCCGCGACCACTACCTGCAGTTGCGGGACAAGGGGCAAGTGCCGCTCGGCCCGGCGCTGCCGTTTCCGCACGGCTCGTCGCAGGAGCTCTGCGCGGGCTTCGAGGATTCTCAGCAGATGCCCGACTGCGACGAGGCGGTCGAGTGGCTGACGGCCGGACCGGACACGACGGAGGGGAGGGGCTGATCGTGCCGCAGTGGGAATGGACAACAAAGCTCGAAATCCGGGGTCCGGTGTGCCGTGCCGCGGTGCAGGCATACGTCGCCGCGCTGGGCGAGCACCTGGCGCATTCGGCCCTCCGGCCGGAGCTGCTGGACCCGCAGGACGGGCGGCTCGTCCGCGCGGACCGCGTCACCCTCCGGTGGATTCATGATGACCCGAGGTCGCAGGACGACCCGGCCGAGGACGGAGAGCCCGTGACCTCGGAACCAGACCCGGCTCGCATGCGCCTGGTCTCCGCGTACCTGGCGACGCTGCGCCACCTGGGATTGAACGAGTGTTCGGCGGGCAGATTGATCCAGCGGCTGCGGACAGCCGCACCGGTGTCCATCTGCTCCAGTTGATGAAGAGGAGGTTGAACGATGATCGCAGAGAAAACCCTGACCTTCCGTACCATCGGCGGGCGCGACCACCGCTGCCGGGTCAGAAACGGGCAGGCCACCGTCGGGAGGGTGGCCGCGGCCCTGGCCATGCGGGAAGGCCTCGCCGGCACCTATGAGGTCCTCAACCGCGAGGAGCGCACGCTCGATCCGGAAATGAAGCTGGACGATCTGCCCGATGGAGAGGTGCTGACCGTCTCCAGCGAGCTGACGCCCGCGTGAGTGGAAGGTGGCGTGCTTTCAGGTTGGACGTGAGCGCAACGCGATCCGCTCACGCGGTTGGAGGCTGTGATGGCTGCTGCGCTGCATGCCGCCGGCGAGAAGTCCTCGAGCGCGGTCGCTCTGACGGTGACGCAGAGCGCCCAGCGGCTCATCGATCTGCCAGTCCAGTTTGGTCCGCTGGCCAAGGAGCTGGCCTGCCGTGCGGTGTGCGCGCATCCGGACCGCGAAGGGCAGCACTGGCACATCCGCAGCGGCGTTGAACCGTGCCCCATACATGGAGGCGTTCTGCGACTGACGGCGGTTGCGGACTGCGATGGCCGCGAGCTGGCCACGCTGTCCGTGCCGCCGTCGCGTTTCACATCGCTGGCCGAGCGGATGGCCGCCGAGCTCGGCTGGAAGGGAACCTTCTCCTTCCGCCTCACCGTCCCGCCGCCGGAGGATCCGGGCGTGTCGGCGACGGGACCGGAGGCGGACCATGCGGCCGATTTTACGCTCGAGGATGCGGGCAGCGGACTCACGCTGCCCATCGGCTTCTCGCGCGAGCGCCTGAACGGCCGGGCGGTGTTGCGGGCCGCCGACAGCTTCGTGCGCTGCGTCTTCCGGCGCGACGTGTTCAAGGAGTTGATCGTCCTGGCCTGGTCGGAGAAGCACGTCGAACGCGGTTTCCTCGCGCCGGCAAGCATCCACCTGACCGACGACGCCTGCTGCGTGCTGATCGAGGGCCTGGTCGAGCTGAAGACCGTGGAGGCCAGCTCGGCACGGATGCGTACCACCGGCCAGGATTTCCTGAAAGCGTACCAGGGGCTGTCAGGCCCGGTGGGTGGCTATGTCCACTTTCATCCACCCTCCGAGAAGGACGAGGACTTGGGGCCGCAACCGAGCACGGCCGACGTGGTGACCTTCTGGGACGTGGACCGTGTGTCCCCCCTGCCGATGGTCTACCCCATCGTGACGTTCGGGGCCGGCCGCATCGACCTGGGGTCGCGGGTTCGGGTGTTCGGCTACGAGTGCGGCGTATTGCGGGAGATCGCACTGGAGGTTCTGACATGAGTATGGATCGACAGACGCTCAGGCAGCAGGTCGAGATGCTGCTCGATGCTGTGGTCGGCAGGATGAACGACAACAGCATGAGCGAGGAGGACCGGTTGGCGACAATCGCCACGCTGGTCCGGCAGATCGAACTCCTTTGCGCGCGCCGGGGTCGCGCAAATGAGATCCTGCTGGACGCGGCCCTGTCGTCACGGGTGGAGGCAACCCGGCTCAGGAATGAGCACGATGCACTGGTACAGGAGTTCCAGCAGATCCGCCAGAAGCTGGAGGCCCGGCCGACGCTGGTGCGGCACCTGTCCGAGCATCGGCGGGGTGGCACCCGCATGGCGCTCATGACCAAGGTGGGCCAGGATTTCGCGTCGTTTCTGCCGGTCCGGCTGACCGACGGCGACATGCTCCCCCCGCCGCTGGGGCTGTGTCTGGTGAATGCCGATGCGGGAGGGACGTACTACCTGGGCCCGTTTGAAGGCACGGCGCCGCTGCAGGCCGAAGAGTACACGGACATTGTGGCCGCCCGTCCGCAGACCGCGCTGCCGGGCATCGGCGAGGTTGTGTGCACCGGCCCGGAGGGACGCCGGGTGCTGTTCGCGCCAACGGACGTGGCTCGCGAGGTGGAACGTCATCTGTCGGAAGGGCTGCCGGTGGCCGTCCGCTCTGAGGGCGGGGTCGTTCGGGAGCTGACTCCAAGCGACAGCGGCGGGCAGTTCGAAGACTGGTGCTCGTTTCCGGATCCGGACGGGCCGACGCTCGATCAACTGGTCTTTTCTCCGCGGCTGCGTCAGCAGTGGGAGCGTGACGTGCAGTGGATGATCAAGGGCCGGGCCCTGCGGGTGCTGCTCATCGGCCCGACCGGGACGGGCAAATCCTCCGCGGTGGAGCGGGCGGCCCGGCGGGCGGCCCGGGAGGCCGGCAGGCGGTTCGCCCTGATCACCGTCTCGGGCTCCAGCGTTGGGAATTCCCTCTACGGTGAAACGGAGCGGACCATCGGGCGGGCGTTCAAGCGGGCGAGGGCCCTGGCGCGCAACAACCACCTGGTGGTCATCCTGCTGGACGAGGCCGATGCCCTGCTGGGGGCCAGCGCCGGGCGGTTCGAAGGTTCGGTCGACCGTCGCGTGCGCCTCACCTGCCAGCAGCTTCTGAGCGAGGAGATCCCCGGTGTGGCCGTGTACGCGACGATGAACCCCCGAAGCGACAGCTTCCTTCCGCCAGCCATCGAGCGGCGATTCATGCGGCGAAGCTACCCGCGCATGACCCGCTCCCAGGCCGCTCAGGTCTGCGCGGGCTACGCCGAAGCCGATGCCCTGTCGCGGATCGGGCTTTCGTGCCGCGAATTCGGCCAGCGCGTCGCCGACTATCTGTTTTCGAGCGATTTCGTGGTGGCCCGCGCCTGCTTTCAGAGCGGAGAGCGGCTGGACGTCCTGGCCCGCGATCTGCACAACGCCTGCCCCGGAAAACTCAAGGACCTGGTGGTCGCGTTCTGCCGCGACGTGGAGGACGGCCTGGCCAAGTCGCTGGTCGAGATCTGCACCGCGATGGAAGAGGAATTCAGATCGAATGCTCTGGACGCCAGTAATCTCTGGGATCTGACGTTTCTGAGCCGGCCGGCCCATGACGCCGTCAAGCTCGTGGAGCCGGTCGCCCGGCGGCCGGAGGAGGTCCGCCCGGTCCTGCGCACCGCGTCATAGGAGCCCTTCCCATGATCCAGCTCACGACGGCGTGGAAACGCCGAAGAGCCCTGAGGGCTCTCCAGAAAAGTGGCCTGGACGCGTCGGCCGCCCTGCTCCGGCAGGCGCTCGAGTCCGTCCTGTCCTCGCGGGTGCTGCCCGAGAGACCGCTGATTCTGACGCTCGCGAAGGAACCGTACTTCGTGATCCCGCGGCCGACCCGGTTCGGCCGGGCGGCCACCCGCGATCTTGGCCTGCCGACGGAGTCGCCGGTGATGCCGCTGGTGGTGGCCATCACGCGGACGCTGGCGGTATGCCGGGGCAATTCGGCCGACCGAGCGGCGGCGACGCTGCTCCCGATGGCCGTCATCCAGGCCGCCTGTGCGGCCGATCTGCTGATCCGGCAACTGAACCGGAGCACGCGGCAGCGGTCAGGGCACGGTCAGGCGGATGATCGTCCGGCCACCTGCCTCGGACAGGCGGCCGGCGAGCCGTCCGGGGCGGCGGGTGAGATCGACGCGAGCTCCGTCCTCCGCTGGGATGCCCTGGAACCCGACTGGCGGGCGCGGCTGTGCGCCCTCCTGTCGGAAGCGAACCAGCTTTTCTCCCTCGATCAGCAACTGGCCCGCCAGCTCAGGCGAGTCGTGGTGGCGGCCGCCGACCACAGCGGAGAACACCCCCAGGCACTGGTTTTCTCCCGCTCCGCCGCGCCGCCCTCAGAGGCCCTGCAGGTGTCGGCGATGCGGGCCGATGGATCGCAGATCTGGACCATGGACGGCGGTACTTTCATGGATCAGGTGCTGGGCGACGCGTCATCGCCGCCGGGCAGCGATTCCCCGAAAATGCCCGATGGCGACCAGATCTTCGAGGCGGGCCGCAGCCTGCTCCGGTCGATCAGCCCGTCCCTGGACCGCGCGGTGGAGCTGGCCGCGACCAGCATGCAGACCGCCAGCGTCCACATCTGCGACTGCCAGATCCGCCAGCACCCGGCGCAGATCCTGATCCAGGTGAACGCGATGCCTTCGGCCAGCGCCGATCTGGTGGTCCGGCGTGCCCATGCAGAGTTTGTCCTGGGCAACGCCAGCGGCGAGCGCTTCTATTTCCCCCCCGCCCAGCTCTGCGCCCGCATCCGGATCAACGCCCGCGACGAGTGGGAGCCGTGTCTGCCCACGGTCCGCCAGTCGAAGGGCGGCCTGCCGTGGATCCATCCCTACACGGGGGAGATGCTGGGCAACCCGCTCGGATCGATGGTGGAATGTGTGCCGGCCCCCGCATCGCTGGATCTGCCGATCTCGCCCGAGGCGCGGCGTTTCCTGCCCGGCGTACTGCCGGGCCTTCCCTATCCGGCGGAGAAGGACTTGTGCCTGAACGGACAGGTCGAGACAATCAGGCAGCTCAAGGCCAGGATCGATGCGGCCCACCGAGCGGGAAGGGAGCCCGACGTTCTCGGCTCGATCTGCGTCCTCCTGGACCTCGTCCGTGTCGGTCTGACTCGGGCTCATGAATACAACACCGGCACCCCCCGCGCCCGGCTGGATACGACCCAGATGCTCTACCCCATCCCCTACGGCGTCGAGTTAAGCGGTCCGCTGAGCCAGCGCGTGTTTCCCTTCGCGCCGCTGGGCTACCCCCCGATGGGCCGGCCCGCCTCCGTGAGAGCAGCACCTTCCAGGGGTGGACCATGAAAATTGACATCAGACTCAAGCGGCTTCTGCAGGACCACGGCCTGGACCGCCACGGGGTGGCCCAGTCCATGGCCACGGACCTGAATCTCCATCGGCATACCATCGGCAAGCTGTACCGCAATCAATCCGAGAACCCGTCGCTGGAGGTTCTGGGCCAGATCTGCGAGTGGCTGATCGCGAAAGGCGTTCCGGCCGGCGAGCTGCCGCACGGCCTGTTCGGCGCCCGTCCGCCGGCGTTGTGGCACGCCATCGCACAGGCGGGCAAAGTCACAATATACCTGGGCGAGCGCTGCCAGTCCGCCTCGCCGGTGCCCGCCACGCGCTGGGTCGCCGGAAGCGATGCCTCCGTCGTCTTCGAGTTTGTCCGATACCTGTCCTCACCGGAGGGAAGCGGCGATGTCCGGCCGGGCGTGGATATCCGGCACATTCCCTTCCGGTACAGCAAGCAGGGCAAACAGATGAAGCAGCCGTTCGAGCAGGATGTGAACCACGCGATCAACCTGTTCCAGGCCATGCAGGAGCGCAGATCGAACCCCATCCTGGTCGGAAGCCAGAAGGTCAACTATCTGGTCGAACTCTATGTCGCGGATATCTTCGGCCAGATCGCATTTCAGCCGAGCAGGCGGGTGAATCCTGCGATCCCCTTCTACGTCAAGTATCGTCCGGAAGATCTGGATCTGCCCAGTTGTTTCGGAGGACAATCCTCACCGCCCGGCGGGAAGAAAGCGATGCCGCCGGGCATCTGCTACCTGGACGCCGACGGGAAGTGGGTCGAATGCCCCTGGGAATTCGATGTCCGCGACGCAGCGGTGGTCCTCATCCGCCGGGACCCCGGCACCGCGCGGATGGAGCTGGTGGTCTTCGGGTTCTCCGGCCGGGGAACCATCATCGCCGGAGAACGGCTTGTCCGGGACCATCAACACTTCTGGTTCACTCCGGAGAGTGACGAGGAAGGGCCTCCCCCCGCCCGCGATCACGCGAACCGGGAAGTGGCGGTATTCATCTGCCGGTTCAGCTACCCCGACGGGGCCTTTGACACGGAAGTGTCCCCGCACCCGGTCACCGACCTGGAGGTGATCCGCATCGACAACGACATGCTGCAGGAATGCCTGAGCGCCCCCCGGGAGCGGTGAATCGCCCTCCGACCGGCACGTCGTGCACTTCCCTTCCCCGGCGTGCCCTCGGACGGTTGCCGGCGGCGAAACCGGCCCTCAGCTTCCCGCAACGTGCCGCGCGTCAATACTGGGGTCTCCGGAAGCGGGGGTCTGGATTCCGTGCCGCCGGCGCACGGCGATGCATGCGATCGCGATCAAGGCCACGGCGATCAGGACCGCCTGCGAGGCAGTCACTGGGCCGAGCGCGGTACGGGAGGAGGCATCGCCCCGCCAGATTTCCGTGAGGGCACGGCCCAGACCGTAGATAGTCAGAAACCACGCCAGCAGCAGCCCGCGCCAGCGCGGGCCGTTCACGTGTACCAGCACGATCATCGTCATCGCCAGCACGAGGAACTCATACACCTGCGTCGGATGCAGCGGGACACCGGAAGGCGCGCTGCCGCCCGGTGGGAAGCGGATGGCCCACGGCCAGGAGGAGGGCGCGCCCTCGCAGCAGCCGTTCATCAGGCAGCCCGCCTTGGCGAGCATCAGCGGGAGTGGCAGGGAGAGCGCAATCAGGTCGATGGCGGCGGACCGATCCGGGCCCCTGCGTGTGAGCACGCATGCCAGCGGCACCGCGAGCACGAGATAGGCCATCGGCCCGCCCCACATGCCGCCTTCCATGTAGTGTCGGATGCTCACGAGCTGGCGCCACGCAAAGTTGTGATGCAGCACGTCGAAGAGGACCTTCGCGCCGAGGATCATGCCCGCCCAGTACGACACGCCGATGGCCCAAGCCACGACCCTACCCACCTTCATGCGCGGCGCCCCGTTGAGCGTGATCAGCAGGTGCGCGATCAAGCCGGCGGTGTAGAAGATGGCGTAGGTCGGAACGGGGCCACATTTCGGGAACATACGGCAGGACTCCGAGTCTCACTCTGGTGATGACCTTGCCACCGCACGGCCGCCGCACAGCCGCGTCGGTCCCCCACCCCGCGCTTCGCGACGGGGTGGGGCACCCGACCGCCGGGCACAGAGGCCCGGTGCTACGAAACGCTGCTGCCGAAAACGGCGTTCAGCAGGAACGCAGCATGATTGACACGGTCGAACAGGGTGGCATGGGTCCCGATGCAGATCGAGATACTCGCTGCCCGTGTTTCATGCGCACGGGCAATGAGTACATTGCCCATGCCACCCCAAGTAAATCCTCCTGCGCTCATGCTCAGCATTCCTCCACGACCTTGAGGCCGAGCAGGTGGGCCAGGTGCCTGAGGGAGCGGGTGTGGTCGCCGTAGTAGGCCACGCGGTGCAGGGAGGCATAATAGTCTTTGGCGCTCCCACCGAGGGCCCCGCCGCCCCAGTTGGCCATGAGTTTCTCGGCGTCGGCGACCTGGGCGACGATTTCGGTGCGGCAGCCGCGCTGCGTGCCCTTGGGGACCTGCGGCACGTCGACGATGGTGCCGGTAAACATCAGCAGCGTGTCGAGGTGGATGAGCTTGGTGAAGGTGACTTTCTGGCCGACGCGGTAGTGCACCTCGGTCACCGCGCCGCCGCGGACCTCGGCGTGACGGCGGAGCAGGTAGGGCGCGGCCGGGCCGGTCGGACCTTCCATCCTGAGCGGGGCCGAGCAGTGCGAGAGGTGAAACGCATTGCGGGCGGTGTCGACGCCGGCGGCGTTGCCCAGGAAGCCGGCCCGGCCGACGGCATACTGCATCAGCAGCATCGTGAGCAGGCAGTCCATGTCGCCGTCGCAGGCGGCCGGGATGCCGCGGTCGTTGAGGCGCGAGAAACCCAGGCAGGGGAACCCTCTCGAGAGCCATCCCATGCACGTGCCGACGCACAGGCCGTTGGCGCGGTTTTCGGCGATGAGCCGATCCAGCGTCAAGCCGGCCCGGGCGGCCTTGACCACGTCCTCGCGGGCGGGCTCGATCACGCCTTGTGCCTCCTTCAGCCAGCGTGCGGACTCTTTTTCCGCAGCGGCGTCGTCCACGCCTGCCATGACTTCGTCATAGCGCCCGTCGGCGATGCGGACGAGCTCGACGCCCAGGCGCTCTTTCACCTGACCGGGGTCGTAGGACGCGGGCGTGCCCTTGAAGGGCGGAGAGACGAGCACGCGGCTGCGTTTCAGGCGGGGGATGACGCTCAGCAGAGCGGCCGCCCGCTCCAGGTCGCCCAGGTCGCTCGTGTTGAAGAGCGTGATGCGGTGGCCTTCCTCGCGCCAGGGGTTGACCAGGCACCAGTCGTGGCCGCCGACGACGGGCAGATGAAAGACAGCCGCGGGCCGCCCTTCCTTGAAGACGGCGGGCATGACGCCCCGGCTGAGGCCGAAGATCTCGGCGCTGACGGCCAGGACGGGGGTGTCGGGACCGGCTTTGGCCAGCAACTGCGCCGTCTCTTCGGCGGTGCCCGCCTGGCCGATGACGAACTCGACGTTGCCGAGGTTCGTCTCGGCCTCAGCCAGGCGCTGGCGCACGGCCGCGATCTGCTCCTCCGATACGGACCAACTGCGATCACCCGGCCGGCCGGCGATGATCGTGCAGATGCGAACCTTTGAAGCGGCCGGGGCGGGCGCGGTGGATGCCTGGCCCCCCGCCGCCAGCGGTGCCGCGGTCAGCGCGAACCCGGTTGCCACCCCTGCTTCGAGGAACTCTCGACGCGTGCAATGCGTACACATGTGTCGCTCCTTGCTGTCCTGGTTGCCGTACTGTGGATTGAGCGATCGCCGCGCCCCGCGGTGAGCCCGGCTGCCCAGCGGAGCAAGGGCGAGATGCTGTCGATCTGGATGCGTGGCCGTGCTGAGGTGGGATTCGCCATGGCGAGACCTCAAGACAAGAGTCAACCCTATCCGAAGACTGAGTGCGAGCCAAGGGTTGGAGATGCCGCGCTCATGGTCCCAAAGGCGGCGCGTGATCTCACGCACCACTTCTGATGTCCAACGGCAACACCCCCTCATACCACTCCGGGTCTCGGGTTTTTGGTTTCCGACGGCGAGCGTCCCGTTTTTGATCTCCCGGCTTTTTGGCTTCTGGCTATCCCGCCGGTACACTGCCCTGACACCACCCGCCCCCAGGCCGGCCGGGATTCAGGTCGGTCACTTGTCCGCTGCGCGGCCACGCGACACGTGCGACCCCAGCCCCCCCATCCGGAGTTTCACACCATGCATCTGCGCGCCCGGCAACTCGCGATCGTCACGCTCCTTTCCGCCCTGCCCGCATGGGCCCAGGACCTCACCGGCCTCTCGAAGCTCACCCCGGGCCGCACGCGGGCCGAAAACGCCCTCTGGATCGAGACACCCGACGCCCAGCGCTTCCACACGTCCAAGACCATCACCGTCGCCGAGATCAAAGGCCCCGGTGTCATCACCATGATCCACTTCGCCTATCCGCAGCTCGCCATCGCAAAGCCGAAGGAGTATCAACTCGGCCGCGACCTGCTCCTGCGCATGTACTGGGACGGCGAGACCGAGCCCAGTGTGGATTGTCCCTTCGTGGACTTCTTCTGCGACCCCGCCGGCCTGCGCGAGGTGGTCAACACCGCGCTGGTCAACAAGAAACGGGGCTGGAACGCGTATTTCCCGATGCCGTTCCGCATATCGGCCAGAATCGTGCTCGAATACGACGGCCCCGAGCCGCCGGGCGAGAAACTGTGGACGATGATGCCCTGCTATTCGTACGTCTGCTGGCGCCAGGTCGAACCGCTCGCCGGGGACGAGGGGTACTTTCATGCACAATGG
>CAZQEN010000074.1:20095-24842 GCA_964591605.1 uncultured Planctomycetales bacterium
CCGGCCGCGGCAAGTTCGTCGGCTGGAACGTCACCCTCCGCCGCCCCGGCACGCCCGGCTACCCGGTCGACATGAACGAGAAGTTCTACGTCGACGGCGAAAAGAGCCCCTCCAGCGAGTTCCAGGGGATCGAGGACTCCTTCGGCTTCAGTTGGGGCTTCCCCGAGGCCGAAAACGTCTTTCCGCTGACCGGCTACTGGCCGTTCAAACAGGGGGCGGCCGCGTACCGCTTCTTCATCGGCGACGCCATCAGCTTCGAGAAATCGCTGCGTGTCGACATCGGCTTCGGCGAGCGCGAGCATCCCATGTTCCGCGATCAGTTCAGCCGCGCCGGCACGTCGCTGCATCTTTCAACGACCTGTTACTGGTATCAGGCCGAGCCGCACGCGAAGTTCCCAGCCATGCCCGCCGTCGCCGACCGGGGCCCGGCCCCCGAGGAACTCTTCTGGCCTGACAAGCCGGTCGAGCCCGACCTCGAGCAGCTCAAGGCCCGCGGCGTGGCCTTCCACATGCTCTGCGGCCGGCCGGGCAAGCAGATCGTGCTCGCCGCCCCCGGCTTTGATGCGCAGCTCAAGCAGGGCCACGCGTGGGCCGGCTGGCCGCCGCCGGTCTACCATGCCCTCACCGACGATAACGACCTGCACATCGAGCTGGCCGTGCCCGCCGGCGCCACCGGAACCCTTCGCCTCTACATGATCGACCCCGACCACTTCGGCGACGGCCGCGTCCAGCAGGTGACGGTCGACGACCAGTCGCTCGGCGAAGTGAAGGCCTTCCCGCAGGGCCGCTGGCTCGAGGTGAAGGTGACCCCCGAGATGTCCCGCGACGGCCGCCTGAGCATCCACGCGGTGAACCGGAACCCCAAGGGCAACGCCGTCATTTCCATCATCGAATGGGTTCAACCGCGATAGTCACCCGCGCTGGATGAGCCGCTGTGCAGCAACGGGGCCATGACGCTTCGGGCGGGGCCTGGGTCACGACCCAGTCTCATACACCCGGCGGCCGCCACGGTCGTGCTCCGCCCCCTCGCCGCGCCGCCGGGCTTGCCGTATCCTGTGAATGTGGCGATACGACTCCCCAAGACGGTCCGCAGCATCGGGCGCATCCAGCACATCGCCCGCATCCTGATCCACCACGGATTCGGACACGTCGTCGACCGCCTGCAGCTCAACCGCATCGTCCCGATCCCGCGGCGCTGGCGGGCCGATGTCCCGGTCGCGATGGCGGAGGCCGGCACCGGTGTGATGCTCGCCCGTCGGCTCCGCCTGGTCTGCGAGGAACTGGGCCCCACGTTCGTCAAGCTCGGGCAGATGATCTCCACCCGGCCCGATCTCTTCCCCCCCGACATCGTCCAGGAGATGGTCCTGCTCCAGGACCACGTCCCGCCGTTCCCGACGGCCGAGGCCCGGTCGATCGTCAGTGCCGATCTGGGCGCGCCGCTCGAACAGCTCTTCGAGCACTTTGACGAGGCGCCGCTCGCCAGCGGCTCGATCGCCCAGGTCTACCGCGCTCGAACCCGGGCCTGCGACACGGCCGCCTCGCAGCGCGTCGTCGTCAAGATCAAGCGCCCAGACATCGAAGAGCTCGTGACGCTGGACATGACCATCCTGCGGTGGATGGCCGAGCTGACCGAGAGATTCACGCCCGAGCTGCTCATGTACAAGCCGCAGACGCTGGTCGAAGAGCTCGAGCGCAAGATCCTCCGCGAGATGGACTTCATCAACGAGGCCGCCACGATCTCGCGGTTCAACGAGCTGTTCGGCGAGGACGAGAACTTCTACGCGCCGCGCGTGTTCTGGGAGCTCACCGGCCCGCGGGTGGTTACGCTCGGCGAGCTCACCGGCGCGAGCATGCAGAAGCTCCTGTCGCAACCCGACGCCCGGATCGACAGGCACGGCCTGGCCGCCCGGCTCGTCGAGGGGTTCATGAAGCAGTTCTTCGAGATGGGCCTCTTCCACGCCGACCCGCACCCGGGCAACCTGCTGATCGAGCCGCCCGCGAAGGTCGGGCTCATCGACTTCGGCCTCACCGGCCAGCTCGACGACGAGCTCATGGGCAACCTGGTGCTCATGCTCACCGGCGCCTTCAACCGGGAGCCCGACATCATCGTGGAGGTGCTGGCCGACATGAACGTGCTGGGCGAGGAGACGGACCGGACGCGGCTCCGCCGTGAGTTCACCGAGCTCATCGACAAGTATTACGGCCTGCCGCTGCGGCGATTCGACCTGCAGACCCTCTTTTTCGAGGTCTCCTCGCTCATCCGCCGCCACGACGTTACGCTCCCGCGCGAGTTCGTGCTGTTCGGCAAGGCACTGGTCTCCATCGGCGGCATCTGCCTGCAGCTCGACCCCGAGCTCGACCTGGTGAGCCTGACCGCCCCCCGCATCCGCCGGCTCGTCCTGAGCCGCTTTTCGCCCGGACGCGTGCTCAAGTCGGCCACCATGTCGGGCTGGCACCTGCTCAACGTGCTGCGCAACGCCCCGAGCCAGATGCGCGACATCTCGCGGCGGCTGGCGTCCGGCCGCTGGCAGGTCACCCTGCGCCACCGCAACCTGGATGACCTCGCCCACGAAATCGACAAGGCGAGCAACCGCCTGGGCGTGGCCATCGTGATCGGCTCGATCATTATCGGAAGCTCGTGGATCCTCCAGAGCAACGCCAGGCTGTTCAATGTCCCGCTGCAGGCCCTGGGCATCGTCGGGTACCTGTTCGCCGGTTTTCTGGGCCTGGGGCTCGTTTACGCCATCCTGCGCAGCGGCCGGTTGTATTGAGCCGCCGCCAACGTCCGATCACGTCCGCCCGACGCCGTCCCCGCGGAGGCAACGCACCCCGGACGAGCGTCGATAAGTGAAGCTCTGCCCAAGATTTTCTGCATTTCATCCCTGATTTGGTTTGATTCTCAGACCGCCGAATTCTAGAAATAGGGTGGAAGCTGTCGTGTCCCCTTTCAACGGCCCCGTGCTTTCCTGGAGGAAGGCACGGGGTTTTTTATCGCCTGCGCCCGGCCCGCCGCACCTACTGGTCCTGCACTGTCGGACTTGCCAGCCGGGACGAATCTGCTTAAGTTATTCTCGCTGCCGGCCGACACAGGTCGGATACGCCGACGTAGCTCAGCGGTAGAGCACGGCTTTCGTAAAGCTGAGGTCGTGGGTTCAAATCCCACCGTCGGCTGTTCGTTTTCATCCGATAACCGCACGATTGCAGTCAATTCGGCAGTCAAATAGACTGGGCGCAACTAGTTGCTGCAGGAGCCCAGTCATGGCACAGCGCGGCAGGCCAGTCGGGAACTTCGTACGCGATCGGTACGGGCGGGAAGTGCGATCACGGCACGACGGATCGGGACTCAGGGCGTCGGGTGGGCGGCACTACATCTGGGTCGAACCCACGCGCGAACAGCTTTTCCGATCGAGCGACCGCGAGACCGCCATCCGCCAGTTCTGGGAATGGGAGAACGCCCGGAACCCAGAGCGGGTACGGCTTACCCACGTCGTACCTGAGGCGCTGACCGAGTACCAGCTTGACATCGACTCCCCGGTTTTTTGGGCGAAGGTCGAAGAGCTTCTCAAGACGGACCCGAAGAGCTTCGCAGAAAGGGTGCATGAGCCGCGTATCGCGTGGCTGGATGATCTCCGTCCGCCGGAGCCGTCGCCGACGCTCGATTCACTGCTTGAAACTTATCTCGAAAAGAAGCGCTTCCGTACAGATCATGAGCGGAGCGTTTCCAAGCTGTTCTGGAATCACTTCACTGAGATCGTCGGCGTAAGAACCGTCCGCGAGTTGTCGAAGAATATCGTCGCAGGATACGCGGACAAGATCGTGGCCCAATACGAGCGCACGGACGACGAGAAGAAATCGCAGACTTGGGTAAAGCACCGGTTCGGAAAGGTCAAGGCGATTCTGCGGTTTGCGCTCAAGCGCAGCGACGAATCGGCCATGGCTGATATCTCGCGAGCCCTCAGCTACTGCCAGCTTTTCGAGGTTCCACCAGCGCCGGACCCTGACCCGCGCCCAATCGATCCCGCCGACTTCCAAAAGCTGCACGACGCTGCAGATGACCTGGACAAGGCCCTGATGTTGTTCGCGCTGAACTGCTGCATGTACGCCGAAGAAGTGCAGTATGCTAAAGCGAAGTGGCTCAAGGGAGATAAGCTGTCAGGATACCGTTACAAGAGGGGAAAGATTCCGCGCATTGCGGTGCTGTGGCCACGTACCCTGGAGGCTCTTGCCAAAGTGCTGGAGCACGATCGAACGACGGTGTTTAACATCACTACTCGGCAGATTCAACGGCGATTCAAGAAGCTGCGGGAACGGGTGGGATTGAAGCACGTGGAGTTTCGCCACCTCCGAGACGGCAGTTACACGAAGATGGAAGATGTGAGTATCGAGAGAGCGAAGATGGTCGCAGGACACAAGACAGGGATTCAAGACCGCTACGTGTTGAGGCACCCTGAGAAAGCAGCCGAAGTCTGCGCGGCTGTGGAACGCCACTACTTCGATACCGAAAAACAGAGGGACCGTCCCCAGCGCTGACGGCCCCTCTCCCCTCTGCTCTCCATTGCTCCCGCGACCAGGACGTTCTCACATGAGACGGGCGGCGGGCAAGCAGAGTTTCTTCACCGTCCGATAGCTCACTCCCTCTGCGTAGAATCCTCCCACACGCCAATGTTTACAGGGGTTTTCGCGAATCGGATTCGTGTTGGATTGGAGTCCCTCTATGTTTTGATTCAGCAAGAATACGAGAGAGTTG
>CAZQEN010000075.1:0-24462 GCA_964591605.1 uncultured Planctomycetales bacterium
CGCGCTGCTGCTGGCCGCCCGAGAGCGTGGCGGGGCGCTGATCGATCTTGTCGGCCAGTCCCACGCGCTCGAGCAGCCGGCGGGCGCGCTCCTCGGCCGCGTCGCGATCCACGCCGAAGGCGAACACCGGCCCACTCATCACGTTCTCAAGTACGGTCATGTGCGGGAACAGGTTGAACTGTTGAAACACCATGCCCACCCGCCGACGGACCTCGTGAACCCGGGCACGGATCCGACGGCGAGAGCAACAGTACATGTCATCGGGCAGCAGTGTCTCATCGCCAATGCGAACGCATCCCTTGTCGAACGGTTCGAGCCCGTTGATGCAGCGCAGCAGCGTGCTCTTGCCGCATCCGGAGGCGCCAATGAGCACAGCCACCTCACCCTTGCTCACCTCGAGCGACACGCCCGCCAGCACTTCGTGCGAGCCGAACCGCTTTCGCACTTTGTTGACGATCAGCATGGCCTCTCACCGACCTGGTTTTGCCAGGTGCGCCTCCATGCGCCGTGCCAAGAGCGACAGCGGATAACTCATGATCATATAGAGCAGCGCGGTCATCGCCGCGAGTTCGAGGACGGCGCCCGTGCTGTTGGCCAGGACATTGTACTGCTTGGTCAGTTCCGTGACGGCAACGACCGAGCAGATGGACGTATCCTTGAAGAGCGCGATGAAGTCGTTGGTCACCGGTGGAATCACAATGCGGACGGCCTGCGGCACGATCACGCGGCGCAGGGCGGTGCGGCGGGGCATGCCCAGCGCAAGTGCGGCGTCCATCTGACCGGCCGGGATGGCCTGCAGCCCCGCGCGGTAGATCTCCGCCTCATACGCGGAGTAGTTGATCGCCAGTCCCAGGATCGCGGCCAGCAGCGACCAGTGATTCAGAACGGCGGCGACAAACGGCCACTGACGCACCTCGACGGGCAACAACAGGGGCAACACGAAGAAGAGCACGAACAATTGGAGCATGACCGGCGTGCCGCGGAGGACTTCGACGTACACCGCGAGCGGGATCCGGACGATAGCCGGCCCGTACAGGCGCCCGAGCGCGATCAGCAGCCCTGCGAGCACCGCCAGCGGCATGGCCGTGACCGTCAGGAAGAGCGTCATGCCCGCGGCGCGCCGGAGAGTTGGCCAGTAGCGGCGGACGACCTCCCAGCCGGCGATCGCCTTTCCGCTGGTGGGCGCGGCCGCGGTGGGAAGGCGTTCCTGGATCGGGTTCCACAGACCCCACTTCTCATAGATCCGGCGCAGCTCGCCGCTGAGCAGCGCGCGGTCGATCGCCTGGTTGATCGCGCGGATGAGCCGGTCTTCGCCGAGGCGGGCGTAGAGGACGTAGTGGCCGGGCGCGACCGGCTCGCCGACGAAGCGCAGCCCCGCCCCCTGCGGCTTGTCACGGTAGAAGACGGCGATGGGGCCGTCCTGCAGCGTGGCGGTGTCAATGCCGCTGCGCACCTGGGCCATCGCGTTGGTGTTGCCGTCGTACGGGCGGAGCTCAACCTCCGGATAGCTCTCGCGCATATAGGATGCGGCGGCGGAGCCTTCGAGCACGCCGACGACCCGGCTCTGGCCCGGTGGCGGCGACCGGAGGTCCTCCCACGACCGGATGCGTTCGTCGCCTTCGCGGGCCAGGAGCTGCAATCCGTAGATGTAGTAGGGCCGGCTGGCCTGCATCCGGGCGGCGCGCTCGGGCGTCCACTCGTAGCCGTTGAGGATCACATCGATCTGGCCCCCTTTGAGGAACTGCGGGAGCGTGTCCCAGTCGCCCTGGAAGAACTGGGCCCGCACGCCCAGGTGGCGGGCGATCAGATCCGCCAGTTCCACCTCGAAACCGATGACGCGGCCGTCTTGCTGCGGGTCGGGGTAGATGAACGGGCCGCCGCCTTCCTGGTCAGCGCCCCAGATGAGCGTGCCGCGCTGGCGGATGTGATCGAGGTCGTCGGCTCCCGCCGGGAGCGGATGCAGCAGAAGCGCGCCCAGCGCGGAGCAGAACAATGCGACGCGTCTCGCGCGAAACGAGCAGCCAGCGGGGTATGGGCAGCAGAACGCGTCCGGTCCGGGAGCGTGCATGGAGTGCACGATTATCCGGATCGCCGCAAGCCATTGTCAAACGG
This sequence comes from uncultured Planctomycetales bacterium, assembly GCA_964591605.1. Taxonomy (GTDB): domain Bacteria; phylum Planctomycetota; class Phycisphaerae; order UBA1845; family PWPN01; genus CAYLLT01. The sequence continues at coordinate 2,113 of CAZQEN010000075.1, forward strand.
CGCGGCTCATTCGGAAGCCTGACTGGCCGGCTGCGTCGCCCCGATGGGCGGCGAGACGAGTTCCGGCTGTGCGATGTCCTGGGACATACGGGTCGGCAGGCGGAAGACCTTGCCGTCTCGCGTCGTGAAGTAAAGCAGCGACTCCGACGCTCGGCGCACCGCGCCGTCGGCCCAGAAGCCGTAGAATTCCGCATGAGCGTCCAGCGGGCGTCGAACGCCGTTGTGGTTGAAGTCGCTGGCGTGGGTCAGATCGGTCCGGCCCCAGGCCCGCCCGAAATCATCACTGAACCAGGCCACGATCTCGCCGCCGGGCTGACGCGGCTCCGCACCGGGGGCCGTGGGTCCCAGCAGACGCCAGCTATTGCGGGTCTCGATGTGCAGGCAGCCGCTGTCCATCAGATGATCAGACTCGATCAGGCCGGTCATGCGCCAGGAGCGGGTGGCCCAGCGGGCGATCATCCAGAGAAACGGGCCGCCCTGAGGCGAAGTGCTCGGCCCGCGGCTCATGAGCAGCAGCAGGTTCGGATTGCTTTGGCTGTCGAAGTTGAGGTCCTTGAGGCAGACCGCCTGACCCCCGGAGGCGTAGTCGAAAACGCGCGTCGGACTGTCCTCGATCCTGACCGGGAGCGTCAGCTTCTCGCGCTGTGCCGTGGTCCACGTCTGCCCGGCATCCGGCGTCTCCAGGTAATACGGATTCCCACCCAGGCTGCGCGAATCAGGGTGGAAATTGAAGGCCACCCCCACCTTGCCGCGATGGCGCCAGCTCACGGCGCGGCACCCGCGAAGCGGCGGCGTCAGGGCGGCCGGCTCGGACCATCGACCGCCGTCAGGGCTGGTGACAAAGCACAGCTCCGTGCCCTTATCGCTCCGGCGCGTCAACAGCACGAGGAAACCTTTCCCGTCGATGAACCAGGGTTGGGGATCGGCAAACGTCATTCGCGCCGCGCGGGTAAACTCACTCAGGTCGTAGGGCCGCGCGCTTCGGAACACGTCGCCGGGCTGCCCGGCGGGAACACCCGGCGCAAACACCCACAGGCAGCCCTGACCATCGATACTCAAGGCCGGGTTGCCGTGCGGGTCGGCCGAGGCCCGCTCGACCAGGACGCGGGGGCGCATGACCGTGCCGGCCCCGTGGTCATAGACGCTGATGCAGATCTGCAGGCGCCGGTCCTCCGGCGTGCCGGCGCTGCCCCCGTAGACGAAGAAGGTTTTCCTGGCCTGCTCGACGTGAATGGCCATCGGCGTGTGGCAACTGGAAAACGTGGCCAGACCGCCACTGAAGGCCGGCTCCGGATCGTCGCCTCCGGGCTCGTGCTGATACCAGACGCCCTGGAACCCCAACGCCGCGGCCGGTCGCGAGGCGGCCGGGGCACTGGTCTGGCCGATCGCGGTCTGTGCGATCAGCAGTGCGAGCGGGATGAAAATCCCTGCCTGGTGGATCACGGGGTATCGTCCTTTCGTGACGGATTTTCGGCGACACGCCATCATAAACTCAATCCCCACCTGCCTATGCATAGATCCGGGAATGGCTGATTGCAACGCGCGAAGGACCTTTTATAATGCGGGCGCTCTACGGACAAGGAAGCCGTTTCCACCGGTCAACGAGCAGACAACAAGGCCGCCCGTCCAACACACGCGTGGAGAGCCGGGCAGGAAAGCCCGGACGGGCGTCCGATTTTCACAGGAGAACGCTGATGATCCTGAAAAGTGCATGGCGAGGGCTCGGGACGGGCCTCCTCGCTGCCGCCGTGATGCTGGCCGGCAGTCTGGTTCTGGTCAGTGGCTGTGCCGAGCCCTGCAACCCGTGCGCGAAGCGCGACTGCCAGTCGGCCCAGAAGCCGTGTGAAAAGGGCTGCGGCGACTGCGCGAAGAAGAAGTAAGACGCTCCGGCCCGGCACTTCATCCGGGATGGCCAAACGGCGGCTCGAGACCGGAATGGGTCTCGGGCCTTTTTCTTTTCGGATCGTTGTCACGCGGGGATCTTGAGCGCGCCGGGCCGCCGGTGCATCTGCTGGCGGAGCCGCAGCAGGATGCTCGAGTGCATCTGGCTGACCCGGCTCTCCGAGAGATCGAGGGTGGCCCCGATCTCTTTCATGGTCATTTCCTCGAAATAGTAGAGCGTCAGGATCAGCCGCTCGACGGGTGAGAGGTGGCGCATGACGGCGCTGCGCAGGTCGCCGCGTGTGATTTCTTCGATGGGGTCCTGGCTGTGCCGGTCCTCGAGGACGTCGATCTCCTGGAGCTCGCGGCTGGAGTCGCCCTCGATGAACTTGCGGGACAGGGAAACCAGGGAGACAGCGGTCGCATCGCGCATGAGGCGGTCGAGCTCGTCCTTGCTCACGGCGAGCTTCCGGGCGAGCTCATCCTCGGAGGGCAGGCGGCCGAGTTCCGCGCGGAGCATCTTGGTCGCGTTTTCGAGTTTGTGGGCGCGGCTGCGCACCAGGCGCGGCACCCAGTCCATCGTGCGGAGCTCATCGAGAATGGCCCCGCGGATGCGCGGCGAGCAGTAGGTTTCGAATTTGACCCCGCGTTCGAGATCGAATGCCTCGATGGCGTCGACCAGGCCGAAAATGCCGGCGGACATCAGGTCGTCGACATCGACTTCGCTGGGAAGCTTGGCGGAGATGCGGTCGGCGGTATAGCGGACGAGCGGCAGGTAGTGCTCCATGAGGCGGTTGCGAAGCGCGGGGTCATGCGATTGTTTGTACTGCAGCCAGACGACGCGGATCGACTCGGCGGTCGGGACCATCGTGATACCCCCACATGCCACGAGACTGGTTAAGAAGTGACAGGAGGCAGCTCAGAAGCCTCCTCCCCCGCCGGGACCGACTGGGACTCGGATCCCGTGCCCTTCCCCTCGTCGGCGAACATCTCACGATGCCGCCCGACGGCGTATTCATCGAGCACCCGGCCGGCCACCCAGCCAACCGCCAGGCCCATCCCGCAGAAGATGACCATCGCGTTCAGGGCACGCCACAGGGTTTCTTCGATCGAATTGGCTGCAGACAGGCTCAGAAAGATCGTGACGGAGAAGGCGAACAACCCGAGTGTAGCCCCGCACAACCTGGCCATCAGGGACTCCCTCCGTCAAACGCCGGCTGGTGTTTAACGGTAAACCGTCAGCGGCGGTTTAGCTCCCGGCGCTGGGCAATCGACACAGCAGCGGCTTACCCGCCGGATCGTCTGCAGGCACCGGCCTTATCGGAGCCAGGCAGGCGCGACGGCCGGTAACCGCGGCCCTCCTGCCGGCACGGCCGACCGACCGATGCCGATCACCCTCCGAGCGCGTGCGAGAAGGGTGGCCCCTCCCGTCGCGCCGCGCGGGATGGGGGACTGATGAGATCGAACTTCACCGATCCCGTCGGTCCCCCACCCCGTCCTTCGGAACGGGGTGGGACACCCTCAACGTTCTCACTGCCCCCTCTCAGACAAACATGCGCATGACCCGCGAGAGGAGGCTCTCGCCCGACTGCGGCTGGCCGAGTTCGGCCGATAATCTCGCCGCTGACGCCAGCAGGCACGCACTGGCGGATGAGCGCGGATACTTCACCAGCAGCGGGGCCCTCGCCCGCACGGCCGCCGGCACGTGATCGTCCCGCAGGATATAGCCGTAATCGGTCACGGGGACGTGCAGGAAGCGTGCGCTGACGCTCGCCAGCCGCTCGTAGACCTGCCGGCCCTCATGGCGGTTCTCGGTCTGGTTGACGATGACGCCGATGGAACCGGCGGCGGCCGTGCTCGCGTGCCGCGATTCGTGCCGCTCCAGCACGAACGCCTTGATGGTGGCATAGGCGTCGGTGATGGCCGTCGGCTCGGGCGTGGCGACGATCAGGAGCGTGTCGGCGGCGGCTCCGAACGCAATGACATTGCGCGAGATGCCGGCGCCGCAGTCGAGCATCACCACGTCATAGTCGGTCTCCGCCCGATGCAGCACGGACAGGAGCTGATGGCGTTCAAACTCCGAGAGATTGGCCATGCCGGCCACTCCCGACGAGCCCGGCACAAACGCGATTCCGCCCGGCGCGGCGAGAATGACGTCATCGAGGGCGCGCCGCCCGCTGAGAACGTCGGAGAGCGTGGAGGTGACTTCCAGGCCCAGCACAATGTCTGCATTGGCCAGGCCCATGTCGAGATCGAACAGGATCACGCGATGGCCGCGTGCGGCGAGGGCAATCGCGAGGTTGGCCGAAACCAGCGTCTTGCCCACCCCCCCCTTGCCGCTGGCCACGGCGATGGTGTGTGCCCGATGTTCGGCGCCCGGCGGCGGCTCGAGGCCCTGGGCCACGAGTTGACGCAACCGATGGGCCTGATCCGTCGGGCGGTCTTCGTGTGCAGCCATCCCTGGCTCTCCCGATGACGGACGGCGAAGCGCAAATCGCCGATTGAGCAGCATCACGCGGCTGTCATGTCAATCCGCGATTCACCATTCGCTATTCTGAAAACCCTGCCGCGTGGACATGTCGATCTCCGCTGAGTCGCCTCATGCCACGTGATCCACCACCGTCGGCGACGCATTCGCGCGGACGTCCGCCCCGCGATCCAGAATCATCTGGGCAATTCGCCGACGATGTCCCACTTCAATATCATCCGGCACGTCCTGGCCGGTGGTCAGATACGACAATTGCAGGTTGAGCCGCCGGAGCACATTGAAAATGACGCCCAGGCCGACGGCTTCATCCAGTTTCGTGAAAACGACATGGTCCACGCCCAGGGCGGCGAAGCGCTGCGCGACCTCCATGAGCTGCCGGGGGTTCGCGGTGCAGGACAGCACCAGGTGCGTCTGCAACTGCCCGAGGCTGCGTGCCGCGTCGAGAAACGCCTTGAGTTCCGCGAGCCGCGCCGCATCATTCTGGCTCCGGCCCGACGTATCGACAAGGACCACGTCACATCCCCTGAGCCGCTCGAGCGCCGCCGTCATGTCGGACGGAGCCAGCACAATCTCGACGGGCACGGCCAGGATCTCGGCGTACGCCCGCAACTGTTCCACGGCGGCGATGCGGTAGGTGTCGATGGTGATGAGGCCGACCCGCCGGTTCTCCCGCAATTTGAAATGGGCGGCGAGCTTGGCAATGGTGGTGGTCTTCCCCACGCCGGTGGGACCGACCAGGGCGACATACGTCGTGCCCTCCTGGGCGAGCTGGACCGGCTCGGTGGGCGGGATCATCCGCTCGATCGTCTCGAGCATGACGGCCGGCACGAGCTGCTGAAGGGCGGCCGCATCTGTCGCCAGCTTGCCCGCCCGCGCCTTGCACTGGGCGAGGCGATCGCGGGCCTGGCTCATGATCTCGCGGGCGAGTTCCTCGGCCACCTCGTTCTGCAGAAGCGTCGTGTAGTACTCGGTCAGTTCCGGGGGGACATCCGCCGGTCCGTCGCTTTTGGGCGGAGCAACCATCGCGGGCCGCTGCAGGAGCTCGCGGACCATCGAGCGCAACTCGGCCATCTCGTCGCGGATGGTGGCGCCCACCCCATCCGGACCGGCGGGAGGCGACGCCGCGGCGGCGCCCGGCCGGGCGGGCGGCTTCGGCGCGGCCGTCGCGCCGCGGGAACCGCCATTGGGCCCCATGAGTACGCGTCGTTCACCCGGCGGGAGCACGTTGATGTCCCGGCCGGCCGTGATCTCCACCAGCGTCCGCCCGCCGAAACCCAGCCAACCACCCCGGCGGATCGTTCGCGTGTGCAGAATCACCGCTTCGCGGCCCAGGTCCTTCTTGACCTTGGCCAGCGCCTCGGCCATCGAATTACCGTGATACGTTTTCAGGTCCATCCGTCAGCACCACTAATCCCAGGGAACGAACCTCGATTCCACGGACGATCTCGTTGTAGCCCAAGACCGGAACATGCGGGAGGGCAGCCTCAATGAGCCGCCTGACCCACATGCGAACCTGCGGCGAGCACAGGATCACCACCGTGTGGCCGCCCGAGCCGGTCACCGCGCTCTCGAGCCGCGACCGGATCGCGCCGACGATCCTGCCCTGCACCTCCGGCGCCAGACTCAGGAATGTGCCTCGGTCGCTTCGCTCCAGATGCGCCGCGATCGTGTCCTCAAGCTTGGGATCGAGCGTCACCACCCGGATCAGGTTCTGCTCATCTTTGTACATCTGGCAGATGTTTCTTGCCAGAGCGTGCCGCGCGTATTCGGTGAGAACGTCGGTGTCCTTCGTCCGCGGCGCCCAGTCGCCGAGCGTCTCGAGTATCGTTTCGAGATCGCGGACCGGCACGCGCTCGCGGAGGAGCTGCTGCAGGACGCGCTGCAACTCGCCCACCTTGACCACCTCGGGAATGACGTCGTCCACGGCCTTGGGGGACTTCTCCTTGAGGGTCTCGAGCAGCTTGTGGGTCTGCTGGCGCGTCAGCAGTTCATCAGCATGCCGCTTGATGATCTCGGTCAGGTGCGTGGCGAGCACGCTGGAACACGGCACGACCGTGTAGCCGCGCTGTTCGGCGTCGATCTTCTGGTTCTCTGCAATCCACAGGGCCGGCAAGCCAAAGGCGGGCTCCCGGGTGTCGATCCCGACGATGGGACTGCTCACCATGCCGTTGTCGATGGCCAGCAGATAGCCCGGCATGCACTCGCCGCGGGCCACCTCGACCCCCTTGAGCTTGATCAGGTACTGGTTGGGCTCCAGCCGCAGATGATCGCGCACGCGGATCGGCGGAACGATGATGCCCAGCTCGGTGGCGGTTTGCCGTCTGATGTTCGTGATGCGGTCGAGGAGGTCGCCGTTCTGCTTCTTGTCGACGAGGCGGATGAGGCCGTAGCCGATCTCCAGTTCCATGGGGTCGACGGTCAGGAGTGACTCGACCTTTTCGGGTTTCTTGGCTTCGGCCCGGGCCTGGGTGGCGGCCGCCGCAGCCACGGCCAGCCGCTTGTTGCGAAGGGCATACGCCAGCCCGCCGCAGCCGCCCGCCAGGAGCAGCATCGGAAGCGCGGGCAGGCCGGTGATCGATAGAAACGACATGAACACCGCGGCGACCACCAGCGCGACGGGCTTGGAGGTCAGTTGGCCCAGCAGGTCTTCGCCGAGATTTGACTTGGCATTGCTGCGCGTCACGAGCATGCCCGCGCCGAGCGAGATCAGGAACGACGGGATGGCCGCGACCAGACCGTCGCCGATCGTCAGCTTCGTGAACACCCGCAGGCACTCCATGATGGGCATGCCGTGTTCGACCATGCCTACGTAGATGCCGCCCAGCACGTTCACGATCGTGATGATGAGGCCCGCGATGGCATCGCCGCGGACGAACTTGGAGGCACCGTCCATGGCCCCGTAGAAGTCGGCCTCGGCGGTGATCTCATTGCGCCGCCGCCTGGCCTCGGCCTCGTCGATGAGGCCGGCGTTGAGGTCGGCGTCGATGGCCATCTGCTTGCCCGGCATGCCGTCGAGCGTGAACCGGGCGGCGACCTCGGCGATGCGCGTCGCGCCCTTGGTGATGACCGCGAACTGGATGACGGTCAGGATGATGAAGATGATGACGCCGACGGTGATCGAGCCGGCGGTCACGAAGTTGCCGAACGCCTCGACCACATGCCCGGCGGCGGCGGTGCCCTCCTGGGCGTTGGTGAGGATGAGGCGCGTGGTAGCCGTGTTGAGCACCAGCCGCACCATCGTCAGCGAGAGCAGCAGCGACGGAAACGCCGAGAGCTCGAGCGGGTGCTGCACGTACATCGTGGTCAGCAGCACGATGGCCGACATGGCGATATTGGCCGACAGGAGCAGGTCGAGCACACCCGTCGGCAGCGGTACGAGCAGCACGAAAATGAGCGCAGTCGCCCCGAGCGGCAACAGCATGCCGCGATTCTTCTCCAGCCAGACGGCCGGTCGCGAAGCTAATACGGCCTCACCCGCCATTGGACCTCATTTTCAATTCAGGGTGGCATGGGCAGGTGTACTCATCTGCCCGTGACTCACGCCGCACGGGCAGCGAGTACGCTGCCCATGCCATCCGGTCACCATTGCTGCTCATTTCCGATTTCCATTGCCGATTGTCCATTCCGAGAGCCCGACTGCCCAATCGACAATCGGAAATCGGCAATCGACAATGTCAATTCACTCCCACCGCGGCCGCACGCCGCGAGTATCCCTTGCCCGCCAGTTCGTAGACGTAGGCGAGAATCTCCGCCACCGCCTTGTAGAACTTCGCCGGAATCTCCTGGCCCACCTCCACGTCGCGGTACAACGCCTGGGCGAGCGGCCTGCGTTCGACGATCGGCACGCCATGCTCGATGGCAATCTCACGGATCTTCTGAGCGAGAAAATCCGCACCCTTGGCCACGACCCTGGGGGCGGTCATCGTGTCCGAGTCGTACTGCAGGGCCACCGCCAGCTCCGTCGGGTTGGTCACCACCACGTCGGCCTTCGGCACGGCCGAACGGATCCGCTGGAGCAGGATCTGCCGCTGGACCTCGCGCCGGCGGCGCTTGATCATCGGGTCACCTTCCATGCGCTTGAGCTCTTCGCGGACCTCCTCCTTCGTCATGCGCAGGTCGCGCTCGAGGCGCCAGCGCTGATAGAGGAAGTCGATGATGGCCAGAATCAGGAGGACGATCGCCAGCCGCAGGCCGAGCGTGTATACCAGGTCCGCGGCCGCACTGACCATCGTGAGATGATGCATTCCGGCCGCATGAGCCAGCAGATCGACCTTGCCCGCGACGGTGACATAGGTGACCACGGCCAGCAGCGACATCTTCGCCACTCCCAGCAGCAGATGAACGAACGCCCGCCCGTTGAACATCCGGGAGAGGCCGTTGAGGGGATTGAGCTTGTCGAGTGACGGGGTGATCGGCGTGAGCGTGAACAAAAAGCCGACCTGCAGCAGCGAGACGACCAGGGCCACCACGAACACCACCAGGAGCAGCGGCAGGAGAATGGCAACCATCTCCCGGAAGGCGGCGTTCAAGGTCAGGGTGACCGCTCCGGGCTCGATGTTTCCGATTCCAGGCGCTCCCAGGCAGTGCCGCGTGATCTCCATCAGCCGGCCGAGAATCCTCTGCCCGCTGAAGTGGAGCACGAGCAGCGCGGCCAGGAGGATCACCGCCGGAGCCAGATCGGAGCTGCGGGCCACCTGACCGCGGCGCCGCGCTTCTTCGCGCCGTCGCGGGGTCGGGGCTTCGGTCCTGTCCTGTGCCTGGTCAGCCATGGGTTAGAAAGTCGAAAAGTCGAAAGTCGAAAGTCGAAATCAGCGCCCGCACCTCACGTCGCATGACTTATTCCTCTCATCTCGCGCTTCAGACGAGCCGCAGGGCCCGTGCCAGCGCGTCCATGCATGTCGTCACGCCGTCGAGCAGCACGGTCTCGAGCGACATCATCGTCATCGCCATCATCGCCAGCGCCAGGGCCAGCTTGATCGGAAAACCGATCGTGAGCAGGTTGAGCTGGGGCACTGTCCGCGAAATGAAACCCAGGGCAAGAAACGCGAGCAGCAGCGCCAGCATGGTCGGTCCGCCCACGCGGATGGAGATCGTGAACGACAGGGTGAGCAGATTCACCAGCACGTTGGCGAAGTTGCCCGACGACTGCAGGGTGAGCGGAGGAATGCTCTTGAAGCTGTCGAGCAGCGCCCGGATGAGGGCCTGATCCCCGCCGACGACGAGAAAGATCATCATCGCGACGTAGAAGTAGACTTCCGAGACGACGGTCGTGGATGATTCGAACATCGGGTTGAACACGTCGCCGAGGGCCAGCCCCGCCTGCTGGCTGATCAACTGCCCGGCCACCTGAACGCCCGCGAAAACGAGGGTGATCCCCAGCCCGATGAGCACCCCGATGGCCAGTTCGCCGACCATCCCCCCCACCGCCGACGCCAGCGTAGCCGGGGCGGTGATGTGCGGCAGCATCATCGGAAACACGGCCAGACTCATCCCCAGCACCAGGAGCGCCTTGAACTGGTTGGGCAGCACCGGACTCGAAAACAGCGGCGCCGCCAGCACCAGCCCGCCAATGCGGAAGAGCACCAGCAGGAACGCCGGCAGGAAGGAATAGAAATGGGCGATGGAGGAGGGCATTGTTGTCAGTTGTCAGTCGTGTGTGTTTCCTTGTTTTGCATTTCGACTTTCGATTTTCGACTTTCGACTTTCGTCCTGGCTTTGCTCAATAGGGCGACGTTCCGAGCAACTCGCGCGTGTACTCGAGCAGGTGGCTCGCCAGCCACGGGATCAGCACGAGTGCCACGCCCACCATGGCCACGATCTTGGGTACGAAACTGATGGTCTGTTCCTGAAGCTGCGTCATCGACTGGAACAGCGAGATGAGCAGGCCGACGAGCAGTCCCACGCCCATGATCGGCGCGGAGATGATCAGCACCATCAGCAGCGCCTCACGCCCCAGATCCAGTGCCTGTCCGGTATCCATTGTCGTTGTTTGTCGATTGCTGTTTGTTGCAGGCGGCAGCGTTGTCCAGCCAACAACAAACAACAGACGGCAAACACTCCTATGCAAACCCGCTCAACAACGACGACACCACCAGATGCCACCCATCGGCCAGCACAAATAGCAGCAGCTTGAACGGCAGCGAGATCAGCACGGGCGGCAGCATCAGCATGCCCATCGAGATCAGCACCGTCGCGATGACCATGTCGATCACCAGGAACGGCAGATAAATGCGGAAACCGATCACAAATGCCGTCTTCAGTTCGCTGAGGATGAAGGCCGGGATCAGCACGAGCGTCGGAACCTTGTCGCGCGTGACCTTCTCGCTCGCCGGAATAGGCTGCTTTCGCGAGTATTCCAGGAACAGGAAAATATCCTCTTCGTTCCGCGTGCTCTCGATCTGGGCGAACATGAATTCGCGCATGTGCCCGTCGGCGATCCGGAGGGCCTGGCCCTGCGACATGCCGGGGGCGTTGCTCAGCCACGGCTGGATGGCCTCGCGGTGAATGCGCTCGTACGTGGGCGCCATCACAAGAAAGGTCAGGAAGAGCGACAGCCCGACCAGCACCTGGCTGGGCGGCAGTTGCTGCGTACCGATCGCCTGCCGCAGCAGGGCGAGCACGATCATGATGCGGGTGAAGCTGGTGGTCATCACGAGGATGGCCGGCGCCAGCGTCAGCACCGTCATGATGAGGAGAATCTGGAGCGTCCCGCTGACGCCTTCACGCGTGGTGGCCACGGGGGCCACCCGGGTCAGATCGGGAATACCGAGCGAGTTGTCGATGGGGGTATCGGCGGGGGCGTTCTGCGCGCAGACGTGGGTGGCCAGCGCCAGCACCATCAGCGCCGCCAACAGGCCGCATCGTGAGCCTCCATGCCCCAGCATGCCGCGAACTCCGCCGCGTCCATGTGTCGTCCCCCGCTCTCCGGATCGTCCGAGACGACCCGGCGTGGCAGGGGGATCCAAGGGCGGCTCAAGGGCAACAACGGTTCCGAGCGTCCGTTGCCCTCGAGGCCTCCCGCTGCCCCTCCCTGTCGGGAGGGGACGCTCTTCACGCCACCCGGCTGCGTTTCATCTGGCGCACCTTTTCGAGCAGCCCGCGGACGTGCCCACCCGCGGAACTGGCCGAGGGGTGTTCAATCTCGTCATCGAACTGGGCTTCCTCGGCTTTGAACGAGCTGTGAAACGCCGCGGTGCTCGAATCGGCCCGCCGGCTCACGACTTCTCCCATCAGTTCGGCCGCGCTCTCCGGGTCCTCCACGACGCAGAGCGTCGAGATCCGATCCGGTGAGACGCCCAGGAGAAGAAATCGCCGCCCCATCCGCACCAGGAGGATGCTCTGTTTTGGAGAAACCGGCGTGCGGGCAACCACATCCAGCAATCCCGGCGCCTGGCCGATCAACCCTCTGGCCGGCATGAACCGCCGGATCACCAGCGCCACGAGGGCGATCAGCCCCAGAACAGCCGCCAGCGGCAGCACATCCGTCCATCCCCAGCCGGTGGATGCCCGCGACCGCCGGTCGATGACCCGCGACTCGGTCGAGGACGCCGCCGGGGCGGCGGCCGGCGCTTCGGGCCGGCGAACCTCCCTTTCCGATTCGGGCAGCGCAGGACGATCGGCCACGACGGTCACCGGCTGCTGACCGAACAGGTCGATGACGTTTTCCTGTGCGGGCGCAGCGGCGGGTGCCGGCGCCGCTGCCGGGGTTCTGGGCCCGACCACGCGCACAACGTCGGACTCACCGGCTCTCGCGATGGACGCCAGGGTCATCATCAAAGCGGTCAGTGCGAAGTGTCTCATGATCTGCGGACCCTCGTCTTTACCCCTCCAGCACACCAGCTCACCTTCATCACGAACGCGGGAGAAGGCGTCGCGCGCGTCACGCCCATCCATCCTCGCCGTTGCGTGCCACGATCTCATTGATTCGCACGCAGAAGTTGTCGTTGAGTACGAGCACTTCGCCCCGCGCCACGAGACGGTTGTTGACGAATACGTCCACCGGGTCACCCGCCAGCTTGTCCAGCTCGACCACGGAGCCCTCGCCGAGGCGCAGGACGTCCTCCACCAGCATGCGGCTGCGGCCCAGCTCGATTTTGACGTTGAGTTCGACATCCCGCAGGAGATCGATGCCCTGGCTGGCCGCGGCGGTCCGCCCGGCGGGGTTCAAGTCGGGGATGTCAAAGGGGTGAGCGCTGACGGCCGTAGCAGAGGCTGAGCCCACCGGATCCGCGGCGACGTCCGCCGGGGGGAATCCGGTCCCCGCCCCGCCGACCGCGGGATCACCGGCCGGCCCGATGGCCGCGGCCGCTGTGTCGCCGGCCGATCCGCCGCCTGCAGCCGCTGGATGGATGTCGTCCGGGTCTGGCCGTTCCTGCGATTCTTTGTCAGCCATCGCGGTCGCTCTCCTCCGTGAGAAACGCCGGCGTCACCTGGGGAATCGAGACTCCCTCGATTCAGGGCATTATGTACACGCCCCTCCCCGCACCCGTCAATTGTCACTATACTTGACGATCGACGGAATCAGGACCTCTTTGACTGCTTTATCGTCCCCGAGGATCTGCCCGAGCTCGAGTTTGAACTGCTGGCGCAGCGTCGCCAGATCGGGCTCACTGAACCGCTGCGGATCGAGCGAGCGCACGACGCGGCTGAGCCGATCCTGAATGGTCGCCTTTTTGCGGTTGATCAGGCTGGTCAGGTCCAGCGCCTGCTTTTCAGAGATGCTGATCGCCACGGTCATGTCGTAGACGATCATCTGCTGCGACTTCTCGTTCTGGGCGCGGATCTTGACGACCTCGACCTCGGTGTCCTCGGGCGCCTTCTGGCCTTCGGCTGGTTTGAGCCCGTGAACCTCGGAGCCCTCCGCCGACGCGGGCGGACCGGAGAACTGCCGGGCCAGGAAGAACACACCCACCCCTTCACCCAGCATGATGCCCAGGATGATCCCCAGGTTGATCATGATCTTCCTGCGTCCCCCCCGGGAGGCCGTCTCGGCGACCGGTTCGGGCTGTTTCGGCGTTTCACTGGCCATGGGCTTACCGCCCTTTCTCGGCGATGGGACCATCTCCCCCCTCCACCCGCACCGCGTGGACCACGATCTCAATCCGGCGGTTCGCCGCGGCAGCCGAACCTTCCGGGGCCGGGGTGACCAGGGGTTCCTGATCGCCGCAGGCCGATACGCACATCCGCTTTCCGCTCACTCCCGCCCGGATCAGGGCGTCGACGACGCTTCGGGCACGCTGATAGGACAGGTCCAGCCCGTCGCGATAGAACGAGGTCGGGGCGAGCGGGCCGTCGCCGTTATGTCCGCGCACCTCGATGCGGGCCTGCCCGGACCGCAGCATCACCCCCAGCCGTTCGATCGCCGCCAGAGCCTGAGGGCTCGGCGAAACGCTGCCCTTTTCGAACGACGCCGCCCCGGCGATCCGGATCACGAGGCGATCCGCTTCGTGCGTCACGTCGCAGCAGCGGAGGGTCTCATCCTCCAGGGGCGGCGGCGGACCCGTCGGACTCAACAAGCCCGCCCGTGCCAGTTGCTCGGGCAGGCTGGGCGGGCGCGTCCATCCCAGGCTCGGCGCCTTGTGGGGTACGTCGCTGAAACCGAACGCGCCCCACACCGCATCACGCACGGACGCAAAGCGTCCTCCCGGCCGCAACTCGCTCATGGCGGCGATCATCACGAACACCGCCATCAGAAGCGACATCATGTCGCCGTACGAAATCGCCCAGGCTGCGTCCTGCTCCTCGTGTTTGAGCCGTTGAAGCCAGAACACCGCTCACCTCAAGCCGCCTCGCGCTGGGCCGCGGGCTCGGCCGATCGATTGTCGGACCCTTCTTCCCGCTGGACCGGTTCGCGGGGCGCCTCCCTGACTTCCGCCGGCTGCCCGGACGCTGCTCGTTGTGCGGCCGGGAGGAACGCCTTCAGTTTCTGCTCCACGATCCGCGGATGATCGCCCGCGTGGATGGCGAGCACCCCCCGCAGGATCATGGTCTTGATCATCAGCTCGTCACTGCTGCGGCCCCCGAGCTTGCGGGCCAGGGGCAGGCAGAACACGTTCGCAATCACCAGCCCGTAAAGCGTGGTCAGCAGCGCCACCGCCATGCCGGGCCCGATCTTCGCCGGGTCGCTCATGTGACCCAGCATGACGACGAGCCCGATGAGCGTGCCGATCATTCCGAACACCGGCGAGAATCGCCCCATCGTCTCGAAGAGGCTCTTACCGTAGGTGTGCCGAAGATCGGTCGCCTCCATCTCATGGCGCATGACCGTTTCGATCGTGCCGCCGTCCATGCCGTCGATGGCCATCTGCAGCGTGCGTCGGAGGAAGTCGTCCGACAGGCGCTTGCTGGGCTCTTCGAGGGCGAGCATGCCGTCCCGCCGCGCGATGGCGGCCAGGGCGACGATCTGTTCGATCACGGTCTCGGGCGCCGGGGCCGTATCGCGAAACGCGCTGCGCAGGACGCCGGCGATCGAGCCCAGTCTTCGGGGCGGCAGAGACACCACGGTGGCCAGGATCGATCCGCCCAGCACCAGGACGATCGACGGCGTCTGCCAGAAGACGCCCAGGGCCATACCCGTGCTGGCCAGCATCACTCCGAAGAGCAAGCCGACCGCACCCAGGAGCGCAAAGACGGTCACGCGATCCAGCATGCCGCCTCCCGCATCGTTATCGGCCGCCCCGCAATGCGGGCGGTCCCGATCCTGTCATCGACCTCGCGAACGCATCGATTCATTTCAATCAGCCTCCGGGCCGCTACGGGCAGGGGGTCGGGCACGCCCATCGCGTTGATTCCCGGTTGGACCTGGTGCTACGGGCGGAACATGCGCACCATGCGTCCGTACTCCACGGCCTTGGAGACCACCTCTTCCATCTTTTCGCGAACGATCAGGGTGTCGCCGGTCGTCAGAACAATCGTCGTGTCGGGACGCTCCTCGATCGTGCGAATCAGCTCGCAGTTCACGACAAAACGTGTGCCGTTGAGCCGGGTGAGGGTGATCACGTCTCAATCTCGAGCGACCGGGTCGGCGCGCGCGTTCATCGGCGCACGGCAGAATCTGCGCGTGCCCGCGCAAGGAGCGCCGCTGGTCCAAGTCACTTATCGGGCTATCATGAGCAATTCGTTGAGGAGATCATTGGATGTGGAGATCACCCGGCCATTGGCCGAAAAGCCCGTACTGGCGGTGATGAGTCCGATAAACTCGCGGGTCATGTCCACGTTGCTGAGCTCCAGCCCCCCGCCGATGACCTTGCCCGAGCCGCCGGTCCCGGCCGGGGCGATGATGGGCTGGCCGGAGTTGGGGCCGACCAGAAACAGATTGTTGGACGAGCCGATCAGGCCGCCGGGGTTGATGAAGGTCGCCAGTGCGAGCTGACCGAGGGTGCGGGTCAGGCCGTTGCTGAACGTCCCCGTGATCACGCCGTCGGTGCCTACCGAGAAGTTGTTCAGCGTCCCTGTCGCAAATCCGTCTTGCGTGGTCATGACCAGAGACGAGTTGTCCGTCGTCAGACCAGTGACATCATCAAAGTTCAGCTCGATTTGCAGCGGAGTGACCGCGCCGGTGCTGTCGCGGGTGACCTGGATGGTATTGCCCGTCAGGCTGATCATCCGGCCATCGTTGTCGAAGGTGACCGTCCCAGTAGGGCCGAGCACCTGGCTCGCGTCCGTGTCATCCGGGCTTTCCATGTAGAAGCGCCAGGTATTCCCGCTGTTGGATTTGCTCTCGAGGGTCATGGTCAGGTTGACCTGGACCGGCGTGCCGAGCGAGTCAAACGCCTGGAAGGTCGTGAACAGGCTTTCTCCGTTGGCCTCCTGGGTCTGCGTGAAGTTGAACGGGTTGGTGAAGGCCGGATTCGTGCTGCGGATGGAGGAGAGCGGGATCTCCAGGGCGTTTTCGGTGCCCACGTTGCCTTCGACGATCAGCGTGCCGGCCGGTGCGGTCGAGCCATCGCTCACCCGGATGCCCGGTTGCCCCGTGAGGGCGGGATCGGAATTGATGCCCATCGTGTTGTTCAGGAACTGGGCGAAGTCTCCCAGCGTGCTGGTCGCGGACACGGTGAAGCTGGCATCGGCGACCTCCCGGCCGCCCCGCCGGGCCCCTGACACGGTGATGACGTCGCCGTCGGCGAACAGGAGGGCGCCTGGATTGGCGGCGTCTCGCAGGCTGGTCAGCAGCGTGGTATCCGTGGCCGGCACGCCCGGGGCGGACAGAAGCTGCTGAGAGTTCAGGATCGTGCCCTGTGTGGCGACCGTGCCGTTCGCATTCAGATTGCCGTCGAAGAACGCCCGTGAAGTCGCCCGGGCGGTGCTCAGGGTACCGAGCGGGATGGTCAGGTTGGTCAGGACGCCGGGGACCAGATTGAAATCGCTGTCGACCCCATAGCCCTGGACGAAAAAGCCGTCCGCGGTCACGAGCTGGTTCTGGGCATCCACTTTGAAAGTGCCGTCCCGGGTGAACGCCTGCTGGGCATTGGCCGCGCTGATCACGAAGAAACCCTCACCCTCGATGGCCATGTCGGTGGGGACACCGGTCGTCTCGATGGCACCGGGGGTGAACAGCCGCTGGACGCCGCTGAGCAGTGAGCCGCGTCCGATCTGCGAGGGGTTGGTGCCGCCATATCCGTTGCCGGGGGCCGTTCCGCCCGAGAGCGTGAGGGCAAACTGGTTCTCAAAGCTCGCCCGGCTTTCCTTGAACGCGGTCGTATTCACGTTGGCGAGGTTGTCGCCGATCGTATCGATTTTGAACTGGTTCGAGTTCAGGCCCGACAGACCCGTGAACATCGCGGAAGTAAGACCCATGGGACACTCCTCTGGTCAAACGCGGGACCGTAACAGGGACCTGGGTCGCCTCTGGCGTCCGATGCCCGGCTTTCTGCTTTTCACAACTCGTCTCACGCTCAGGCGGCCTTCGCCGCCGCGGCGGCGGTCAAGGCTTTGTTCTGGACCGCCGTTGTGTTCCCGGTCGCATCGGTGATCTCCTCGAGCCTGGCAAGCGGCAGTGATTGTCCGCTGTCGAGCTCGAGAATCACTTCGCCCTTGTTGGTGAACCGGACGGCGGTGACAACTCCGTCGGCCACGAACTCGTTCCCCTCGGCATCGGTCGTCGTACCTTTGACGTGTTTGCCCATGAGGGCCCCGGCCGCTCCAAAACGCTGCTGATCGGTCAATTGAGCGAGCTTGTCGCTCAGCCGGGTGTTCATCTCGAGCTCCCGAATCGTCGCCATCTGCTGGACCATCTGCTGGTTGTCCATGGGCTTGAGCGGATCCTGGAACTGAAGCTGCTTGATCAGCACCTTCATGAAATCGTTGCCGCTGATGCCGCCCAGCGTGTCGCGCGTCGACAGAGCGCTGGAGATGTTTCCCGTCGTTGGATTGATTTGTGTTGCGAGATCCATTTGTGTCACCTCAGCTCGTTCTTGACGCCCCTGACCGGGGCGTCATCCATGATCTCTCTCGTCAGGGGGCGGTCTGCGGACCGGAAGGGTAGAATCCCACCCTTCGCCCCCACGCGATTGGTTTTCCCTCCCCTCCGGCACGTGATGCCGATCCCGTCAGGCCACCAGGTTCAGCCGCCGTGCGTACCAGGGTGCGTTTTCCGCCGCCGCAGACATCTCGGCTCCCGGAACATCCGTCGGCAGGGGCTCGGCCGTCGGATGATCGTGCGGGGCACGGCTCTGCGAGCCCGGATTCTGTTCGGACGACTGCCCGAACGTCGCTCCATCCTGCGGCGAGCCGTGCTGCTGCTGCCACGCCTGTTCCTGCGGAGCAGGCGTCGGCGGTGTCCGCAGCTCGACCTCCATGTGCTGCACCTGAACGCCCTGCTGTTCGAGGGCGCTCTTGAGTTCGCCCAGCCGGCTCTGCAACGCATCGTGACCGGCCCGCGTCTGCGTCTCCATCCGCAGGGTCAACGTCTGCTCGTGCATCCGCACGTCAATCCGCACCTGGCCGAGGTCGGGCGGGTCGAGCCGCAGCAGCATCTTCGACTGCCCGTCACGGCCGGTCGCACGCACGATCCTCGCCAGTTCGCCGACACTTCCGGGATCGGCCGGGCGGAGGGCTTCGGGCGGACCGCGCCAGATTCCATTCGACCCGGCTCGCCCGGCGATCTGCCCCTTGGCCCGCGCCGCCGCCTGCAGCAGGTGATCGAAGCTGCCGCCCGAAGGCGCGGCTTTTGCGCTGTCACCCCCTTCGGCCGTGCCGCCCGTCGCGTTGGGACGGGTGGACGTGTGTCCCCCAGCAGTCTCCGTGCCAGTCCCGGCCGTGGAACCGGACAGAGGAGCCTCCACAGTCGCAGCGGGCGACCCGGGGACGACTGGCGACACGTTCTGAGATGGATCACCCGGCAAGGACAGCAGAACGGCGTTCGTCGCCGTCGACGGGCCGGTTGCCGCGGGTGCGGTCGAGGACACCAGGGTCGAGGAGGGCAGCGAGATCAACGGCAGGAAGCCCACGGCCGGTCGCGGATCTGTCTGCCCGCTGCTCTGAGTCGAGGATGCTGCAGGAGATGTCTCCCGCCCGGAATCCTCGGCAGGTTCCGCGGACGCCTCGTGCACGACCTCCTGCGATGGCTCCGCCGCCGAGGCCTCCTGCGTCTCAGCAGCAGGAGCCGAAGACGGCCGGCCATCGTGGTGGGTTGGCGGCGTGTCCTCCCGTGCGGCACGTTCGAGACGATCGCGCCGGGTGGCGGACTTGTGGCCGATCCTCCTGTCGGGAGGCGACTCGGCCGATTCCGGGCGTTGCTCCCGCAGCTCGGCCTTGCCCTCGGACGGCTGGGCCCGCTGATCCTGCGCGGCCGCCTCCTGGGCGTCCTGGGCGGCGTCCTCGCGCCGCTGCCGCGCGAGACGGGCGGACACGAACAGCGCGGAGAAGAAGTCCGACTGATTGCGCGGAGCGGACCCCGCGACAGAATCAGGCAACGACGCGGCCAGGCGCGCGGATTCCGCCTGGACGATGGGCGCGGGGAGGCGCGCCGCCGCTTCCACACTCGGCATGTCATCCTCCGGTGGAGGCGGGCTTCGGACCATCCACGCCGGCGCCCGTGACTGATGATTGTTGAATCTGGGCCAGGATCCGCTGAACCCACTCTAACTCGCCTGGTGTCTTGCAGGCGTTGAAGATTTTCTTGGACCGGTTCTCATCCATCCTGGACAGGATGGTCGCCGCTTCGACGACACTGTTTCTGGAGATGCTGCTGCGGTACAGGAGCTCTTTGGCTTTGACCGGGTCCATGCTCGAGTACATCTCGACGACCTGGGCGAAACCGTCCTGCCCGCTCTGCTCGGCGAGCTTCCTGATCCGCTCGGCGAGTTCGGCCTTCTGCCGCTCGATGGCCTCCATCTCCCGGCTGACGTTGAGCTGAATCGTCTGATTGACCCGCCGCCGGTCGTCCAGCTCCCGCTGATGCCGCTCGGCCACCAGCTCGTAGTATTCGCGCTGCGAACGCAGCCGCTCGATCTCGGCCCGGGAGGGCTCGGGCGGGGCCGGTGCGGAGGCTGGCTGCGAGGCGGGCTGCGGCTTGGGGAATTCACCCCGGAGCACCATCGCCATCTGATTCACACGCTCGGCATTGAGCCGCCCCGAGGCGAACAGGTATCCGACCAGTCCGGCGATCGCGAACAGGTGGATCAGGGCCAGCAGGGCCAGCATGTGATAAAGACGACTCATGGTGTGGTCAGTTGTCCGTTGTCAGTGGTCCGTCGTTCTCTGTCTCCCGCCGTCCATCTTGATTTCGACTTTCGACTTTCGATTTTCGACTTTCATCTGTGCTCGTACGCGAACCGCACGGTTCCGAGTTCGTCGAGTTCGAGCGTTTCGCGACGCTCCTGCGCCTTGATGTGCGCGCTGCTCTGCCGCTCCTTGAGTTTCTCGATTACGCGGCGCTGTTTCACTGCTTCCGCCAACTGCGTGCGCTCCTGGGCGAGTCGAGCCTCCAGGAATCGCAGGCGGGCCTGCGCCTCGAGGCTGCTCTTGTGCAGATGCCCCAGCCAGTGCCGGTGACGGACCGTCTGCTGCAGGTCGATCGTCCCGCCGCTGGTGCTGCGCCGGATGGCCTGTGTCTCCTGCTCGATCTGCCGCTCCAGCGACGCGAGCTGATCCTGCACCTGGGCGATCTGGCGGAGCCGGTCGGCCACGATACGCTTGTGCTCGTCCTCACGCTGCCGCCGCAGCTTGAGAATCGTCTCGAAGCGGAATTGGAAACGTTTGGCCATGAGTTGGTCAGTGGTTCGTGGTCAGTTGTCCGTTGTCAGTTGTCAGTGGTCCGTTGTCAGTTGTTGGTTGTGAGCAGGTGGTCGTCTGGACCTTCGATTGAGAGTTTGTCACTCTGCCGATGTCCATGCGTTCCTGCTTTCTCACCTTTCCACTTTCTCACCTTCTCACTTTTGCCCCGTCGCGCCGCTTACGCCGCTGCACCCGTGCGGCCCGCCGCCGACAGCTTCCGCGACGTCTCGTCGATCTGCCGGGCCAGGGCGATCAGTTGCTCGCGGGCCTGGGCGAAGCTCACACACTCCCCCACGCGCTGCTGCAGAAACGCGAGCACGGCCGGACGGGTCTGAATCACCGTGTCAAACGCCGGATTCGTTCCGGGCGGATACGCCCCGATATTCACCAGGTCCTCGATCTCCGACCAGGTCGCGAGCATCCGCACGACCGTGCGGGCCGCGTTCATGTGCTGCTCGTCAACCACATCCACCATCACGCGGCTGATGCTCTCGGCGACACTGATGGCCGGATAGTGAGCCCGGTTTGCCAGGCTCCGCGACAGCCACACGTGGCCGTCCAGGATCCCGCGCACGGCGTCGCCGACCGGGTCGTTGATGTCGTCCGCCTCCACGAGAACCGTGTAGAACCCCGTGATGCTGCCCTGCCGGGTCTGCCCCGCGCGTTCCAGCAACTGCGGCAGCACGGCGAAGGCGCTGGGCGTGTAGCCCTTGGTGGCCGGGGGCTCGCCCGCCGCCAGGCCGATCTGCCGCTGGGCCATGGCCAGGCGCGTCAGCGAATCCATCAGGAGGAGCACCCGCCTGCCGCGGTCCCGGAAATACTCGGCCACCGCGGTCGCCAGGAATCCCGCCCGCACGCGAAGCACCGGCGATTCGTCCGCAGTGCTCAGGATCAGGACTGACTTGGCGCGACCCTGCTCGCCCAGGTCCTTCTCGAGGAACTCGTTCACTTCGCGACCGCGCTCGCCGATCAGGGCCACCACGGTGACGTCCGCCTCGGTGTAGCGGGCGATCATGCCCATGAGCACGCTCTTGCCCACGCCCGTGCCGGCGAACAGCCCGAGCCGCTGTCCCTGCCCGGCGGTCAGCATCGCATCCATGGCCCGAATGCCGGTGCCCAGGGGCCGGGTGATCCGCGGGCGGGCCAGGGCCGGTGGCGCGGACCGATACAGCGGGTAGACCTGCCTGGCGTGGAGGGGGGGACCGCCATCGATCGCCTGCCCCATTCCGTTCAGCACGCGTCCCACCAGCGCGTCGCACACGCCCACCGATGCCTCACCGGGCGTTGCCACCACCTCATCGCCGCGCGCCACACCGAGGGTGTCACGCAGGGGCATGAGTACGCTCAGATCGTCACGGAATCCGACCACCTGCGCATCGACGCTCCCGCCCGAATGGCGGCTGATCCGGCACATCGCCCCGATCGGCGCCGGCAGCCCCGCCACGGTCACCGTCAGGCCGGTGACATCCTGCACACGGCCGATGAGGGCCGGCGTGCACAGACGTTCGATGCGCTCAAGTTCGGGGGTGAAGGAGGACATATGGGTCCGTGGTCAGTTGTCAGTAGTCAGTTGTCCGTTGTCGGTTGTCCGTTGTCCGTTGCCTTTTATCGGTGGTCGGTTGTTCATCGTTTGTGGTTTGTTGTCTGGTGTCCGGCGACTGTCATCAGTGTCAAAGGTTGCCGGTTATTCGTCTCTGGCTTTCTCACTTTCGGTTCTCCTCCCGAAAAGTTGGTGACGTAAGCTCCTGAAAGACAATGGACACCGG
>CAZQEN010000076.1:0-24234 GCA_964591605.1 uncultured Planctomycetales bacterium
AACCGGTTTCTCTGACCCGACTCTCCAGTTCCTCTTCCACCGCTTCACACAGCACCTCAGCGACAGCAGATATACCATTCCCTACCGATGCAATCTCAAGATGACTGAAGCACCACAGCATTTGCGTGAGCTCGTCCTCGAATGCGTCCTGCAACTCGATCCGGAACTCGCGGAGTGCCTGCCTGAATGCCCGTTGCTCCAGCTTCACCAGAGGCTGCATGATTGTCAGAGCTGCCGCGGTGAGGACCTCTTCGGGGCAGCTCACGCCCTTACACTCTGGACAGCACAGGTGCTGTCCCGCGTCATGCTCAGGACAATGCAGGTCGATGTGGCAATGAGGGCAGGTCCAGCTCAGGTCAGGCATGGTTCTATTCCTGATCAAAGATGACTGCTGAACGCAGTATAACGGATCGGTCGGAGGAGTCACAAGAAGGGAGGGTGCAAGAGAGACATTCCACTCCTCAATCTCGTTAGCTTTTCCGCCGCTTTCGCCGCCTCACAGGCGGCCGCAGGGCGGTCGATACCCGGGGTGGGGCGAGGCGCGTTTCGTCCAGAACCGCGAGCCGTAGGGCCGGCAGAGGGCGATGCGCTGGTCGGGGGCCTCGGGCTCGGCGGCGTTGATCTTCGCGTCCCCCAATCCCGGCGCGGCGGGACGCGGTGGTCCACCCACCCGCGGATTGTGTCACGTACCGGCCGCCACCGGGGGCGAGGTTGAGAGTTTTTTCCAGAAACGACCCGAAAAACCGCGTTCCTGACGCGCTTTAAGCGGTCTCAACCAATGAATTCCCAAGCTTGGCGGCCGCTACGGTCACCACTTGGCTTCCTCGAACGCGCCCAGGGGGCCTTTGGGCTTGATGGGGCGGGATTTGAGGATGGAGTTGGCCATGGTGATGTCGGCGCGGACGGTGACCTTGAGGTTGGTGAAGTCGGAATCGACGATGGTGACCGGATGGCCGCTCATTTCGACGAGCTGGGCGTCGTCGGTCGGATCGAGCTCGAACTCGCTGCGGCGGGCGTAGGCGGCGTCGATGACCGACTTTTTGAACACCTGGGGGGTCTGGGCTTCCCAGAGGCCCTCGCGGGAGATGGTTTCGTCGATGACTTTGGCCGCGCTGACGCGCTTGATCGTGCCGCGCAGGGGGCAGGCCAGGATGGCGGCGCCGGTTTTGGCGGCCTCGGCGAAGACGTTGTCGATCATGGCCTCCGACACGCAGCAGCGGGCGGCGTCGTGGATGGAGACGAGCTCGGCGTCCTCGCGGACGACGGCCAGGCCGTTGGCGACCGATTCGGTGCGGCTCGGGCCGCCGACGGCGAGCTTGACGCCCATGAAGCCCAGGTTGGCCCCGTACTTGTTCTTGACCTCTTCCTCATCCTCCGGAGCGATGACCAGGATGGTCTGGCACACGTCCTCGCGGTTGATGAAGTGGCCGATGCTGCGAAGGAAGAGCGGCTGGCCGTCGACCTTCGCGAAAATCTTCTTTTCCTGGCCGCCGAACCGCTCGCTTTTGCCCGCCGCCACGATGATCGCCGCCACTTTTGACATGGCTCGCCTCTCTTTCGCCAAAAACTGCAATCCCTGTTGCCACACCTGTTTATAAGCGGGGCGGGAGGGGCAGGCAAGACGGCGGTTCAGGAGCGTTTGCGCCGGGGGCGGGGGGTTTTGAATCTGGCCCAGTCGATGAGCTTCCGGGCGTCCAGCAGATCGCGCGGCCGGCCGGCTGCCCGCTTGTTCCGGATCAGGTCGAGGCGGTTCAAGACCCAGATTCTCTGGTCATCGTAAGTCGTCCTGATTCGACGTTTCCAGGCCGAGGCAAACTCGACATCGGCGATGCCTGTCAGGATGTCGACGCGGTTGGGTTCCCGGCCCATGTGAAACACGATGTCCGGATTCGTGAAGTCTTCCAGGGTGACCACCTGGAGGGGGGCTGCAAAGGCGCTCAATGCCTGCCACACCTGTCTGGCGTTCTCCGGCGAGGGTTCCACCCAGATATCAAGGTCTTTTGTGTACCGTGGCTCGGTGTGATACATGACGGCGTACGCCCCGACGACGAGATACCTGACGTCGGATTCGTTCAAGGCTCTGAACAGATCTCTGAAGTCGGGGTTGCCGCCCATCGCCACCTCGCATCAGGTCGAACTCTCTGACCATGTCCCAGGCGGCCGCCCACTTGCCCTGGGTGCCGACGCGTCGCCAGAACTCGGCGTCGAAGCTGCCGTCGTCTTCGCCGAGGCGGCTGAGTCGGGACATGATGACTTTGCGTTTGCGCGTCATGGCGGCGTCTATTATACGGGGGGCGGGGTTGTCTTCCGAATGGCGATGCATCTCAAGGGACGGGGCTCGGGCGGGTGGGCGGCGCTTCGGGACGGGCGGGGCGGCTCGGCGGCGGCGGGAAGCATTGCGGACAGCCGGCGGTGGGGCTGGAGGGGTCAGGGATGAACCAGCGGCCGCAGCGCGGGCAGTGGACGGCGATGCGGGCGCTGAAGCGGTCGCACTTCTTGCAGAGCAGGCCCTCGCCCTGCGGGCCGCGGGGATAATCGCGGAGATCATCGCGGTCGATCACGAACTCGCGGCCGCAGTCGGGCCGCGAACACTTGACGCGAAAACCGCCTGACGCCGAGCCGCCGGCCTGACGGGCGCCGACCCATGTCCAGATCCCCGCTACCACGATGAGGATCGCGAGGGCGGCGGGGGCGTACTTTTTGGCCAGTTGAATCTGTTCCGGCGTCATCACAGATCCCACATGTCGCGCGGCTGGGGCGAGCAGGGCATGTCGGCCGGCCGGTCGGGCCAGTTCATGCAGTGATCGCGGAAGTCGTTGTTCCAGCGCTGCCGGATGCGTTTGGCCGGTTCGATGAGCTGATCCTGGGTGATCAGCTCGACGTGGCCGTCGGCGAACAGGATGTTGCTGGCCTTGTTGTGACGCCGACCGGGGCGCTGCTGATCGCCGGGGTTGTTGGGCGTGTTGCTGGGGTGCATGAGCTCGTCCCAGGCCCCGGGCGAGGACTGGGGGTCGTCGGTGCCGCTGTCGCCGATGGCGATCATCTCGGATGGGCGGTAGACGCCTTCCAGCTTGAGTTCGCCCTGGTTCCAGGAGGCTTCGTAGGCGTTCTCAAAGGGATCTTTCACGTGTCCGCCGAGGCCCCACTGGGGGAGGGTGAATTTGAGGGCGCCCCAGGCGTTGTAGGCATAGGCGTAGGTGGCCTGCTCGCCGGGCCGGGCGAAGCTGACGAAGACGACCGGCGTGGCGTGTCCGTCCCACTGGGTGTCCTTGGGGGCGTCCGGGCACCAGAACACCTGATGCTGGCCCTTCATCATCCTGAGCAGGCGCGGCATCCAGGTGACCAGCGAGGAGCTGTAGCCGCGTTCTCCCGGTTCGCGGTGGAGGTGATCGCCGGGATAGTAGCGGTGTTCGAGGGCGTAGAGGTTCAGAGCGATGCCCATCTGCCGCTCGTTGGCTGCGCAGGCGGCCCGGCGGCTCTGGGCGCGGGCCTGGGCCAGCGACGGAAGCAGGATCGAGACGAGCAGGGCAATGATGGCGACAACGACGAGAACCTCGATAAGGGTGAAGGCGGGGAGCAAGACGCGGCGTCCTGGATCAGTCATGGCGATCGTTCCGGGGGACCAGGCACGCGGCATTATAGCAGGAACCGCGAGACCGCGTTATGGGACGGATGCATTGGCAAAGCCGGCGATTCCGCCGCCCGCTCCACCGACCGGTGCACGCGCACGCGCCCGGTCGGAACCGCCTGCGTCCGCCCGCGCCGGGCCAAACCGGACGCTCATTCGCTGCGTATTCTGCTGGACGGCGAGCGAGTCGAGTCGCCGGCGGCCAGGGATGGCTGGCGCCGGCCGTGTGCAAGGGATCACAGCGATGCGGATTACCTGTCCGCCGTCTGGCGGCGTGCTTCTTCGAGCTGGCTCCGCCAGCGGGCGGACTCGGCCGCATGAGTCTGGTCGGGAACCGCGCTGTTCCAGCTTTTGTAGAGTTCGGCCAGTGTCTCCAGCATCGTGAGCGTCAGCTCGCGCGGCGGCAGCCTGTGAAGGTGCTGGAGCTGGCGGTGTGCCTCGAGAAGATGCTTCTGGGCATCTTCGTATTTCTGCAGGTGAACGAGTGTTCGCCCGAGTTCGACCCGTTCCTGCAGGGTGTGAATCTGGCCCTCGTCCCCGCCTTCGCCCGGGTGCTGCAAGGCCTCGAGGTAAAGCGACTCGGCCTCGGCGTACTTTTCCTGGTCGCCGAGGACAGCCGCCAGGCTGGTGAGGCTCTGCTCGAGCAGCGGGTGACCGGCAGGAAAGAGCTCCCGGCGCACCGCCAGAGCCTCTGAATACAGTTTCTCGGCCTGGACATGATGGCCCCCCGCACGCAGTATGCCGGCCAGGTTGTGCAGGGCCGTCGCGAGGGCTGGCGACGGGCGGCCGTCCGGCCGGCGAGCCCGCCTGACCTGCTCCTGGAAGTAGGGCTCGACCGATGCGAAATCGCCCTTGTTCCGCAGCAGCCTCTCGAGAGCATCGCCGGCTTTTCTTGCTTCCTCTTCCCGCCGCCGCGCCTCCTCCAGGGCGTCTTCGGTCCTGATTCGCTGCTCCTCGGCGGCCCGGCGGGCGTTCTCAGCGGCGACGCGAAGACGCTGCTCCTCCTGCCTGGCGGCTACCGCCTCCACCCGTGCCTGCTCGGCGGCGAGGCGTTGCCCCTCCGCCTCCGCCTTCCGGCTCTGCACCTGCGAGAGCAGCGCGGTTTGCCGCTCGTACATGATCCCCAGCCAGAGCGCGGCCAAGACCGCGAGCAGCGTGAACGCGCAGCCGACGACCGCCGCCATGCGATAGCGAAGCAGCGTCTTTCGCAGCAAATAAATCGTGCTGTCGCGTTTGGCTTCGATCGGCTCGCCGGCCAGATAACGCTCGACATCGCGGACGAGCTCACCGGCGGACTGGTAGCGGCGCTCACGCTCCTTGGTGAGGCATTTGAGGACGATCGTTTCGACTTCGTCGCCGATCTCACCGCGGACGGCTCGCGGCCGGACCGGCTCGGCATGCATGATGCGGTCGAGCACGTCGCGCATGTGGCCGACCACCTCGTACGGAAATTTGCCGGTGAGCATCTCATAGAGGACCACGCCCAGGGAGTAAACGTCGGTGCGGACATCGATTTTCCCGGGGATGCCCTCGGCCTGCTCGGGCGAGGCCCAGGGCAGGCTGCCCACGAACTGCCCGGTGATGGTCATGACCTGAGGCCGGCTCTCATCGGTGACCTGGCCCATCGCCATCTTGGCGAGGCCGAAGTCCAGGATGTGCGGCTCGCCGTTCGCGTCGATCCGGATGTTGCTGGGCTTGAGGTCCCGATGAATGATTCCGCGGAGATGCGCGGCATTCACCGCGCTGCCGATTCTGACGAAAAGCCGCAGCGTCTCTTCGACGGTTCGCCTGCCGCTCGACATGTAGACGTCCAGCGGCTGCCCGGAGATGTAGTCCATCACGAAGTAGAAGTTGCCGGCGGCAAGGCCACTGTCATGAATGGCTACGATGTGCGGGTGGTTGAGGCTGGCGAGGATCTGCACTTCGCGCTCGAAGCGGGCTTTGTCGCGGGGACTGGCAAAAGGTCCCTCGCGCATCACCTTGATCGCAACCTTGCGCTTGGTGTTCTTCTGAATGGCCTGATAGACCACGCCTTGGCCGCCGCGGTGGATCTCGCGGACGATTTCATAGCCGGTGATCGATTCGGTGAGGGAGGGGTAGACAGAGAAACTCGGGGAAGGTGGCTCAGGACTCGTCTGGTCCAGAGAGCTCCACGACTGGATCCGCCGGACGTCGATTTGACTGGAGGCATCGGCGTCGGCAGGGGTGCCGCCGAGCGGGTCAGCTCCGACCGGCCCGTCAGTGGTCGGGTCAGGATCTGGAGGGGGACCACTCCTTTGCGCCGCCTGCTGCACCAGGGCCAGCCGGCGCAGCTCCTCGGCCAGCTCGGGCATCAGCCCGGGATGCTCGGAGACGACCTGCTCGTCGGTCAGTGCTTCGCCGGCATGGCGACGGCGGATGCAGTCGGCCGTGACGCGGCGGATCCGCTGTCGTCGAGCATCCATGGCATCCGCGGCGTTTTCCATGACAAAGCCCCGGCCCGAAGCTCCCCGCATCCCCGTTCGCCAATGACGACCTGCTTGCCTGAGCGGGCAGCCGACGATCATCGGGGTACGGCAGACCGCAGATCCTGGAGTTGAACTGAACCCGGCCGCTGAACAGCAACATCATTCTACCCTCCAGGGCGGCCCCGGCGTCAATGGCCTGCCCCGGGCCATCCCCGGAAACCTGAAAGCCCCGGCCACGGCAGCGACCGTGGCCAGGGCTTCGGTTGGGCAGCGTTTCAGGTGGATTGGGGCTGGTTCAGAAGCCCAGGAATTGCACCACCACTCGGAACCAATCTGGGAAGAGAATCGGGAGCATCTCAGTTCTCCTTTGCCTCAAGACCGAAAGCGTCGGCCGCCCATCGCGGCCTCTGCATGATCCATCGCAGACAGTCAACGGCGCTCACGGGAAAACCGCAAGTTTTTTGCACGCAAGACGACCTCGAACCTGGCAGTGGTTCGGTATCGCCCCTTTTGCATGCCCCCAGCGGGGCGAACGCCGGCCCCAGACAATTCCGTCATGTTCCGGTGAGCGTGGCGAACAGCTTTCGACGGTCCTGCTGTTGGCCAGTCCCGCTGGCCGGAGACGGGCAAACGAACGACCCGAAGGGAGTCGATGCGAGGAATAATTGACAAGACTCAGATCCAGCTCGCGCTGCCCACGTTGCGGACGCCCCTGAGAAATGGGAATCATGCACGCGGGCCCCAGTACACGGGCTGTGCAGTCAGTGCTTGTGTGTCATGAACTGCGTCGCCCGGCCCATGGCCTCGCGCAGGTCCTTGAGCCCGCGGTTGCAGAGCATGTGGACGGCCCGCTCGGTCCGGTTCATCTTTGAGGCGATGTCGGCGACCGGCAGCCGTTGCACGTAGCGAAGCTCCAGCGCCTCACGATACTCGGGCTTGAGGCCAGCGAGAGCGACATGAATCGCCGATGCCGCCTCGTGACGTGCGGCCGAGCGGCTTGGCGTCTGGCGGTGGACGGCCGCCAGCTCGAGCAGGTTGAGAACTGAACCATCCTCCGAAGTTTTGTGAGCGTCCAGCCGCTCGCGGCCCCCCCCACGTTTCTGGGCGTACTGTCCCTTGAGCAGATCCTTGAGCCGCCGCTCTGCGATGGTTGCCACCCAGCGCGAGAACGAGCCGTCCCCCTGCGGCTCGAAACCCGCGATGCAGCGGAAGACCTCCGCGAACGCTTCCTGAATCACATCGTCGGCGCTGAACACGGCCGCCGAAGCGGCGGGAATCCTGGAACGCAGGCGCCGCTGGAGACGCGGGTACTCCTCCAGCAGGAGCTCTTCGAGGGCGGCACGATCGCCGGCGGCGGCTCGCGACGCGAGTTCGTTTTGACCGGCGCGCTCCGACACGAGGCAGCCTCGACGGGACGGTCGAATGGAATGGGCCCGAACACCCGCA
Organism: uncultured Planctomycetales bacterium; assembly: GCA_964591605.1. GTDB lineage: Bacteria > Planctomycetota > Phycisphaerae > UBA1845 > PWPN01 > CAYLLT01. The sequence continues at coordinate 7,522 of CAZQEN010000076.1, forward strand.
GTCTAGCGATTCCGGTGAGGCCGGGCAAGCAAGGTTTCTTACGGGGCTTTGCAGGGGCGCATCCCGAGTTCAGTGGCAGGTGGATGGGGTGGTCTGCATCCGTATTCGCGGATGCAGATTGCCCGTGACCTGCTTGCACGGGCAGCCAGTATCCCGATCTGCATCGGGAGCGGGGCCACCCGAGAGATACGCGCCTGTACTCCGGAAGCACCCATTCTGAATGATTTCCGGTGAGTCCCTTCCGACTCTGTGAGCAATGTCCGCCGTTTTCGATGCTTCCACTGAGGCCGTGGAGTGGCCACGGACGCTCGAGAGAAACCGCTCCCCGAGACGGGACATGAAGGAGATCCAGAATGTCGCGATACATACCGAATCTGTTCACAGGTCGGCTCGGAACGCCTGCTCTGGGGGTCGCCCTGGTGTCGGCGGCACTCGGCGGCCCGCCGGCCGAGGCGGCGTACGTCGTCGGCAAACACAACGTGCTGCTCATCATTGCCGACGACGTCGGCGTCGATCAGCTCAGCCTGTACGTGAAGTACTACAACACGACCGCACGGACGGATGACGACATCGAGGACGCGAAAGGCACGCCGCTCCGGACCGCCTGCACGAGAACCATCGAGAAGCTGGCGGCCAGCGGCGTGACCTTTGTGAATGCCTGGGGATACCCGACCTGCTCGCCCACGCGCGCCTCCATGTATACCGGAATGCACGCATTCCGGACACAGGTCTACACGCCGCAATATGCAGGTCAGTTCTGCCGCAACACCACGACTATCGCGGAGGTGGTGGGCGCCGCAGGCTACTCGAGCGGCCTCATGGGTAAGTGGCATCTGGGAGGAGATACTTCTGACGGATATGGTCCAACGGATCACGGCTGGATCTACTACGACAACGGCTGCATCGGAAGCCACCTTGGCACCTACTTTGATACGTCGTATTACCAGCCGCCCGGTTATCTCGACACGCGGGGTGGGTACGCCACCTTTGACACAGCTGAAAACGCGAAGAACTGGATCAACGCGCAGACGGGCAACTGGTTCGCCACCGTTGCCTTCAATGCGGCGCACATGACCGATCAGCATCCCGCGCCCGGCGGTGGGGTTTCCTGGAGTTTTGACGGGGAGGGACCGCCGGAAGGGTATGGCTGGTGCCCCTATACAATTACGTCTTCGTCGACCGATGCCGATATCTACCGTGCGACGCTCTCGGTCCTTGACCGGCAGGTGGGCGAGCTGCTTGATGGCATCAGGGACTCCACGCTTGCGAAAACGACGATCATTTTCGTCGGTGACAACGGCACGGACGATGCCATCCTCGGGTTCAGTTCATTTGCCGGGAAGGCGAAAGGGACGGTTTACGAGGGTGGCGTGAACGTGCCGCTGATCATCGCGGATGGATATGCGTACAGGTATGGGAAGGCCAGCGAGTATTGGTACGGAACCGGCCGTGTGGTGTCGCCCAACCGCACGTCCACGGCGCTGGTCCAGACGGTGGACCTCTTCGCGACCATTGCGGAGATCGCCGGCGGGGACGGCAGTTGCGGCGTCGATGCGGTCAGCCTTGTGCCTCTCATGAACAACACGGCGACCAGCGTCCGCAGCGTCAGCTACGTACTGACAGACAAAGACGAGGCGGTGATGGCCGAGTTCGGCGGATGGGGCATCTACAAGCTTCTGATCAAGGGCGATGGAGACTACGAGTTGTACAACCTGTCCGCCGACCGATGGGAGACCCAGAACCTGCTCACCCCGCCCGTGGGTGCAGTGGCAATCTCGATGAAATATGCGCTGTTGAACCAGCGTAACGCGGTCATCGCGACGCCCGCCACGTGCGGCACCTGTCCGTGAGCAGTGGAGGCGCGGATGCACTGATTCACTTGCCAGCCCCGGGGCCATTCTGCCGGGGGGACACCGTTTCTGTCCACCTGACAGACACGGCCCGGTATTCCGGATGCAGCGTGGCCGCAGGCGGTGTTCAGTTGAGCTTGATGGCGATGACGGTGATGTCGTCGCGGGGCCATTCGCGGGTGCTCAGGCGGCAGGCCTGCTCGCGGATTGCGTCGAGGGCGGCGTCAGGACCGTCGATGGCGACGCGATCGAGCCAGGGGCTCTCGAGGATGGCGCCCTCGGCGCAGCTGGCGTGGCGGCCCAGGAGGAAGGCTTCGAGGCCGTCGGTATAGAGCAGCAGGGTGTCGCCAGGTTCGAGCTCGATGCCGGCGACCTCGAAGGTCTGCTGAGGCAGGGCGCCGATGAGTCCGCCGGCGCTGCGCAGTTGCCGGGGCAGCTCGCCAGGGCGGAGCAGCACGGGATACGGCGATCCGCCGCGGGCCCAGCGCACCTGGCGGCTCGTGCGGTCGAGAATGGCGTGCAGGGCGGTGATGAACTGGCACTGGGACAGCGTTCGATGCAGCAGCTCGGCATTGAGGCGGCTGAGCAGCTCATCGGGTTCGATGATCCGGTAGGAGCCGTCGGTGATTTCCTTACCGCGGAAGGACTGCTTGATCAGGATGGTCAGCAGGGCGGCGGGCAGGCCGTGGCCGGTGGCGTCGGCGATCGAGAAGCCGAACCGGTCTTCGTCGAGGCGGGCCACGTCGTAGATGTCGCCGCTGACGTGGTCCGCAGGCAGGAAGAGGGTGGAGACGCTGAGCGGGTCGGCATCGACGAGCGGCTCGGGGAGCAGATCCATCTGGATCTGGCTGGCCAGGCGGAGCTGCTCGTCGCGCTCGCGGGCGGCGGCGATGAGCTGTTCGTCGCGGCGGCGGAGCTGGTCGAGCTGTTCGCGGAGGCGGCGCATGGGGCTGCGGATCTCGCAGAGCGTCTTGATGCGGCCGGTGAGCTCGTCGGCCGTGGCGGTGTGGCGGTCGGGGCCGTTGACCGGCCGGGCGACGCCGGAACCGACCTCATCCCGAGAGAGCACCAGAGTGGCGCACGCCTGTTCCGAGGCCTCGGAGAGAATGCGGGCCAGCAGATCCGGACACTCGTGAGCGCCGGGGAGAATGACGCAGACATCGACGGATGAGGGGATGCCGGCGGACAGGGCCCTGGCGAGGGAACGGACGGAGACCCGGGCATGGACGCGGTTGAGGGCCGCCTGGAGCGGCGGCGGGACCATGTCGGCGTCGAGGATGAGCTGTACGTGCGGCGTGGTCACGAGCGTCACCCGGGTCCAGGGCCGGCCGGCCGGCGATCTCCGCGCTTCCGGGCGGCGAGCCGGCCATGCCGCAGAATGATTCGGATTGTTGAGGAGGCGACTTGACGTTGGCGCGGTGGGATCGCGACTTTTTTAGGACGGTCTGTCCGGCGCCTTTGTCCGGCCATGCGGGAGTCGGGCCACACACACGCGTGCCGGCATGAACGGGGTGAATCGCCCGTTCGGGGGCGCTGCGGGGGATGATCAACGCACCGAGCGGGGCGAAGGGAGTGCGGTACGAACTGAGGATGCGGCCAGCATTTGCGGCTTGCTGTCGGCGGGGCACACCACGGCCTCCAGTGACACGATTGTCCTGGAGCAGCCGAGCGGACTCTGGGCGGGGGCCGGGTCATAGGGTCAAAACCGATTTTGATCTCGACTCGGGAGGATAAGTCCTGTAAAAAGGGCGAAGACAGTCTTGCCAGCGCAATTCTTGCGCGATATGCTACTCAGCCGAACCGTCCGGGTGGGGCGTGACGTCCCTCCGGTCGCGAATACCAGAACAACAGGCAGAGTCCAAGAGAGAGACGCCCGGGACGGGGGTTTCTCTCTTTTTTTGTCCATGGCGGATGACTGTCCCGTCGTGACAGAGTTGTGATCGTCTCGAGAATTTATCAGGAGAGGGAAAATGCGCTCCAGCCGGAGTTCTCCGCTTGCCGCGTTGGTCATGGTCGGCCTGCTCGGCGTGACGCCTGCGGCGGCGGATCCGATCAGCACGCTCTACAGCACGGGGGTGGATGATTTCCACAATCCACTGCCCGGAGGCTCGATTGACCCCCACTGGGAGTTGACGGTCAGCCCGGACCCGGCCTATCCCGGCCCGGACGCTTTCGTTCTCAGCGACAGTGCGCCGCTGTTTTCGAACGGCGGCACGCCCAACACGTCCACATCGAAGTGGATCGGGCCGCGGGCGGACGGGGGGCACAACTTCCCGCGCAGCGACTGCACGGTGGGCTGTACGACGGCGGATTACCACTTCGAGACGGTCTTCGACCTGACCGGCCTCGATCCTCTCACGGCTCAGATCACCGGGCAGTGGTCGGTGGATGACTCGGCGATCATGCTGCTGAACGGCGTTCAGGTGGCCAGTTATCCCTTTATCCAGGGCGTGACGTGGCGCGAGTTCGCCCCCTTCACGGTCACGAGCGGCTTTGTTGCGGGCGTGAACACGCTGACGGTCATTGTGAACAACCAGTTCTATCCCAACTCCAACCTTCGGGACAATGCGACGGGCATGCAGGTTCAACTGACGGGCACCGCGAACATCCCGGAACCGGCCTCGCTGCTGCTGCTGGCAGGAGGTGTCAGTGCCCTGCGAGTGCGGCGATCCACGGTCAGGCGATGAATGGCCGACACTTCCGGCCAGCCGATGGATGCCCCGATGAAGCTCGTGGGTGGCGGCTCCCCCGTCGGCTCTCTTCCCGGAGCGGAGTCGAAGGGATGTCAGCGCGAATCCCCTCAGGGCGCGGCGTCGCCTGCCCCCGGGGGCCCACGGCGCGGCAGGCTGCTTCATCTCGGGAGGTGGTTCGAGGGAGCGGTGCTGGTGTGCCGAAGCGACCGATTTTTGGGACTCTGGCGGCTGCGGCCCCCTTGTCTGGCTGAGCCTTGCTGGTGAGGTTCGGGCGCCGGACACGTCTTCAGGGAGAGCCGCAGGCACGGGCCGCCAAAGGGTTGACTGCGGGCCCATGATCCGTTAGTTTAGTGTTGAAGTTTGCAGTATCGGCCTCAAGCGTCTGCAGCAACCAGTTGGGGAGTGGAGTGAAGCGTCATTTCGAACCGTCCGCCCCTTGTGCTGCTTTGTTCCTGTGGATTGATCGGGAATCCCAACCACCATCGCACGGTGATCGTGATTCGTAGGGTTGCGGCCGTGCCCGACAACGGAGGAGAGTCATGAACCTGCATCTGAATGTATCACGGCCTCACGCGCGACTGCGTCATGTCGCCCTGGCCGGGGGCCTGGCCCTGCTGCTGGCGGGTGCACGGGAAGTCCGTGCGAATGTGTATGCCGCACATCTGCAGCCGGAGGGTACCACCTGGGACTTCACCCTGAGCGGACCGATGGACATCACCTACCGCCTCAACCAGGCAGCGACGAGCGTGAGCATCGAGATCTTCCGCCTGAGCGCGCCGGCCACCGTTATTCGGACTCTCACGGGTACGACCAACTACGGCCTCAACACGGTGAGCTGGGATGGGAAGGACGACCTCAACAACGACGTGCCGGGGGCGGGCGATTATTCGTTCCGGGTGATCGCGAGCGACTCGGTGGGAACTGCGGCGTGGACCAACATCACGCCGACCTCGGGCGGCAACGAGATCGGCGATGCACAGTATTATGCGCCGCAGGGCATCGCGGTCAACCGCGAACCGACGAGTCCCCATTTCGGCCGTGTCTATGTCTGCAGCGGTCACAGCGGTGCCACGTCGAGCAACCCCGGCGCGACGGCGGTCGGGGACGGGCTGTTCCTGCACAACAACGACCTGACCTTCCGCGACGGCACGGCTGCCACGGCGGCTGCGTCGGCGAACGCCCAACTGGTCACCAGCACCACCAGCACTACGAGCCCCTGGAAGATCAACATCAACCAGGACAACCCCGACGAGATCGTGGTGACAGACTTTGTGAACGGTTTTGAGAATGTGTGGATCTTCAATGCGGACGGCACGACGGTGAGCCGCATTCTGGATTCCACGACGACCGGGCCGACCACCGGGGCCGCCTTCAACCACGGCAACGCCATCACCGCCGCACTGACCGGCACGGGTGTGGACCGCAAACTCTGGGTCGTGGACGAGGACAAGGACCTGCCGCCTGCCTGGGTCGTCGCCGGCGCGCCGGGCGACCTGATCCGCTTCGATATCGGCACCACGCCATCCAATTTCCTGAGCCAGGGAACGCAGGTTCGCAACGCTGGACAGGGGAACTTCTACACGGGTCGCGACATCCGATTCGGACGGGTGAACGGGACCAGCCGCATCTATGCCGTGTGCCGGCGGGCGAATGCGACAGCGGGGAACATCGCCATTGTGGCCTACAGTCTGGACGCGGCCGGCCTGATCACCGGCGAGGCGTTTCGGGTGGAGAACCCGGCGATGACCACCAACACGGGAGTCACCTGGAACTACACGGCATGCATGGCAGTGGATGAGGCCCGCAGCCGGGTTGCCCTCGCTCGCGACGGCAACAACACCGGGAACGCCCGCGTGGCGATTCTCAACAGTGCGGACGGCACTTACATCACGTCGTTCGACAGCAGCACCGCCGCCGGCAACATCCGCGGGATGGACTTCGATGCGGCGGGCAATCTGTACACGACCAACCAGACGGACGAGCACGTGCGGATGTGGTCGCCGCCGGATGGGCCGAACAGTCACACGACGCCGTACTACGGGCTTCTGGCCCTGAACTGCGGTCTGCCGGCTCCGACGATCAACACGCAGCCGGTGGGCGCGTCGGTGTGCATCGGCGACTCGGTGACGTTGACGGTGGACGCGGATGGGCACGGCTCTCCGCTGCTGTATCAGTGGAAGCGAGGCTCGGTGTCGGTGGGGACGAACAGTCCGAGCCTGACCCTCAATCCGATTGCCGCCAGTGATGCAGGGACTTATACCTGCCAGATCACCGGATGCGGCTCAGTGACCACGAACCCGGTTCTGGTGACGGTGGGGGCCACCATCACGGCCAACCCGTCGGATCAGATCAACAAGTGCGAGGGCGAAACGGCGACGTTCAGCGTGACAGCCGCCACCGGCGCTGCGCCGCTGACGTATCAGTGGTACAAGGGCGCCGCGGCCCTCACGGACGGGGTTGATCCCAACGGCGTGATCATCTCCGGTGCCAACACTGCGACGCTCACGCTCAACAACATCAAGACAGTGGACAACAACACGGTCTACTCCTGCGTGGTCGGCGATCAGTGTCCGGGTGGGGCGACGGCGACCAGTGCTGCCGGCAAGCTCATTTTCACGAACATCCCCGTCATCACCGCACAGCCGGCGAGTGTCGGCGTCTATGCGGGGCAGACGGCGAACTTCTCCGTGACGGGCACCGATCCGCTGTCGGGCACGCTCACCTATCAGTGGCGCAAGAACGGGGTCGATATCCCGGGCGCCAATTCGTCGTCAGTGGGGATCGTCGCCGCGTATGCTGACTCCGGCGCCAACATTGATGTGGTGGTCAGCAACACGTGCGGGCCCAAGGTCAGCGCGACGGCGAAACTCAACGTCGCGGCGCTGCTGTGCAACCGCAACTGGGCGGATGTCGAGGGAGGTGCAGGCCCCGGTCAGCCGGACGGCGACGTGGACATGCGGGATTATGCCGTGTTCCAGGGCTGCTTCACCGGCGGGGTGACCGCGGCGTTTGACCCCGGTTTCTGCCGGTGCTTCGACCGCGGCGGGATCGCCGATGCGGTGGACGAGGCCGATTTCGACGCGTTTGAGGCCTGCGCGACCCGTGCGGCCGTTCCGGCAGGCGTGGTCTGCGGGGCGAGTGAGGTGTTCAGCGACAATTTCGACGTCGATTCGTCTGCCAACTGGGTGATCCAGTCGAGCAGTACGAATCACGCCATGACCCTGAACTACGATTACGGTGCTCAGGGCATCCCGTCAGCCCCGAATTCCGTCGGCGGCACCACCAAGGGCCTCAAGTGCAACGTGAACCTGGGTGCCGGCACGGAACTCATCGCCGCCCTCGCGTACAGCACCGCCAACTACAGCGGGGACTATACGCTGCGGTTCGACATGTGGAGCAACTGGGGCGCCGAAGCGGGTACGACGACGACGGCCCTCTTCGGCATCAATGGTGACGGCACCTCGATCGTGGCTCCGACGGCAGGGACGGCCACCGCGGGCGGCATCAGCCCGGTCCTGGCCGGATACCTGTTTGGCGCCACGGTGGACGGCCAGATGGCCAACCGCGACTACCTCTCGTATGAAGGAGCGACCGAGCTCCTGCCCGCGGTGGCCGGCTGGACCGGTGGCAGCGGGCTGAGCGAGAATCCGCCGTTCGCGGCGATTTTCCCGTCTCCGAAGGCGGTCGTCGCGGGAGCGCCCGGCAACAGCCCGACCACGGGTTGGGGCTGGGTCCGTGTGGAAATCATTCACAACGCCACCGCCGGCACCATCGCTCTGAAGCTCAACGACGTGACGGTGCTCAGCCGCACCACGTCGGCCTATACGTCGGGCCGACTCATGCTGGGCGTGATGGATCTCTTCGCGGCCAGCAAGATGAGCGCGACGATGTACACGGTGTACGACAACGTGCTGGTCACGACGCCGTGACGATGAGGGTATCCGTGCGTTTCGGGTGAATGAACCCGAGGCGCTGACGGATTCGGCTCATGCGAATCACACCCGTCCCGCCGGCCCAAGTCAGCGGGACGGGTTTTTCTTTGCGCTTGGAACGCTCAAGTCGAGACTGATACTGCATGAAAGATAGCCAAAGAGGTACGCACTGCACTGGGCGGGCGTGACCCGCAAGCCTATTTGAGATGTGAGGATCTGAGATGATGGTGTCACCAGGAAAAGCGGAGTCTTGCCACCGGGGCGGGCTGGCGGAAGCGGACCACGATGACGCGCTGCGCGGCATCGTAGGACCAGCCTTCCGGCAGCCCGGGGGGCGGGGGCGTTCTGAGCTCATCGAGGGCGTCGTCTTCGACGCTCACGCGCCTGGGTTTGTCGGCGTGGGCGAGGAGGAGCTCGTTGAGCTGGCCCCGCGGATAGCGGAGCGTGACTGACCAGCGCAGCGGCCGGGCGAGCGGGGGCGTGAGCTCGGGGACGGGTCCCCAGCCGCTGATGTGCCAGCGCAGCCCGTCCGGAGGCGCAGAAGCGTCGCCTGCCGGAGACGCGGCGGGCAGGATGCCCGCGCTCCGCACCACCCGCGTCCAGGTGCGTGTCCAGAGGGGCACGCGCTCCTGCGATTGCAGGCATTGCAGCGTCAGGTGCGCCGAAAGCAGCGCGCCCTGGGCGCGGTTGAGGGCCAGGTCCCACGAGTCCGGGTAGAGCCCGACCCACGGGGGCTTGTCGAACGTCTGCTGGAAGCCGCTGGCGATGACGCCGTCGGCAACCGCCTGGAGGAGCGGGTCGGGGCGGTCTTTGAGCAGGTCGAGCACCTTCCAGGCCCATTCGAGCCCGCACCACTGCACGGGCACGCCGAACCAGCCATGCACATAGAACGTCGGGCCCAGGACAGGGATCGTTGCGTAGGGAGTGACGCGGCGTCTGTGCTGCTCGAATGCCTCGGCCAGCGGGATTGACGTCGCCGCGGGCTTGCTGCGGTCGCGGGAGGACATGAGGTGGCCGGGCTGGTCGTCTTCGGTCCGCACGTGCCACGAATAAACAAAGGGAACACCTGTCCAGGCGTAGTACACGGCGGCCTCGAGGTATTTCTCGTCACCAGTGAGGCGGTGGCCGATCTGAAACGCCTCGACGGCCAGGGCCGCGGCGCGGATGTCGGGGATCTCCTGATGGACTTCCCACACCTGAGCGCCGCGCGGGACGGTGAAATGCATGGCATCGAGCGCCTTTCGGCAGGAGGGGATGTACTTGTCTTCGCCGGTCAGCAGCGCGTGGCGCAGGAGCGGCAGAGCGGCCTGCACGCAGGTGCCCAGGCTGGTTGCGCCGTCCGTGCCGAGCGAGTCGTACTCGCCCTTCGTGAACTCGCGGGCCTGCCGGCGCATGTGCTCGGTGTTGTGGAACGCGAACGTGCCGTCGGGGCGCATCGCGTTGATCGCGGCCTGGGCAGCGGCCTGGCCGCCGAGGTGGCCCACGAGCGAGCCACAGCTTTCGATGATGCCGCGGCCGGTCTGGCCGGTGTGCTGCACCCACTGCGGGTTGCCCGTCTCGACGGCGTGGGCGACGAGTTCGCCGGCCATCATCGGGATGTGCCGCGCCTCTTCGGGGAAGAACCAGTGCATGGTCCAGCCTTTGCCGGGCGTGTACATCGTCTCGCCGAAATTGCGGGCGATCACGTTGTAGAGTTCCCGGTCGCTGTGCGGAGGCGGTGGCAATGGCGGCGGCGGAAAAAGCTCGTAATAGCGCTTTGCGATCAGGACGATCGACAGGTCGGGCGCGGCATGGAGCAGAGCGGAGAAGGCAATCTCCTCACCCGGCTTCAGGGACCAGGGGACATGGGCGAAAGAGCAGTTCTCGCGGCGGTACGTCGGCGTGCCCGGTACCGAGAGCGTCATCAGTGCGTTGGGTTGACGATCGATGAAATTGGGCGATGCGAACGTGGCGGCGGGCATCGACTGACCTTTCACCCACTCCTGCTCCGGGTCCCACATCAGGGCCGAGGTGATCCCGCCGCTGAACTGAACGGCCATGACCGGCATGGTGATCTTGTGCGGAGCGGGGGACCAGCGGTCGGCGAAGCGCTTGCCGACCGCCCGGTCGCTGGAGGAACTCCAGCCGAAGTCGAGGAATTCGATGCCGCCGAAGAGCGCGTACCGATCCAGGGCCGCGAACGCGCTCTCCTGCTGATCGTGGTTGACGCGGAGCACCGGCCCCGTGAGCGCGAGCAGCCGAGCGTCGCAGGAGGCGTGCACATACGTCTTCGTGCGGATGGCTTCGAGCCCGTGCTTGTCTCCGGGAGCGAACCAGATGCCGGCCTCGCCGACCGGTAGATTCGCTTTGAGGGTGACGAGGCGTTCGCTCAGCTCGTCAGGTGTGAGCCGCGCGTGCGAGCGGGTGATGACCTCACCGGTCTGCAGGGTGAGCTCGCAGAGCGGCAACAGCCACCCGACATCCCGCCATTGTCCGCTTTGATCGGCAATCTGCCAGCGGGCCGCGCCGATGGGTCCGCCCGGCTGCGTGGGGATCAGGTCCAGGGCGAGTCGGCTCGTGCGCAGCGCCGGCTTGATGGGCAGTCGTTCGCGGTGGCCGACGATCACGCTGGCATCGAGGCGATAGATCCGGCCGTCCGGCTCGCGCAATGTGGCCTGGACGGTCCGGACGCCCGGCTGATCGAAGGCGAAGCTGCGAACACGTTCCGGCTCGATGCGAGTCTTCGCCGCGATCTGTCTGGCCGGGTGATCATCGCTGAATCCCAGTTCGAGCGGCTCGGTCATCGCCCGCCCGTCGAGTTGCCGCACCCAGGCCACGGCGTTCACCCGCTCGCCCACGTCGACCTGGGCGGCCTCGAAGCCCAGGTGCACGTCGAGGATCGGCGGCAGGCGCAGAATCTCCACCGACTGAATCTCCACGAAACCCTGGGTGTTGCCGTTGAACGGGTCGATGCGGAGATGGGTGAGCGTTTTGCCGGCGTCAGCGGTTTTGCCGATCGGGAATTCGATCGTCAGGAATTCGCCGGCCGGTGTTGCCCGCGTTTCCCGGACGGCGATCGCGGACTCGGTGAACTGGGGGATGTCGGTCGCGCGCCAGTAGAGCTGCGTGTGGCCGTCGCGGTCGCTGCGGAGGCGGATGCGGATGATCACGCCGTCCAACGGAACGCGGACCGGCGGCGCCTCGATGAACGTGTCGATGCCGGTGATCGCCAGGCTCAGGGCGTCGTTTCTGACCTGCAGGTCCTTGCCGTCATGAAGACCGGTCCATCCGTCGGCGTCGGCCGAGGCGCGGAAGTCCCATCGTTTGAGCACGTCGGGTTCGGCGGCATGGAGACTCGGGGCAGTGGCGAGGAGTGCGAGGACGGCCGTGAAGGAACATCGCATGGCTGGGTCTCCCGTGCGTCGCTGGCCCTTCATCATGTGAGAAAGTGCGAAGGTGCGAAAGTGAGAAAGCAGAGAGCCGCCCGATGCCCCCCACAAGGGAAACGGTGGAACCTCGGGTGGGCGGCTCGTCCGTGGGGGTAGCGGAGCGCGGCTGGCGGCCGATGCTTGGGATGGGCAGTGCCGTCGGGCGGCGGGGAGATTACGATGGGTCCATGCTTCCTGATCAGATGCGGGCATTGGTATTCGAAGGGCCCGGCCGGCTCGCGCTGCGGGACTGGCCGGTACCGCAGGCGGGGGCGGGCGAGATCCTGGTGCGCGTGCACACGGCCACGATCTGCGGGACGGATCTGCGGATCGTGAGCGGGCGCAAGACGCGGGATGTGCGGGTCGGGCGGCCGATCGGACATGAATGCTCGGGGACGGTGGCCCAGGTGGGCGACGGCGTGACCGCGTTCGCCGCGGGCGACCGGGTGGCGGTGCATCCGGTGGTGACGTGCGGGCGATGTGCGTATTGCACGGCGGATCGTGAGAACCTCTGCCCCGAGCGGATCACGCTGGGGTATCACACCGACGGGGCGTTCGCCGAGTACATGCTCATTCCGGCGCGGGCCGTGGCGCGGGGGAACCTGTTCAAGCTGCCGGACGGGGCGGATCTCAGCGTGGCATCGGTGCTCGAGCCGGCGGGGTGTTGCGTCAACGGACAGCGCGAGATGGGGCTGATCTCCGGGAGCGTGTACGCGGATGCGACGGAGAGCCCTGCCCCGCTCCGAAGGACAAATGGGGGGGCGGAAACATCAGTCCCCCATCCCGCGCTGCGCGATGGGATAGGGCACCCTTTGCTCGCAGGGTCCGAAGGTCGTTGGCCCCCCGAAAGCCTGCTGGTGATCGGCGCGGGTCCGATCGGGCTGCTGCATGTGATGATCGCGCGGGCGGCACGTCCGGGGCTGCGCATCACGGTCGTGGAGCCACGGGAGCACCGCCGTGCGGCGGCGGCCGGCATCGCAGCGGGCGTCGATGTCGCGGATCCGGCCGCCTTCGAGGCGTTGGAGTCGTTCGATGCGGTGATTCTGGCGGCCGGGGTGCCGGAGATGGTGAATGCCGCGCTGCGGGCGGTGCGCAAGGAGGGGCGGGTCAACCTGTTCGCGGGGTTCGACGCGGGGAGCGTCATTCCGGCGGATCTGAACGCGATTCACTACAAGCAACTGCACGTGACCGGTGCATCGGAGTCGCGGCGACGTGATTTCGCAGAGGCGCTCTGGCTGCTGGTCGACCGCCGTGTGGACCTCGGGCGGGTCATCACGCACCGATTCCGACTGGAGTCGTACGAAGAGGCATTTCGCGTGGCGACCGACGCGACTGCCCTGAAAGTGGCGTTTGCCGTGTCGTAAGGCCGCTGCAGGCGGTCCTGACGGGGGCGTACCGCCGGGTTTTCCGGCGAACGCCGGATCAGGACACCTCGACCACCGAGTTGAGCTCGCCGTAGGGGTTGGATTCGACGTAGGTGTTGAACGGGTCGCTGTGCCAGGCGCCGTCGATGACCAGCCGGTAGCGATACCGGCCGGGGGCCAGCGGCAGCAGGGCCCGGAACGTATCGTCGTTTCCGTTGGGCAGCATCGGGGTGGCATCGGGCTGCCAGTTGTTGAAATCGCCCGCCAGCAGCACGCGGCCCGCACCGGGTGCGTGGGCGACGAAGAGGATGCCTTCGTCGGTCTGACGCACGCCATAGATGCGGTCGATCTTCTCCTGCACCTGATCAGGAGTGCTGAACGCTTCGGACACTTCCGGCTCGGCGACGGCGGTCGCGGTAGCGGTGGCCGTCTCCTGAGCCGGCGCATCCTCCTGTACGAAGAGCGGGCGCGAGGTGGCCAGGAGCTGTTCAGCCTTGACGGACAGATCGTCGGCCTGCCGCAGCAGGGTTGTGGGCTCAGGCTCCGGCCCGCCGGAGGAGATGAGCTCGCGGGCGAGACGCATGAAATCGCGATAGCCCATGCTGCCCGGGTCATACTCGGTGATCGGCTGGCCGAAGCTGGCTCCCTCCCGGAGCTTGGTATTGAAGTTGATGAACGTGTGGCACAGGAGCGGTCCGAACTTGCGCTTGAGCTCGTTGAGGATCTCGCGTCCCAGCTTGGTGCGCACGTCATAGAGATTGGCGAGGATGCGGATTTCGAGCGGCGTCTCGCGCCGGGCCCTCAGGGCCTCGATGGTTTCGAGCTGCTTGGAGAGTCCCTGGAGCGAGAAATAGCCGGTGTCCACGGGGACGATCACTTCGCCGGCAGCCTGCAGGGCGTTGTAGGTCAACAGGCCGATGTGGGGCGGGCAGTCGACCAGGACGAAGTCGTACTTGTCCGCCACGCCGGAGAGGGCCGCGGTGAGGCGGTCTTCGCGATCGCGTTCGTTCACCACGGAAGGTTCGAAGTTTGCCAGGCAGGTCGTTGCGGGCGCCAGGTCGAAGTTGGCCGTGATCTGCCAGATGCAGCGGCCCATATCAATACTGTCGCCGTTGTGGCGATGCATGAGCACGTCGAAGACGCTGATTTCGATCTGGTCTTCGGGAACGGCCAGACCCAGCGCACAGTGCCCCTGCGGATCCATGTCGACCAGCAGGGTTCTTCGCCCTTCTCGTGCCAGGCAGGCGGCGAGGTTGATGCTCACCGTGGTCTTGCCGCACCCACCCTTCTGATTGGCGATGGCGATGATTCTCATGGAACTCAGCCTTTACGTACGGGCCATCCTAGCCACACCTCCCCGGGCTTTTGGCGCTTGGCGGGGAGCCATTACTGCGCTCTTATCGGTCGCTTGTGCAACAAAACTTTATTGGACCCTGGCGCAGGGCTGATGTGAGGCATCGCTGGGTCATGAAGTTAGGATTGCGTCGAGGGCGGCCAGCCGCCGGGCGGGGGTGTGATCGCGGCGGCATCGCGCGTGGGCGTTGGCGGCGATGATCCGGTCGGAATCAGGAACCGACGCGAGTTTCTCGAACAATTGCGTCAGCCCGCGCACCGTGCGGAACGGGAGGTATTCATCGATCGGCCGCAGGAGCGTGGCCAGACCTCCGGGGGCATCGTCGAACGGCGTGGCCAAGGCAAACAGCAGGCTGCCGGAGCCGGCCGCCAGCAACGCCTCCGCGGTTCGGCTGCCCATCACGTCCACGTGAATCATGACGGCGCTCTGCTGGGCGATCTGCAGGTGACGGTCGAGCGTCACGGGGTTGGCGTCATCCGCGGGTGGGCTGGTCCAGCCCGTTCCGAACACCCGCAGCGGCAGGGATGTCTGCCGTAAACTTTTGACAATAAAGGAGCAAGAGAGAGTCTGGGCGGCTTTTCTCAGAGCGGATACGAATGCACGACGGATCGCCGTCTCTTCGAGGGCGACGCCGGTCTTCTCCTCGGCCTGCTGAAGCAGTGGTTCGATTCGGTCCGCTCGGAAGCCGTCGATTCGGGCTTCGATGAGATCCCGGACGGCGCGCCAGAGCTGGACGTGCGTCGGGAGCCGGATTCCATGCTGCTCGGGGTCGAGCGAGGCGAGATCGGCGACAAGAGCGATCTGGGACGAGCGCTCTGGGAGATCAGGGGTGGGAACGATCGCCGGGCATGCGGGCGGCAGGACATGGAGGCGCTCCTGCGGGACGCCACAGGCCAAGGCCTCGTCCCGAAGATGGCTGGTCGTCACGACGACCTGGTCCCCGGGGCCGATCTGGTCCGGCAGGTCTGCGGGCACGCCGGCCAGCGGGCTGAGCCAACTGATGGCGGGGAGCTCATCGCCGATCACGTCGCGGACACTGCGCCGGGTGACGTCCAGGAGGAAGGCGCGGCTGGGCCGGCATGGGTGAGCAGCGATTTTCTGAGCAAGGGCGAGCGGGTGAACGTCCGCCGGCCCCCGCAGGACACCGACGATGGCCGGCTGCCCGCCGGCCGCGGCCGCATCGGCGAGCCCCTCAGCCGTTGACCAGATTTCCTCGCGAGCGTGGAGGGCGAGGATGGCGACGGGGCCGCTGGGATCCGGCGCTGACGCTGTCGTGTACAGGGCCCTCACCCGCGCGAGTTCCGTCTGGCGTTCCTGCTCAATCGCGCGGTAGGCGGATTCCACCGCACTGCGCAGGACGGCGAGCTGGGAGAGCGTCTGCCACGGCCACATCATGAGCCTCTCCGGGCACAGGTGGCCGGGATGCTGGCGAAGCCAGTCGAGGAGGCGTCCGGCGACTTCGGCAGCATTGCAGACCAGGAGGACCAGACGCTCGTTCCTGATCGCGTCGGCGATATCGTGGCAGCGCAGGGCGAGGCTCAATTGGGTGAGGTCGTCCTCCCAGACGAAGACCGCGCGATGACACCCGAGGGTTCGCAGCAATGAGGCGGCCTCGGATCCTTCCGCAATCCCGGGCATGAGGACGTTGGCACGGCCGGGATCGAATTGTTCAAGGATGGCCTCGGCCCGCGTGTTCGGCACCGAGCTTCGTCCGAGCCACTGGATGCCGCTCTCCGAGCCCTCCCGCTGAAAACCGATCTGCCCGTCGCGTGTCGTGGCCAGCTTCCAGCCGCTTTTGGCAGGGTCGATGGCCTGGATGCGGCGGACGAGGGGTTCATCGACCGTCCGGAGGGCATCGAGGTTGCGATGCAGGATGTCCGGGCTCAGCCGGGGCGGGGGCGCAGGCGTTCTGGTCACGGTATCGGCCATGCTGGGAGAAACATCGGCAGGCCGGTTGATGGGGTTGGAGCCGGTTTTCGTTAAAAACCAACTAATCGGGGGTTGCGGTCAGGTCGTACGCAGGCGGAGGATGGCCATCGCGATCAGGAAGACCATCCAGACAGCGTAGGCGACGATCGCGATCATGGCGGAGACATCGCCGACGCGGAACAGC
>CAZQEN010000077.1:0-13442 GCA_964591605.1 uncultured Planctomycetales bacterium
CGCGCGATCTGTGGGGCAACAAGTTGGCCTTCGCGGAGCTGCCGCTGGCGCGGGGTGGCCGGCCAGTGTTTCAGTTCGCCTGAGCTCCGGCCGGGGTACGGGCGGGCAGAACGATCGTGCGCACGACCATGTTTTCACCGCGGGCGTCCGGCCGGGTGATGTCGACGAGCTGTCCGGCCGGATCGATGATGTAGACCGCTCCGCGGCGCAGCGCACCCGATTCGTCGTGTGCAGGGGCGTCGCAGGCGACGTACCAGACGCCGTTCTCTCTGGCTCGCGCGGCCGGATATCGACGGCGGCCGTCCAGCAATTCGTCGGGGTCGGTGCCGTTGGCGTAGGGGGCGAGGATGAGCTCGGCGCCGGCGGCTTTCAGGCGCGAGCACATGGTGGGCTGCACCGATTCGAAGCAGATGGCGATTCCGATGCGGATGCCTTTGATCTCGAAGACGTTCGCATCGTTGCCGGGGTCCCAGGTTTTTTCTTCCCCGGGGGCAAGCAGCGTCTTGCGGTGCGTGCCGATCACTCCGCGGCCGTCGAGCAGAACCTGCGTGATGTGGGCCTGCTTGCCGCTGCGCTCGGTCATGCCGACGGCCATCACGATTTCGAGTTCGCGGGCCAGCTCGATGAGGCGTCGCACCGAAGGGCCGTCGATGGGCTCGGCGTAGGCCCGAATCTCGCGGCTGGCCCACCATCCCGACAGCGCGGTTTCCGGGAACAGCACCAGCTCGGCCCCGGCCTGCGCGGCCCGGCGCGCCCACTCCTCGATGCGCTGCAGATTCCGCTCGGGCTGGCGGATCTTGCTCTCCATCGAGACGACCGCAACGACGAGCTGGCGCGGCCCGGTGCGATCCGGCGGGGGCAGGACCGAACAGCCCGACGAAATCAGCGCACCTATTGTCACAAATGTCATTCGTCTCATGTCGTTATTCGGCCCGTTCGATGACGATTCGAACATCACGCGGGCGGCACAGTTCGCGAATCTCGCGATCCAGCCCGTCCAGCTCGTTGTGCAGGTCGCCGTCGGATCGGTTCGTGTCGAGGCCGTCCGCCGGCGCCGTCTGCATGACCTGCCGGCGCCAGAGCAGGACTTCCAGACGCTGCCGCTGATGGACTTTTGCCAGAACGTCCTGGCTCATGCGCGTCGCCGGGAACGCACTGAGCGCGAGGAGGTCCAGCCCCTCACCGAGCTGTTCCGCGGACATCGTTGCGACGGACCGGTCATCGACCCGCAGATGATAGCGGCCAGCGGCCAGTCCGGTCACGGTCAGTCGAGGAGGTTTCAGACGCGTGCGGCGCTGTTCGAGGGCGACGGATTCGGCATCCCAGTCAGGACCGCGGGGCATCGGCAATTTCGACCGCCATGTGAAGGTGACTGCGGCGGTGGTCACTTCAAGACCAGCCACCTGGCCGCTCGATGTCTTGTGCGCGGCATCCACGCGGGCCTCATCGCCGAGATCGGTGACACCCCACGCCTCCAGCAGCGTCAAGGCCATGATCCAGTGGCCGGTGGTCGTCGGATGGATGCCATCGTCCTGCAGGCGGAAACTGACGCGCTTGTCGCGGCGCTCCCGCAGGTGCCGATTCATCGCCGCGTGCACGTCCACGACCTGCACTCCGGGCTCATGCAGCGCGAGCAGCCACGCGCTGTAGCGCTCGAGCGTCTCGTCATACTCGATCGCGGGGAACTTGTAGCCGAAGCTGATCGCATCCGGGTCGAGCACGGTGCGGGCATACGCGTCATACGGCGGCGGCGTGAGCAGAATCAACCGGGCGTGCAGCTTCCGGCGCGTCCGTTCGATGAGGCGGCGCACACCCTGCTGATAGCGGGTGAACCGCTCCGGATCGAAGGGAAAGTAATTGCCATCATTCATGCCGAAGCAGGCCACCAGCACATCCGGCCGGGCGGCGACGATATCCCGCGTGAAGCGGTCCAGGGCGCACGGGCGGCGGGGGGCGTGGTCGGGTTCGCTCGTGCCGGAGAGGGTCTCGCTGCTGATGCCGCGGTTGAGCACGCGATATCGGAGGTCGGGATGTCGGGCGGCCAGGAAGGCGTCGATGTATTCGACGTAGTGCCCGGCCTGCGTGATGCTGTCGCCAAAGAAGACGATGACGGAGCCGTCTTCCGGAAGGCTGGCGGCGGCTGGCGTCGCGGCCGTGCCGGGAGCGCCCAGGAGCACGAGAGCAGCAACGATTTCCCACCCGCTCATGGTCTGCCTCGACTCACGCGGTGCGATTTCGGCTCGACGGTGACGGCGCCATCCGTCCACGGCTCGCCGGTTGCATTGACGCGGATGCAGGTGCCGTCGGAAAACGTGGTGCGCGTCCGCCCCTCCGCGACGCGCTCGTGGCCGGTGATGAACTCGTACGCGAGATCGCCATTCCACGCCTGGGATTCGAGATGCCGGGCGCGGATTTTCTCGATTTCCGCGGCGGTCGGGGCGGCATTGAACTCGTATCCGGCCCGCCCGGCCAGTTCGGCTCCGCCGCCGTAGGCGCACAGGCCGTGATAAACGATGTGCTGGAGCGGCACCCAGTGATCCAGGAGTCCCACCTCGCAGAAACCGTTGCCGTCGATCTTGCGCGACAGTCCGCCGTGCGGATAGCTCACGTTTCCGGCGCTGACGATGATGCCCAGGAGCGGGGCGATGGTCGTTTCGCAGCCCACGGCCCCAAAAAGCTCCTGCGCGTACCGGAAATAGCCGATGGCGCCCTCGCCGTACTCCCGCCGGGTGATCACGCGGTGCGGCGGAAAGGTTTCCTCCATCACCGACAGGCACGCGTCCCAGTAGTGCAGGCCGTGCAGGCCGAGGGCCCGCAGTCTGGGCAGGTCGCGCTGGCCGAAGCGCGCGAGCATCTCCTGCGGGATCGCCTGGTACGAATAGCCGCCGATCCACGCGCCGTGGTAGCGCAGCTCCCCGTATTCGTTGATCTGCACGAAGGCGGGATCCCAGTCGGGCGAACAGCGATAGCAGTCCTTGTAGTTCAGATGAACGCCCGCGCGGTAGCCGGCCTCATCGAGCACCCGGACCGCCCGGCGCAGGCCCTCCTCGCCGCCGTGGGCCGGTTCGAGGGGAAAAACGGTCGGGTGGGCCCCGTCGTGGCCCTGGTAATTCGCGCCGACGAAGACGAAGTTGATCTTCTCAAAACCTGCTTTCTGAAAGAGCGGAATCGTCGCCGCGAACTGGTCCCAGCTCTGGTACGAGCGCATCTCGCCCCGCCCGTCGAGCGAGCTGCGTTTCATACCCATCATGATCCGCAGATAGATCGAGTCCATGAAGTAGGCGACGTCAGGATTTGTCCGCGCGCGCTCTTTCAACGTCGGGACACCGCACTCCTGGAGCAGAAACGCGCGGTAGCGGTTTCCCACACCGGCATAGGTGGCCTCATCCGGCCCCAGCGCGATCAGCCGCGTGCGTCGATCCACGCGGTCAAGCTTTGAATGCCAGAAACGCCGAAAATGCCAGACGGGGTTGATCGACGAAGAGAAAGGCGACAGTCGACAGTCGACAGTCGAAACAGGCGCTTCGATGTTCGATTCCTGGCTTTCGGCTTTCGACTTTCGACTTTCGACTTTTCCCCGGCGGCGGCGGACGCGCAGCTCGGTGTCATATTCGCCCGAGAGAAGGATGCCCATGAGCCCGCCGCCCCGCCGGATCGTCGCGTACACCGGCAGTTGGAGCTGGTCCTCCCAGGTGGCCTGCCGGCCGTAGATCATCGATTCGTATTCGGCGGGGGCATCGGGGTCGAAGGACCAGCGTGTGCGCAGGCCCGCCTCGGTGCCCAGGTCGCCGTACCCCGGCCGTCGGTACGCCGGATTCGCACGCGGGTGGTTGCGGTCGAAGTAGTAGACCGCGCCGCACCAGCTCGGAATGAGCAGATAGCCCGGCGAGCCCGCGGCCGTCGCGCCCAGAAGCGGAAAGAGCTCGACGTTCATCAGCCGCCAGCGCTGCGGGACGCCGGGCGGCGCCTGCTGCTCGCGCAGCGTGTCGATGGGAATGGCATACTCGAATGCGTCGTCCTTGAGCGTCAGGACCACGTCAAACGCGATGCCGAAGCTCATGGTGCCCATGGCCGAGGCGGAGCCGGAACCGGTGTCGACGTGGACGACCGCCTCGGTGGAGTTCCTGCGTTCCACGTCGATCCGGCACGTCGACGTCGCAGCGTCGGGACTGATGAGCAGCGTACGCATGCGGTCTTCGGTCGCGTCCCAGGCACGGATGACGCCGAAGTCGGCAGCCTCGTATGTTTCGCCGGTGCTCCGGTCGCGCAGGCGGCAATGGCCCGCGGCAAGCGAGAAATCGATGCTCAGTTCGAGGCGATCGTTGGAAAGGGTGAGCGCCGGCGCCGCCATGGCCGCACCGGACGCCCACAGGAAACCGATGAAGACGACGCTGCGCCGCACCGGGCCGCAGGCCGCCGCGCTGCGGAGGCTACAGGTTGCACCCCGGCGGGATCTGGTTCGGATCGAAGGTGACGCCCGAACGCGTCGAGCAGGCGTTGAATGCGTTGAAATCGACCTCATCCAGGTCCCCGTCGTTGTCCCGATCCAACTGCGGGCAGTTGGGGTTTGCCGGCAGAACGCCACCCTGTCCCGTGTAGCAGAGCTGGAACTGGGAGAAATCATCGAGGTCAACGTCTCCATCGTCGTCCACGTCCGGCCAGAAGTCCACCCCCAGCCCGAGGAACAGGTCATCGACGTGGAGGACGGCGTTGCCGCCGACGGCCGCGTCGCTGTGGATCACGCATGCGACCTGCATCGGACCGCCGGGCAGGACCAGCGTGTGGGAGAAGGGGGTCCAGTCCCACCGTTCGGTGTCCTGTCGCACCGGGGTCTGGGCCAGGATCGGCCCGTTCTGATCGCCCTGCCTGAGCTCGATGCCATACGAGATGGTCTTGCCGACGGTGCCCGCCCCAGCCCACAGCCCGCGCAGCAGGACGAACGAGGTCTCGGGGAGGTTGAGCTCGAAGATCTGCCACATCTGGCGCCGCCCGGTGTCGTTACCGGGGTACCATCGCAGCGAGCCCCAGTCATTGTCGCGGAAGTACGGTTGGGCCGTGTTGTTGGTCATGTTCGGCCCCGTCGAGAAGGGCGACTGGCGCGGGGCCTGGAGCGAGCCGTTGCTGCAGAGGCCGAGCAGCTCGTGGGCGGCGGTGCAGATGGGCCTGAAATCGTGGGTCGTGCCCGGATCGCCGTCGTCGGCCGAACCCTTGCGGACCGCTTCATAGCCTGCGCCAGACGGGCCGGTCGGGTTGGGGTCGGGGACATTGTTGTTGCGCCAGACGGCGGGGAGCTGGAAATTCGTGGCCTGCCAGATCAGGCTGATCGTGTTGCCCAGAGAGCCCATGATGAAAGTCGGGTCGTTGAGGTAATTCTCGACGACGCTGATCGCGGCGGGCACGACCAGATCGGTGCAGCCGGTGCGCGAGAGCACAAGGTCGTAAGGCCCCAGGGGCGGCGGCGTGGCATTGAGCTGGGTGAGCGAGACGGACACGCCCAGCCAGGTGCCGTCCGGAGCGCGGTAGGTGACCACGCCGGGCACCTCGGCCGCGCCGCTGACCAGCTTGACGGTGATATGGGGCGTGCCCGGGTTGAGGTTTGATCCAAACACCTGGAAAAAGCTGCGTCCGTCGCCGTTGTAGTTGAAATTGGCGATGGTGATGGTGTTGTTGGCATCGACGGGGTTAGAATTGGTCGCACCGTAACCGCCATCGCTTTTCCACATGTAAGCGACGTACTGTTCGGACGTACTGATGGGAACCGCCTGGGCAAAGTGCGGGGCCAGCGCGTCGGCGTTGATCGCATCCGCCAAGGCACGCGTCGCGGTGACGTTGTCCAGAGCGGTGAGCGGAACCGGCACGTTGCCCGGCGTCACCGAGCCGTTGAAATCGAACTCGTACCCGCGATTGACCCCCCCGGTGTCGAAACGAAGTACATCTCCATCGGCGACATTTCCGCCGATGCGGGTGGCGCAGTTGGCGGGGTTGAGCGTCCGACCGAGGACCGTCGGCGAAACGCTGGTCACCGTGTGGCCGCACTGGGCGAACGACGGTACGGCCCCGGTTGCGACGGCCAGGGCGCACACGACGGGAAGGATGGCGCTGCGCATGTCCAGAACCTCCTTTGAGAGACCAACCAGCTATGCCCAAGACCACGTCCCGCCGGAGTGAGCACGATCGCGAATGGGTCGATCAGAGAAATGGCTCCTCGCCCCCGTCCGGGTATCGGTCCTGAGATGGGTCAGGGGAGGCTGCCCATGACGGCTGCCAACGTTTGTGGCGGCAGCCTGTCGCTCCCACTCGGTGTCAGCATACCCGACCTGCCTGAAGAATCAAGGGAAAAACCGGTTCAACCTCGGTCGGGTGGATGGTATGATGACGGTACGATCAGGCGCGCGGAGTCCTCCGGGCAAGTTTATGAAATCATTCCTGTCGGAAACTCATGCACACTCCGGGCGGCGGGCGGCGGCCGCGGTCCTGCTGCTGCTGTCTGGCCCCGGTGCGGCGCGGGCGTGGCCCAATCGGCTGGCCGACCCCGGTTTCGAGACCTACAGCTACGATGCCGGTCTGGGCTATTACGTGCTGGCGCCCCAGTCGCCCTGGAAGCAGGTCCGCGGGCCGGGGGACATCCGCTTCGATGCCAGCTCATGGAGCGCGCCGGCCGAGATGGTCGCCGAGCGGCCGCTGGGCTTCAGCCCCGGCACCACCGGTTTCCAGGGCCTCAACCTGGGTCAGAACAGCGGGCGCATCCTGCTCTATCAGGACATCGTCAACCCCGTGCTGCTGAGCGGCGGGCCGTGGTACGAAGCGTGGGACTGGCTCGGCGGAGGCGGCTTCGACAACGACGCGACGGACGAACGTAAGGAGGAAAACGGGGGCTGGGAGATTTTCTTCTACGCGAACACCAATAATGCGGCCTGGACCGAGAACAATGCGATGGAGCGGCACTACTGCCTGCGGGATTTCTCGGGCGAACCGAATTCCTTCGAGCGCGTGTCGGGTTACGGGAAAGTCCCGGTCGGGGCGGTGGGGCTGCGGTTCCGTGCCCTCGGCTATACCTGGGCACCGGCCTCCACCCCCGCTTCTTACGGCACGAAGGTCGCGATCGACAACGCGCATTTCGCCATCATGAAGTCCCCGGGCGGCGGGCAGCTTCTGGTCAACGGGGACTTCGAGCAGGATGCGAGTGTGGCCCAGTTCTACGGCTGGCAGCGGCCGTCACCCTGGCCATTTCCGTACAGCGGGTTCACCCCGTTCGACATCGGCAATCTCTACGGTGACGGCTTCGATCATGGAGGGTTTCGTCCCTTCTACGGGGGGCTTCGGACCTACGGCTACGTCACCTACCTGAACGACTGGATCCGAGACGGCTTCACCTTCACCCAGATCGTCAACTATGCCTCGCCCGGCACGCCGCTGACGCTGATGTGCTACTGGGGCCAGGACGCACAGAACTTCAACAACTATCGGGCCAGGCAGCTCGGCAAAATCGGCGCGAGCATGCAGATGGTGGTCGAGTACCTGACCGGTTCGACGCCCATCGGCAACCAGACCTTCGACCTGGGCTGGCCGATCTGCCGCAACGCGGCCAATATGTGCGATTTCGACCGCAATGCCGGCTCGGTGTGGAATCCTCGCTTCCGGCTGCTTCCACCGGGCGGGACCGATCACGTGCGGCTGAACGTCGCGGTGAACATCGATCTGCTCTACGACCCGAGCCGCGGCCACATGGTGAGCGTGGTCGACGACTTCTTCCTGGGCTATGAAGATGCGGACGCTATCGACAACGTGCAGGTGACCAATCTGGGCCCGACCCGGGCGACCATCACTTGGTCGACCGATCACCTGCTCGACTCCGCGGTCGATTTCGGTCCGACCACGAGTTACGGCCAGACGGTCAGCGACCCGGCGCCGGTGAGCGCGCACAGCGTGACGCTGACCGGCCTGGTATCGGGACAGACGTATTACTACCGCGTGCGGTCGGGCACGGCCGTCTACCCCGAGTTCTCGCAGGCGGGAAGCGTCTTCTTCCGGACGCCCGCGATGGGCGATTTCAACGGCGACGGAGACGTGGACCAGGAAGACTTCGGCGAGTTCCAGCTCTGCATGACCGGTGTCGGCTTCGAGCAGCCGCTGGAGTCCTGCTTCCAGGCGCGGCTCGACGCGGACAACGACGTCGATCTGCAGGACGTGACCCTTTTCGCGGGCTGCATGAGCGGCTCGAATCTCACGCCCAGTCCGACCTGCATACCGCCCAACTGAGACCACGGGAGGAGACATGACCCGACATCTGATATCACGCCCGCGCCGGACGTGGAGCGGGTGCCTGACCTGCGCGGTGATGGTTTATGTGACGCTGACCGCCGGTCCGACGCTGGCCGCCCCGCGCTGGCTGCTGGTGTATTACCGCCAGATCGGAAACAACGTGAACTCCAACAACCGCACCATCGAGAACCACCTGTTCCGCGAAGACGGCACGAAGGGTGCGAACATCGGCGTGACCAACCAGTCCAACCCGAACCTGGCCATCTTCGGCCTGGCCAACGCCGACGGCTGGTGCCGGATCGACACCAACCTGAGCAACTTCGCCTATGACGTGCGAATCTTCAACCCGGGCGTGGCCACCGACCAGTCGCCGACGTTTTACTATCAGAACCCGCAGGCGGGCAAATACTACTCCTTCGAGACGCAGTGGATGTACGTCTCGGATCCGTCGCGCGTGGTCCCCTACCCGGCGCAGCCTGTCTACCACTACGACCAGGTGAGCGGCCTCAACAGCCCGACGCTTCAGGAGCCGCCCGGCTTCTACAGCGACGCGTTCTGCGTGACGAACTGCAGCAACTATGCGGATTATCACGTTCAGACGTTCGTCGTGCCGCCGGGGATCAACCGCATCGTGAGCGTGCAGGCGTACCCGATCCGTGCCGAATGGCTGAGCCACTACCAGGTCCGCGCGAGCATCCGGCAGGGCGGCCCGAGCGGCCCGCAGATCGGCCCGACGGCCATCGGGCGCTGCCAGGTGGCGATCGAGTTCATCCCCGTACTCATCAACTGGGGGCTGCAGGACGTGCCGGTGACGCCGGGGCAGGCGTACGCCCTGCGGATCGAGCCCCAGATCGGCCCCGACGCGTGCACCTCTTCGAGCGAGACCGGCTTCAACGCGTATGTGACGCAGAACAACAACTATGCCGCCGGCCAGGTGTACAACGGCCCCACCGCCCTGCCGAACCGCGATCTGCTGGCGATCATCGTCGGCGTCGGCTACGACGTCGAGCCGGTCAACCCGGCCGTCATCACGCGCAGCCCCGCCACGCTCACGCGCAGCGTTGTCCGCGGCAACAACCTCGCCAACGACAGCTTCACCGTCGGCAACACCGGGGGGACGGCCTCGGAGATCACGTTCAGCGACGATGCGACGTGGCTCTTTCAAAGCTCGACGGGCGTCTATCTGCAACCGGGGGAGACGTCGGGCCCCATCATCCTGAGCTACATCACGCAGTACCTGGCGATCGGCCAGTACACCGGGACTGTGACGCTCAACGGCACGCACGCGAGCAACAGTCCGCAGACGCTCGTGGTGAACCTCACCGTTCAGCCGCCGCCGTATGCGCCATGTGACTTCGAGCCGGACGGGGATGTCGATCTCACTGATTTCGCCAGATTTCAGCTCTGCCTGAGCGGCGCGGGCGTCGCCCAGAACCTCTCCTCCTGCGCCGGGGCCCGGCTCGACTCCGACGACGACGTGGACGGCTCAGACCTGGACAGATTCCTGGCGTGCCTGAAGGGTGCGGACATCCCGGTGGTCACGACCTGCGCGGATTAGTGGCGGATGGGTGAATGCAGGCCTCCCGCGCGTCGGTGTTTCTGCCGTACAGCGTCCGCGGCACGGCACACGGGCCATTGCTCTTTTCGCAATCCCGCTCTTTCGCGCTTTCGCGATGAATCCGTCGGGTGCTTTCTCACGGCCGTCGCGGAGCGTCAGACACCCGCGGCGGGCCAACCTGGAGCGTGGCCGTGTTGTTGCCTTCGTAGAGCTCATCCACCTTCTGATCGGCATCCAGAACGACGCGGTAGGCCGGGGCCTTCGGAAATCCGACGAACTCGAACTTCCGCACGGCGGGGTCGAGTTCGGGGGCGGGGAGTTGGCCGGTTTTCCGCTCGGCCACGCGCTTCCAGGTGCCGTCGGGCTGCCGGGCCTCCAGGGCGACGGTCAGGCCGGGCAGGGGCTCGCTGCCGATGCTGTGCATCGTCGCCAGCAGCACATCCGGGGCACCGAGCGACACGTCGCGGTCGGCGATGGCGGCGTCGGGAGCGGTTTGCGGCACATCGAGCGGATTGAGCCGGCGCAGGTCGATCGCGAAGGGCTTTCGGGGCGGCACGTCGACGTAGTACGTGTCGAGGCGGCGGCGATAAGTAAACCGCGTCGGCTCGCTCCAGCCGTAGCGGCGATTGACGGACTCGCCCGGCAGGATCTCGCCCTGCGTCGCCTGATAGACGCCCGGCGTGAGCCGCCAAATGCGCATTCCGACGCGGATCGGCTGGTCGTGGAAGCTGTAGACCCAGGTGCGCAGGCGTGTGTCGGTGGCGGCCACGACCAGGGCGGCGAAGTCCGGATCGGGCACCTCCCACGTCACCGCCATGGTGGGCGTGAGGCCGTCGCGCCAGGTCGCCAGCGCGCCGGTATACGCTCCGATCGTCTCGCGCGTGGCGGGCAGGCCGGCGCGGTCGGTCTGGAGCAGCTCCTCGGTCATGAGCCGGAAGTTGACCCGCATCGACCGGGCGGCCTTTTCGACGGACTTCATGAGGGTGTCCAGGTCGTTGGTGACCAGGTAGCGCTGATACGGCGCAGCGAAGCGCAGGAGGTACTCCTCCATGGTGCGGTCGCCGCTGAGCCAGCGGAAGAGGGCCATCGTGTCGGTGTGCGAGTCGCCCTGCTGGCCGGAGATGACCCACTCGCGGGAGCCCGGCTTCAGGCGGCCGTCGTTGCGGATGAGCGGGCCATAGGAGCCCCAGAGGCAGTAGTGGTACATGGGTTCCAGGTATTTCGGATCGCCAGTGAGCCGGTAGGCGGCCAGGAACGCGCCCTGGATCATGCTGCCCATGCCCGGCGGGGCATCGGGCTCGGGCGCATTGGCGGTGGACCAGTCCTTGAGCGTCGTGCCCTCGGGCGGGATGGGTGTGCCCGAGGGGTAGAAGAGCTGCCCGGGGACGACGCCGGCCGGCTTGCGGGGGTAGTCGGTCATCGTCTGGCTGCGCCAGCCCTCGACCCAGCTCAGGTACACGCGCCGCGCCTCGCGGTTGCCCCAGAGTGCCAGGTGCTGGAGGTGCTTCATGGTGCGGGTGTTGTAGTGGACGTCGCCCTCTTCGTGCGGCGTCTTGCCCACGCGGCCGTCGCCGTAGTGGCCCGACTTGAACCGGTAATGCCCGGTCTGGTCGACGCCCATGTAGATGTCGCGGATGGTTCTGGCCGACCGCATGTTCCGCTCGATCCAGTGCGGGTCGCCCCAGCGCAGGATCATCATCGTGGGTTGTGTGTCGGCGGAGGGCTCGGCGGAATGCTCGGCGTCGCCGAACTCGCCGATTCCGAACTCGGGGTTGATCGCGGCGCCCCAGATGCCGTCGCAGAGCCGTTCGATGCCGGCCACGATCGCCGGGTCGCCCGTGGACACCGCGGCCAGCGGGCCCCAGTCGCGCAGGATCTCGCAGTCGTCGCCCCAGCCGCCGCCGAGCTCGCCGGTTTTGCGCTGGCGCTTGGTGAACCACCAGTTGAGCACCGCGCACTGGCGGGCGTAAAGCTCGCGCAGGTAGCGGGCCCAGGCCGGGGCCGGCGAGTCGTCGTCGATCAGCTCCCGGCCCCAGGGGATTTCCTCGTCCGTCAACTCCCGCAGGCTCTGATTCTGGGGGTACCACTTCTTGAGCGCGCGGAAGGTCTCGGTCGCGCGGGCGAGGACCTCGCGGTTGGCGCCCTCCATGGCGTGGGCGCGGGCGAGACGCGCCTTGTAGAACGTCGCCTTGTCGTAGAAGGGGTTGTTCGCCCGACCCATGGCCAGGGCCGCGCTGACGGCCAGCTCGCCGCTGGGCTGGCCCTGAAAGCGCAGGACCTCGAACGCCTGCACCCGGCGGCCGAGTTCGGCGTAGTCGGCGAGCCGCTCGTCGCCTTGATGGGCGGCGGCCAGATCGATCAGCAGCCGGCCCGCCCGCTCGAAATCGGCCGGGGACGCTTCGTAGTAGAGGTGTCCGACGGCATGCGCCACGCCCGCCGCCCGCACCTCCGGATCCGGGAGCGATGCGAAGAACTCTTCCGCCTCCCGCGGCCGGCCCGCATTGAACAGCTCGATCCCCCGGCGGGCCAGGGACTCCACGTCGGGGCGCGAGGCGGAGAGCCGGCGATCGTCGTCGAGGACGAGGGGCAGACCCCTGAGCGACTCGACGTAACGCGGTGTCTGCGGGTTTTTGACTGTGCGCTCGTAGACTCTGACGTTGTCCACGAGCATGCCGGTCCAGGTGACCAGGCCGACCATGTCGAAGCCGGGGCCGCCCAGCGGGTCCTTGTCGGTGGTGGTGATGAGCACCTGGCCGTCGACCTCGAGGGTGATGGTGGTGCCATCCTTCATGCCGCAGATGCGGTGCACTTTGCCCAACTCGATCTTGCGGGCCGGGTCGCGGATCTGCACCCGCTCCATGGCCCGGCCGCCGATCACCTGGTTGAAGGTGTTGTATCCGCCGCCGAACGCGAGCAGATAGCCGAAGTTGTACTGATCCCCCGACCTGCCGACGCCCAGGCCGATGGAGAGGTCGCAGGGCTTGACGCCCTCGGGCACCTGGCCGTCGTATTCGACGCGCACGTCCGCCGCGAAGTGCCGGTTGATCGTGGCCAGGTGCGGCCCATCGAGCCCGTACTTGAGCCGGCCGCCGACGATCTCCCATTTGCCGCGGATGATCCAGTCGGGGCCGAGTTCGGTTCGCTCGAAATCGTCCTGGAAGACGAGCTTCCACTCTCTCGCATCGAAACCGGACGCCGGCGAAGCCGGCAGCGCCGATCCGCCCTGTCCGACGGCGAGCAGACAGATCACAACGGTCAGGGCATTGAGCCGAATCATGAGCATCTCCTTGGGATGGCAGGGTGGGCTCCGCCCACCATCGGGAGGCCGCAATCGTACGGATTGGTGGGCGGAGCCCACCCTACGATTTTGCCCACCGTCAGCCGGTGACGATCGTATGGAACGGTGGGCGGAGCCCACCCTACGTTTCTGGCAACGGACCATGTCACCTCGCCTGCGGCCGGATCTCAATTCCGTTCGGCCCATCGTGCAGATGGTAGGGTGGGCTCTGCCCACCATCGGGAGGCCGCAATCGTACGGATTGGTGGGCATAGCCCACCCTACGATTCTGCCCACCGTCAGCCGGTGACGATCGTATGGAACGGTGGGCGGAGCCCACCCTAC
>CAZQEN010000077.1:13542-24150 GCA_964591605.1 uncultured Planctomycetales bacterium
GTTTCACCTGGCCCGCAACTCGATGCCGATCGGCCCGTCGTGCAGGGCGGGCAGGTCGAGTTTGAGCGGCTGATCAGTCAATACGCCGATGTCGCCGGATCGACCCAGCACATAACGAGCCCGCCAGGGTCCGCCGACCTTCGGCAGGCGCGAGGTGTCGATTCTGATGGTGAAGGTGCCGGGCGTCTCGGAGCGGTTGGCCAGGAAAATCAGGGCGCGGCGCGGTTCGGTGTAGTTCCCGGCGTAGAAGCCCTCGCCGCTGACGAGCTCCTGCGCATACCACGGCCGGGCGTCGATCAGGGTGTCCCAATCGATGGATTCGAGCAGGTCCCACAGCGGCCGGACGCGTTTCCACGTGTCGGTGGTGTCGGCGACGTCGCCCCACGCTCCGTTGCCGCTGCAGACCTGGATGTCGCTCAGGTTCACGGCGGCCATGGCGATGTTGTAAGGGTTCTGCGACGACTCGCGCATGCCGTACATCTTGTATGTTGCCCCGGCCAGCAGCGCGTTGTACTGATCGCGGTAGCGCTCCGGCGGGCACTCCTGGAACGATTCGCCGATCATCTGGCAGTCATAGAAGCCGTTGACCATCGGGTGCGAGCCGCCCCAGGTTTCGAGGCCGAAGCCCGCCTTGTGGCGCTCGAACACCTTTTTGACGCGGTAATACAGGCGGTGCAGCATCTCGTCGAGCGAGAGATCGGCGTCCTCCGGATGCAGCGGGCCCTGGAGCGCTCCCTGGCTCAGGTACGCCAGCGTCCCATCGACGTAGAAGCCGTCGAGCCCGTGCTCGCGGCACCAGTAGTCGGTCATCCACGGCAGGAAGTCCTGCCAGCGCCCCGCCACGTTGTAGAAGGTCGAATCCTGCAGGTCCCAGTTCTTCTGGTACGTCGGCGAGCCCGGCTTGCCGCCGAATTCGCTGGTGTCCTCGATCCGCAGCAGGCTGCTTCGCCCGGGCAGCACGCCGATGTAGCCGATCGTCGTCATGCCCAGACGGTGCGTCTCGGCCATGGCCCGCTGCATCTCCGGCTCGTTGACCAGAAAGCCCTCCCGGTCGCGAAAGTCGCTGCTGATCCAGGTGTGGTGCCAGACCATGGCATCGGTGCCGTGGCCCTTGTAGCGGGCGAGGTCCACGTTGTCGGGGTACTCCTGAAAGCTGGGCATCCGCCGCCAGTGCTGGACGGGCCCCTCGGGGTATTTGATGTAATGCACCATACGCTTGGAGAAGCCGATCTTGTTGAGGGGCTGGGCGGGCAGGATCACCGTCGCGAACCGGAGCACGGGATCC
Source organism: uncultured Planctomycetales bacterium (assembly GCA_964591605.1). GTDB lineage: Bacteria > Planctomycetota > Phycisphaerae > UBA1845 > PWPN01 > CAYLLT01. The sequence goes on from CAZQEN010000077.1 coordinate 14,828, forward strand.
GTCGTGCGGATGCCCAGCGCGTCGCGCCCGTCGGGGCGGCCTTCAGTCAGCGCGTGACCGGGAGCCAGCGTCTTGAGGTAGATACCTGCCCTGTTGTTGTGCCGCATGTACGTCGCTGCCGGCTTGTCCGAGGGGCCGGACAGAAATGCCGGTGCGAGACCGAGAAACGCCTGGATCTCTTTTGTCCGGATGCCTTCCGGCGCCTGCAGCTTCACCGTCCAGAACCAGACGGTCTGCACCGTGAGCCTGATCGAGACCATCGCGGTCGCCGCTGCGCCCGCATCGTCGCGCAGCGCGAAACGCATGCGAATGCCCGCCGCGTCGGCCTCGATGGCGGGTTTGCCCGCGGGATCGATGCGATACACCTTTCCGCTCTCTTCGATGATCGTCAGGTCCGGGAACGGCCCGTCGATGAGCGTGTCGTTTCCGTACAGCCCGGCCTTGACCGTCGCGCGGACGCCGCCCTCGACAGCCGTCAGCGCCGCGGTCGCACCCGTCGCCGGCCAGGTCCAGCGGACGCTGTCGGTCTGCGTCTCCACCTGATTGCGCCGCCGGACGTCGCCGTCGAACTCGGCGTCGAGCCCCTTGCAGAATGCGTACATCTCCTGATCACAGCGGTTGCGGCGCTCCTTTTCCGCGGGCGTGATGAGCTCGGACTGTTCAACATCGCGTACCCGAACCGTACCGGTCGAGCCGAAGCCGAATTTGCCGCCTGCCGGATCCGGGTCGTCGAACTCAAAGATGAGTTTGCCATCGAGCCACAGCTTGATCGCGCTGCCGCGGGTTTCGATTTTGAGGCCGTGCCAGCCGTCGCCGGCCGGTGCAAGCGTGCCGGCCTTGATGATCCGATTCGACGACTCTTCGGGCATCGGCGAGGAGTGCGATTGGCCGCCGATCATCGAGCGGCTGACGGTTACGGATCGCGCCTGAGCCTGGCCGCTGGTCAGATCGAGCTCGATCAATACCTCGCCGAACGCGTCGGTTGACCGCAGCAGGATGAGAATCGGCGCCTTTTCCTGCCGGATGGAGCAGGAGATGACCTGGTTGCGCAGCGGCACGCCGGCCAGGGCGACGGTGGCGGTGATCCGAGCGCCGTCCTCATCGAATGTCACACCCGCCAGATCCGGAGGGCCGGTGAAGTCCTTGCGCTCGTAGGGCAGGTCGAGAACGTGCCAGGTGCGTTTGGCCACCCACTCCATCACGTGCAGACTCTGGTCCGCGCGATCGTGCCCGGCGGCACGGCCGAGCGTGGGCTCTGCGATCAGCTCCCCCGCATCCTCCTGCGGCGCCGGGCGTCGAAACCGCTCGACCGCCGGTGCCTGGGATGCCGAAATCAGTGCGGCGCCGAGCAGGAAGGCCACATGGAGCCCGGATGAACCACGACGATACGAATACGTCAGATCACGCATTGAACTTGAACTCCACGGAGGAGGACACCCCGCTGATCACACCCGACACCAGGATCGACCCTGCGTCTGCGGGGTCATGGAGGGCCACGACCATCTGCCATGCTGGTTAAGACAGATGGTTCGCCTCCTTCGCCGGGGTAAATTAGCACCCCGGGGCTACAACGACCAGCGGATTTCCGTTAAAGGCGGATCGGACCGCCCGTTGATCCTGGCGCGGGCATGGCCGGCAACCCAGCGAAAGTACTTCACGCAGAGACACAGCGCGGGCTATTGCCCGCAACCCAATGAGAGAAGCTCACGAAGAACCGCTGAACCCGCAGAGAAGCGGATTCGAGATTTGAGATCTGAGATTTGAGATTGAGGCGTGTTCGCAAGGTTCTTCCAGAAAAAAGGAAGTTGCGCGTTCGGAGCACAGGGGACAGAAGTCAGGCGACGACATCTGCGAAATCTGCGCAATCTGCGGATCCAGATCATTGTCCGCAGATTTCACAGATTGCGCAGATTCGAGGCGAGCGCTGCCTGATCAACGGCCTCCAGGAAGCCGCAGCCCGGCACCCGACGCACCTGGATCGCCGCGGCGATGATCGGGTACTTCCGCGGGTGAAGAGAGGGCTCACATTCCATCAGCATCCATCTGCATGCATCGGCGGTTCCAGAAACTTTGTCAGGAAAACAAGAAGTTACGCGTTTGCAGGACCGAGGGCAACGCGGGCCGGAGCGGGACCGGCAGCGTCATCGGCGCAATGCGACCCGCACGCGACGTGTTCGACCGTAACCTCAACCTGATCATCATCGAGATCGCGATCGGCAACCTGTCCGAGAACCCGTTGCTCTTCGTGGAGCGAAGTCTGCTCGGGTGATGCTGGATGATCCACCCGGGAAAGGGTCATCAGCACCCGAAGCGTCAGCGAGGGGCCTGACTCACCTGTGCCCGCATCTGCCGGTCCCGGGCAAGGCCTCCCTCTGACGCTCGGGGGTCTGATGCATGCCCCGCACGATATCGTATCGAGACAGAGAATCCTGCGCGGGTGGTCTGCCGGAGACTGACCTCACGGCAGGATCTCCTGCCGGTACGTTTCTTCGAAGTGGACCATGTCGGCCTCGCTGACGCCCATCGCGTTCTTGCCCCAGGCATAGCCGACGAAGCCAGCGAAACCCACCGCGTGGGCGGCGCGGGCCCGGACGCGGATGGCATTGTCCCACCCCGCGTAGCTCACGCCGCTGCGCCCCCAGCCGGTGCCGCTGAGCGTCTGGCCGAAATGCTCGGCCAGATACAGCTTCGACGCGGAGACGCCGAGGTTGATGTAAGCGTTCTTCGACGCCCGGTACTGATTCTCGCACCACGTCTGCGAATTGCCTGTGGCGTTGATCTCCTGCCCGCTGAGGTAGCATTCGATGGCGATGTAGCAGTTGCCCGACAGCGGCACCCAGTCCGCGCCGTTGGCGCCGGGGCTGTCAAACGGCGAGAAGAGGATCACCTCGTGGTTGTGCGTGTTCTTGACGTGATAGATGCACGTGCGCAGCCACGCGCGGTAGGCCGACGAACTGGGCCACAGGCCGGCCGAGATTTCGTTGAGGATGACCCACTTGGTCTTGACGCCGGTGTTCGTGAAGTTGGCCAGAACGTAGTTCTCGATCTGCTGGGCCGCCTGGATGCCGTCATATGTGCCGTACAGGCCGCTGAGGTCGTTGTAGTAGGCGGCCAGGAAGTTCCCCGCACCGTTGACGTCGGCCCGGCGGTTGTCGGTGCCCATTGCCAGGAAGTGCCCATTCGCGCTTGTCCAGTTCAACGCGTCGAACTGGGCTTCACAGAAGTGGTCGGGGCTGCCCTCCGGGGTGCAGTTGAACGTCGCGATGTCGAAACGCCGGTCGGCGACGCCCAGAACAGGGGTCGCGAGCGCACAGCACATGAGGGAAACGGTCAGACAACGGTACATGGGCGTACCTCCGCAAAAGGACATGAACCCATTCGACGTGAGAGGCGGACCGAACGGCGATGAAGCTACCTCAAGCCTTTCAGGACCGCAAGCCGGCTGTTGGGGATGCGTTCATGTTGCCGGAGGCAGGCGAGGGCAAGACCCGACTGAGGACATCTCGGGGATGAGTCAATGACCGGGCGCGACCGAGGAAACCGGTGCGACCACGGGGGTCGGGTGCGTCCTGCCCGCAATCTGTGACACCGCGACGGCCCGCTCCAGAATCTGATGAGCATGGATGAGGTTGCCGGACAAAAAGCTGCGTCGTTCTGGAACTCCACACAGGCAGTTCGAGAACGACGCAGCGGAGGAAAAGGTGCGGGTCAACGACTCCCTCCTGGTTCGGGCCGGAGAGGGGGGATTGCAGCAGAAGGGATTGGAGCGTCGATGACCCGCGTAAGGCTGTCAGCGCCTGAATGTTCTGTTGTGTACTTCTGATCTCCTCAATCCGTGGCACGGGCGCGGCCGTCCGCCGCCACTGCGTTCCTGATGATCCGGGCTTCCGGCGGTCAGCGCGGTCGAGACATCATCCCAGACTGCCTCGACCGCAGCGATCCTGGTGCGACTCCATGCTCCCCTGAAACCGCCGGTCAAGCTGAATGGCACCCTGCCAAACACCTCACAGAATGCCCTGAACGCCCGAAAACTGCTTCCGTCTGCTGGTCGTGTTCACACACGCCCAGGTTGCTGAGGCGTTTGACCGCACCACCGCAACACAGTTTCTCATTAGCAGCAGGTGTGCCACGACCTTCAAATCCGTGTCTGGTATCTGAATCGACTGCGGATTGGGGTGTCTTCCTATCGTCACCGGCAGGATGGGACATCTGGGGGCATCTGGGGCGAAGGCTGCCCGTAAGCTCTGTGAACCGTATCAAGCTCATTCTCTTCACAGAAAGCGTTTCACAGGGGCTTCTCACGCATGCCCGTGAGGGATTTCGCCTAGCCGCTCCCGCTGGAGGTTCGGCTGGGGTCAGGGCCGCGGAAGGCCACTGCCACAGGGTCAAGCTGGAAGGGACTCCGGCGTGGAGGCACGAGACGGGGTTCCGGCTGAGTATGAACGCAGAATGATTGACACTCTCGAACAGGGTGGCATGGGTCCCGGCGCGCCGGGACCCATGCCACCCCGGATGAATCTTTCTGCGTTCCTGCTTAGTCCCGGGGCCCGGACAGCCGGGGCCAGTACCAGATGTAGGTGTTGACGGCCGGATGAGGTGAGAGCAGTGCCCAATCGCGCCAAAGCACGTCGCCCGTCGTATAGCAGAACCAGCCGCCTTCGCGGGAATGATTGCTGCCGGGGACGCTCTTGACCTTGGGTTTGAACTCGACGGTCCGATCACCGGCCAGAACCGTGCGGGGACTGGCGCGATTCACCGCACGATCGGGCGACTCGGTGGCGGGTTGAAAGGTCGGTCTCCCGCCGTCATCGGTGAACGGCATCCGGATGCCCGCCAGGTAGATATAGGAGGTGTTGCCGGTCGTCTTCCAGATGGGGTTCAGGTATCCATTGAGCTGCCGTTCATAGGGCCGGGATGCGTGGCGGTCCCGCTGCAGACTGATCGGGCAGAACAGGGGGTCGGGGCGGACCAGGTAAGCGGAAACCAGCAATTGGGCGACGTCGCCGAGGCTGTGGAGAGACCAGCGGTCGCCGCAGGGATTCACCCGGCAGCGAGTCGGACCGATACAGCGACCGGGATAGTCATGCGGGCGCTGCAGAGGCTTGAGATCCCCCGGCAGCGGATATCGTCCCTGGTTGATCCGGTAGTAGTTGAGGGCCTCTCCGAATGTTTTCAGATTGCTGGCACAGGACAAACGCGCCATGTGCAGACGGGCTCGCGCCAGAGACGGTAACAGGATCGCCAGCAACAGGGCCATGGCCGCCGCCACGACCAGCACCTCGGTGAGCGTGAAGGCAGCCATGCGGCGATGGGCAGACATGCCGGGAATCTCTATTGGGCGCCCCAACATCGCTGAAACAGTCCGAAATCGTCCAGGTCGACGTCGCCGTCGCCATCAAGATCCGCATCCTGACAGGCCGGCAATGGCTGCGGAACCTTCGAGCCGCTCCGGCAGCCGGATAGATGGCCCAGGTCGTCTGCGTCGACGAGCCCGTTCAGATCGAAATCGCAGCGCCACGAGGCGGTCAGGGCCGCGTCGTCATTGGGGATGCGGTCGGTCGGCATGCCGTCCCCGTTTCCGATCAGGGCCACCACGTCCATCGGCGCGGTGATGCAGGCGGGTGAAGTCACCGGTCCGGCGTAGCAGCGTGGCACCGTCCAGCTCACCCCGAACTCACTCCGGCTGATCGGATAGGTCCCCACCGTCGTCGGGATACCCGAATCCAGCCTGGAGACCTCGGCATCACCCCACGCGTAGAGGGTGACGAAAAAGTCGGCTCCGATCGGAGGAAAGGGCTCCCATCCAAACTGTTCCAGGTGCGACGGAGAGCCCGTTTCGAGGTCGTGGTCGGTATCGAGATCGATGAAGCCGCTCAGTTGATCGGCATCGCCCGGCAAAGTCGTATCAGGGTTGAGGTGAACGAAGAAGTCCACGGTCTCCGGCCGAACGATGACCGTCAGGTCGACCACATCCAGGGCGGGCGGCGTTGCCGATTCGTGCGTGTCGGCGACCGGGTCGGTCCATGCGCAGAGCATGGGTCCCAGACAGACCAAAGCCCAACAGGCGCGCCGCATCCTCCGGCCCCTCCGCTCAAGGCTCACTTTACGCAAGTGTGCCCGGCCGGTCGGCGCATGTCAACGATAATCTGGATCCATCCGACATTTCCAGAAGCGCTCCATACTGCTGCGCAGGGCCGCCACCGACAGGTGGGGCTTGAACGCCAGGAGCGCGGCATGGGCGGCGATGCTGCCCGACTTTCGCCCGAACACCCGCTGGATGCGCTGCTTCAGCTCTCCGTCAATGTCTTGAAGAATCGATCGCCATTCTGTCCCTTCCGGGACCGGCGCTGCCCGAAGCAGGGCCAGGAGGGCCACCGACTCCTCCCAGTTGAAGGGCCAGTGATCCGGCCGTTGGGCGGTGTCCGGAGCTCGTGGGGGTGGTCCGGCCGACAGAGCGCCTTCGATTGAGGCGACGGTGGCCGGGACGATCGAGGCGCCTTCGGTGTCCAGCAGGCAATAGTGTCCGCGTTTGTGGTCGAACAGGAGGGGCAACCCGATCTCCCGCAGCAACTGAATATCCCGGTACACCGTCCGCCGACTCACGCCGAGCAGCAGCATCAGATCATCGAGGGTGAGAGCCTCCGGATGAAAAAGAAGCTGCAGAAGAATGCGCAGGACGCGGCGAACACGTTCCCCCCGGGATCCCCCCGCCGGGGCCCGTGAGCGCGGAATCCCCGGGGGACCGGCGGTCGGTTCCCGAATCGGTGTGGGCTGCTGACAGGTCAGGACTCCCTGGGCTACTTCACTCAACATTCAGACATGCCTCTGCATGGGCCCTGCACAGAATGGCCCTGGCGAGCTCCCTGAAATCGGGCCTCTCGTCAGAGATCGCCAGCGCTTCGACTATCCGCACCGTCTCCGGATCGGGTGCGGTTTCATCCAGGTAGATTGCCTCCAAAGCCCGCTCCCGCCGTTCCTCCGACCCCGCCAGAAGCCCCGCCCGCACGGCGCTTCGAACGTAACGATCCTGCGGAGCCATCTGAGAGAGCGTCCGCAGGGCGACGCTCTGGAGCTGATCGGAGCTGGCGGTGTTGGACCATTCCGACAGAACGAGGGACAGGCAGGCCGCCTGCTCGGCCGCATCGATGGGCAGCGCCTCCTGCCGGGCCGAAGCGAACAACTGGCCGATGGCATGGATGATCTCGATCCGCCGCCCTTCGGGCAGCGCGCCGCCGCCCAGCGCTTTGCGCAGCTCGACCAGCGCCCGCGGATCCCGGGTTGCAGCCAGACAGGTGAAGAACCCATCCGCCGGCGTGGCCCGGCGCTGGCGTACATCCAGCAGCAGATCGAGCCCGCTGCCGCGCATGGCGGCGATGGCGAGCATGGCCGACTCGACGACTCGGGAGTGCGAATCGGGAGCGGCGGCGATCGGCCCGAGCACCTGGGCGGCCGCCTGCCGGGCAGACTCGCTCACCGGCAGCCGGCCCTGCAGAAGCCGGCCCAGACCGTCGCAGAGCGCACAGGTCAGCGCTTCGGGGCCCGGCTGCTGCAGACGTCCGACCAGAATCAGCACCGCCTGATCCGTCGGGGCGGCAGAGAGCGTCAAACTGGCCCGGCGGATCTCGATCGGCGTCTGTGCCGACTGAAGCTGCCAGGCGAGTTCCGACTGCACGCGCTGGATTTCCTGCGATGATCCGTTGCGGAGGAGGTCTCTGAGCCGGGAGGCCGCCGCCGGATCGGACAGCTCCGCCGTCGCTTCGGGAACGGTGGTCTGGACGGTCTGACCGGCCGCCATCCACGGAAGAAGACCGCCGAAAAACAAGGTGACTGCAAATCGCATCGTTCGTTATCCTTCCCCGGTTAGAAAGTCTCCGGTCCATACGCACAGTCATAAGACCAGTCCGAACCCAGCCAGCGGGAGTTGCCTCCCTGTCCGAGCGAAGTCGGCTCGTAACCCCAGTTCGCGCCCTCCCCGGCCAGAGACACTTCGTCACCGGCAAAGCCGATCACATACCACTCGTCGCCCAGAACGGTGTCGTTCACATCAGCGAGCAGATCCGGCTGGGTGCGGGCGCAGAGCGGCTCGATGTGCCTGCGGGGATCGGCATAGAAGTCCAACTGCACGGCGTTCTCGATCCGGCCCTGATGTCCCCTCAGGGATCGCGGCGTATCGGGGCTGCCGCGATATTCGTGATTCTTGACGGCCTGGAGGAAATCGGCGGGGCCGAAGCAGTTGCCGTTGACTCCGGCGAACGTGGAACCGCCCAGGGTGGGAGCGTCGGGCTTGATGTAGCGGTTGATCACGGTCTCCCGCTGACACTTGAGCGTGGTGGCGACCACGTACCACCAGCCCGTGCAGGGACCGGTGGAAACACAGGTGCGGGTGACCGCCGGCGTGAAATCGGATCCGTTGCGGGGGACGAAGACGTAACTCTGCGTGTTGCTGTCCCGGTCGCGATTGAGTCCGAGGTCTGCGCCGGGCGTGGGGGCATCACCCCACTCCGGCTCGTTGTCCTGAGCACAGGTGACCGGTGTCGACCAGTTGCGGTTGGCCACGATCACCTGTTTGCTGACCGGGAGGGTGATGCCCAGCACGACGACGCTGCATTGGATCGTATCGGACACGACCATCGGCCCGGCCCATGTGCTGGTGTCGTTCCCGTCGCCGTTCAGGTCCGTGTATGAGTTGACGCCATAGGTCCAGTCGCACCGCGTGATCGGCGTTCCCGTCGGCAGCGCCTTGAGCGTGTACGTGCACGGCCAGCCCCGCAGCGGCGAGGCGGGACCGGTCAGACTCACGCCGACCACATCAATGGTCACGGTGGCCACGTCATCAGGGCTGCCATTGGTGTAGCTCACCGTGGCCGTGACCACTTTGTTGCGGGCCGGCGTGTTGAACTGCCGCCAGGCCACGCAGGGGGCGTAGCTGAACTGGTCCTGGCCGGATTCACCTCCGTACGTCACAGTCACGGTCTGCACGTAGGTGCCCGGGGTGACCGACACGGTAAAGGACGCCGTTCCGCCCTGTGGAATCACCGTCGCGCTGGGCGCTACGGCTACGGTATCCGCCAGAGCGGGAACGGCGGAGAACAAAAGCACGGCACAGACAGGCCATCGCATACGGTTTCCATCCTCTCCAGCACCGGATGTGCTGCCTTCAGAGCATGTCGCAGAGTGCTGCCCCCTGCCGGCGCGTAGTGCGGGATGGGGGGCCGAGGGAATCGACATTCACCGTTTTCGTCGGTCCCCCACCCCCGTCCGTCGGACCGGGGCGGAGTTCCTTCACGGTCCTCAAACACGCTCTCAGTGCCAACTAGGTGTCG